>JBBCGQ010000001.1:986666-1315555 GCA_037200845.1 Bauldia sp.
CGAAACCTCGCACGCCACCACCCACCTCGAGCCGACCTACGTCGTCGACGGCATCGTCCACTACTGCGTCGCCAACATGCCGGGCGCCGTGCCGCTCACCTCCAGCGCCGCGCTCAACAATGCGACACTCCCGTTCGGTCTCGCGCTCGCCGAGAAAGGCCTGGCCGCCATCGCCGCCGATCCGCACCTCCGCGACGGCCTCAACGTCCACGCCGGCAAGATCACCTACAAGGCCGTCGCCGACGCGCTCCACCTCGAATTCGCCGATCCGGCCAAGCTGATGGCGGCATAAGACCGCCAGAACGCGGCGCGCCTCGAAAGCCCGCTCGGCCGAGCGGGCTTTCTTTTTGCCCGTCATGGGCTATGAGGGCGCTTGTCATGACCCTCCCCAACGACGCCGACCTCATCGACGCCCTCGTCGCCGCCGCCATTGCCGCAGGCGGGATCATTCTCACCGTGCGTGACGGCGGCCTCTCCGTCGAACGCAAGGCCGATGCTTCGCCGGTTACCGAAGCCGACCGCGCCGCCGAGCGCGAGATCACGACACGCCTCGCGAGCATCGCGCCGGACATCGCGGTGGTCGCGGAGGAGGCGGTGTCGGAAGGCCGCATCCCCGAGATCGGCGACGCCTTCTTCCTGGTCGACCCGCTCGACGGCACGCGCGAGTTCGTGAAGGGCGGCAACGACTTCACCGTCAACATCGGCTTGATCCGCAACGGCAAGCCCGAGGTCGGCGTCATCTACGTCCCGGCGACGAAAAAACTGTTCGCCGGCGCCGTCGGTCTCGGCGCCTGGCGCACGGAAGTTTCCGGCGGCGTCGCCGGCGAGCGCCGGCCCATGCGCGTGCGTGCCGCGCCGGATGGTCCGATCGTCGTGGTCGCCAGCCGCTCGCATCGCACGCCCGAGACCGACACTTTCATCCGCCGCTTCGACGTCGGCGAACTGATCAACCGCGGCTCGTCGCTGAAGTTCTGCGTTATCGCCGAGGGCAAAGCCGACCTCTACCCGCGCATGGGCACCACGATGCAGTGGGACACCGCGGCCGGCGAAGCGATCCTGCGCGCCGCCGGCGGCCGCGTCGTCACCACCGATGGCACGCCGCTGTTCTACGGCCGCAATCGCGAGGGCGAGCTGTTCCGCAATCCGTGGTTCATCGCGACTGGCGGGATCGATCCGCTGCAAGGCTGACCTGCTTCCTGGGCCGGCCGCCTCGTCAATCTTCCTTCCGCCTTCACCTCCACTCTCCGTCACCCGGCGAAAGCCGGGGTCCAGCGCGACCCGTCACCGTGCGCTCCATCGGCATGAGCTGGATTCCGGCTTTCGCGGGAATGACGAGGAAGGGCATGGCTTTCCCTCAAATGCCTCCCGTGCGCCAAAAGCCGCGGCTTCCGGCCCGCAAATGCATCACATCATGCTTGAGCCGCCGCGCCGCCTGTGGCTAGGGTCCGCGCAAATCCCGGCAAAGCCCAGAATCCAAAGTCAGGCCCGATGTCCGCTGAATCGCTGCCCCACCTTCGCCGCCTCGAGGCGGAAGCCATCTTCATCATGCGCGAGGTGGTGGCGACCTTCGAGCGGCCGGTGATGCTCTATTCGATCGGCAAGGATTCGTCGGTCATGCTGCATCTGGCGCTGAAAGCGTTCTATCCCGCGCCGCCGCCGTTCCCGTTGCTGCACGTCGACACGACGTGGAAGTTCCGCGAGATGATCCGCTTCCGCAACGAGACGGCGAAGAAGTATCACCTCGATCTCCGCGTCCATACCAACCAGGACGGCGTCGCCCGCGGCGTCAATCCGTTCACGCACGGATCGTCGCTCTACACCCAGATCATGAAGACCGAGGCGCTGAAGCAGGCGTTGGATCAGGGCAAGTTCGACGCGGCCTTCGGCGGCGCGCGGCGCGACGAGGAGAAGAGCCGCGCCAAGGAGCGCGTCTTCTCGTTCCGCTCGGCGAGCCACGGCTGGGACCCGAAGAACCAGCGGCCCGAGCTGTGGTCGCTCTACAACACGCGCGTCAAGCCGGGCGAGTCGATCCGCGTCTTCCCGCTGTCGAACTGGACCGAGTTGGACATCTGGCAATACATCCTCGCCGAGAAGATCGACATCGTGCCGCTCTACTTTGCGGCCGAGCGTCCGGTCGTGCGCCGCGGCGGGCAGTTGATCATGGTCGACGACGATCGCATCCCGCTCAATCCCGGCGAAGTGCCGGAGATGAAGCGCGTCCGCTTCCGCACGCTGGGCTGCTACCCGCTCACCGCCGCAGTCGAGTCCGATGCCGCGACGCTGCCGGAGATCGTGGCCGAGATGTTTGTCGCGCGAACCTCGGAGCGTCAGGGCCGCCTCATCGACCACGACGAGGCCGGCTCGATGGAACTGAAGAAGCGCGAGGGCTACTTCTGATGGCCCACAACGCCGGGCAACCCGACGGTTTTGCGTCCTTCATCGCCGCCAACGAGGGCAAGAGCGAGCTGCGCTTCCTCACGTGCGGCAGCGTAGACGACGGTAAGTCGACGCTGATCGGCCGGCTGCTCTACGACTCCAAGCGCCTGTTCGAGGACCAGCTCGCGACGCTGAAGAACGATTCCGACAAGTACGGCACCGACGGCGCCAACATCGATTTCGCGCTGCTGGTCGATGGCCTGCAGGCCGAGCGCGAGCAGGGCATCACCATCGACGTCGCCTACCGCTACTTCGCCACGGACCGCCGCCGCTTCATCGTCGCCGATACGCCGGGCCATGTGCAGTACACGCGCAACATGGCGACCGGCGCGTCCAATTCCGACCTCGCCATCCTGCTGGTCGACGCCCGCGCCGGCATCCTGACGCAGACCCGCCGCCACGCCTACATCGCCTCGCTGCTCGGCATCCGCCACGTCGTGCTGGCGGTGAACAAGATCGACCTCGTCGATTTCAGCGAAACCCGCTTCGCCGAAATCCGCGATGCCTTCAACGCCTTCGCCGCGCCGCTCGGCTTCCGCTCCGTCGCCGCCATCCCGATGTCCGCCCGCCACGGCGACAACGTCATGGAACGCAGCGAGCGCACGCCCTGGTACAAGGGCCCGGCGCTGCTGCCGTATCTTGAAAACGTCGACGTCGAAGGCGGCGCCGGCCTCAGCGCCTTCCGGCTGCCGGTGCAGTGGGTCAATCGCCCCGACGCCGATTTCCGCGGCTACGCCGGCACCATCGCCGCCGGCACGGTGCGCGCCGGCGACGCTGTCATCGTCTCGCGCACCGGCCAGACCGCCAACGTCGCGCGCATCGTCACCATGGACGGCGACCGCCCGTCCGCCACCACCGGCGATGCCATCACGCTGACCCTCGACCGCGAGATCGACGTCAGCCGCGGCGATATCCTGTCGCCGCCGCAGGGCCGGCCGGACGTCTCCGACCAGATCGCCGCGCACATCATCTGGATGTCGGAGGAGGCGCTGCTCCCCGGCCGCTCGTATCTGTTGAAGTCGGGCGGCCGCACGGTCGGCGCCGCGATCAGCGAGCTGAAGCATCAGGTCGACATCGACGACACCTTCAAGCCGCTGGCGGCCAAGACGCTGAACCTCAACGACATCGGCCTCTGCAACCTTTCGCTCGCCGAGCCGATCGCCTTCGACCCCTACGACGACAACCGCGCCACCGGCTCGTTCATCCTCATCGATCGCTTCAGCAATGCCACGGTAGCGGCGGGCATGATCCGCTTCGGCCTGCGCCGCGCCACCAACATCCATTGGCAGGCGCTTGACGTCGACAAGAACGTCCGCGCCGGCGCGCTCGGCCAGAAGCCGTGCGTGGTGTGGTTCACCGGCCTGTCGGGCGCCGGCAAGTCGACCGTCGCCAACCTGGTCGAGAAGAAGCTCCATCTTCTCGGCCGCCACACGTATCTGCTTGACGGCGACAACGTCCGCCACGGCTTGAACCGCGATCTCGGCTTCACCGACGCCGATCGCGTCGAGAACATCCGCCGCGTCGCCGAGGCCGCGAGGCTGTTCGTAGACGCCGGGCTGATCGTGCTCGTCTCGTTCATCTCGCCCTTCCGCTCCGAACGCGACATGGCGCGCGAACTGCTCGAGCCGGGCGAGTTTGTCGAGGTGTTCGTCGATGCGCCGATCGAGGTCGCCGAGGCGCGCGATCCGAAGGGCCTCTACAAGAAGGCGCGCGCCGGCGAGATCCGCAACTTCACCGGCATCGACTCGCCCTACGAGCCGCCGCTGAATGCGGAACTGCGGCTGGACACGACCGCGGCGGAGCCGGAGGAACTGGCGGATCGCGTCGTGGCGTGGTTGGGCGGCGCGACGTATCTGGGCGGACGCTAGGCAGGCTCCTGGCGGAGGCGGGAAACCCCTTCCAAAACGCCTTCGGCGTCTGGACCATCCCGCAAGGGGAGGGTTCGTCGTGTGGAAGCGACACGCTCCAACAAACTCCACTTGTTGAGCCCTCCCCTTGCGGGAGGGCCAAAACCGCATCGCGGTTTTGGGGAGGGGTATGCCTCCGCGTGCACGACCGCCAAGGGAGCGACAGCGCCGAGTTCCGTGCATACGGCGTACCCCACCCACCATGCCTTCGGCATGGTCCCCCCTCCCCGTAAAGGGGAGGGACAAGCGGAGTTCCGTTCGGCATACTCCATCCCTCCCCGTTCCGGGGAGGGGGGACCGCCGCGAAGCGGTGGTGGGTGGGGCCCGCCTTCATCGATCAGATCGGGCCGGCGATCCCGCCCGCCGCTATCCGCAGCCCCGGAACGTCGCCCGTCGATCCCTACGACGCCAGAACGTCGATCCGGATCGACTGGATGTCCGCGCCGGTGCCGTCGCCGGGGATGCCCGGCTCGATCAGCAGGAAGTCGCCGGTGGAGGCCGTCCGCATCGTCGGCACGCGCCACAGCAGGCCGAGCGACTGGTAGTCGGCGCCGAGGTTGGCCGTCTGCCAGTGGCTGATGGCGAGCCCGCTCTGGTAGGCGAAGCGCATGTTGGCGGCGCCGAAGTCGGTGGACGAGCGCGCGTCGATCACGACCCGTACGTTGTGGCCGGCGAGGCGCGCGGCCAGCCCCGGCCCGATCATCACCTTGACGCCGGCGGCGCTGGTCGATGACGAGACGCGGGCGAACTTGTCGGTGTTGTCGAAGCGCACGGGATTATCCGGCGTCGTCGAGAACACGGTCGGATCGCGCCCGTCGAACACCGCGTAGCTTTGCGCGACCTTGACGTTGTCCTGCGGGATGCGCGCTGCCGTCGCGGCGTCGCTCACCTCGCGGCGCACGCCGATATCGACGGTGACGCCCTGCCGGCTGTGGGCACCGAGCATGAAGGCGCCGACGCCGACGAGCAGGATGAACAGCGCGCCGATGGCGATGGCGAGCAGGCGCGGCACGATCTGCTCGGGCGTGCCCAGCCACGACAGGTAGCTGGCGGCGTTGAGCGGCGGGAAGGCCGGCGTGATGCGCCGCGGCTCGGTCCGCCGCGGCTCCGACCAGCGGTCCGCCTCGCCGCGCCGCCGCGCCGGTGCGGGCCGCGTCTCTTCCTCGTACGCGACATCCTCGAAGTAGTCGTCGTTGGCCGCTTCCTCCATCGGCGGGGGCGGCTGGTAGGCCGCGGCGCGCTGGACGCCCGGGGCATATTCCGGCTGCTCGCGCGCCCATTCGGCGAGCGCCGCCGATGACTGGCCGCGGGCGCTCGGCGCATACGTCGCCATGCGCACCGCCTCCAGCGCCACCTTGCGCGCCGGCTTGGCAGGCACCACGGCCCGCGATGGTTTGGGCGGCGGCGCGGAACTGGCGAAGGTGACACGCAGGTCCGCCTCGATGCGCTCCACCGCCTTGTCGTAGGCGCCGACCCGCATGTCGATCTCGTCGGCGGCAAGCGGCGGCCGGAAGTCCCAGAGCTGCTTGATCACCGCCCGCCGCGCCTGCGCGTAGACCTCCTCGCGATCGCCCGCCGAGCGGATTCCCCGGTCGAGGATCGATTGCTTGAGGAGGGCGTAGAAATCCGTCATCGCGCTCTTGGGGCTAGGCGTCGAGAAGCTTGGGGCCGCCGAGGATCGCCTTGTCCGGCGTACCGACGATCGACTTGTCTTTGCCGCGATAATCGACCGCGCCGAGGATCGCGCGGATCACCGCGAGGTGCGCCCGCTTCTTGTCGTTCGCCGCGACGATCGTCCATGGAGTCTCGGGCCGGTGTGTCGCCTCGATCATCGCCCCCAACGCCCTCGTATACGCGTCCCACTTCGTCAGCGCCGCATAGTCGACCGGCGACAGCTTCCAGATCTTGAGCGGATTGTGCCGCCGGTCGTGGAAGCGCTTGAGCTGCATCTCGCGACCGATGTTCAGGTAAAACTTGAACAGCAGCACGCCGTCATCGACTAGCATCTTTTCGAGCATCGGCGCTTGGTTCAAGAAGGTCCGGCACTCGGAATCTGTGCAAAACCCCATGATCGGCTCAACCCCGGCGCGGTTATACCAGGAACGATCGAACAGGACGATTTCGCCCTTGGTCGGAAACTCGGCGATGTAGCGCTGGAAGTACCACTGGCCGCGCTCGACCTCGGTCGGCTTGGGCAGGGCCACGTCGCGCACCAGGCGCGGATTCATGTTTTCGCGGATTGCCATGATCGTGCCGCCCTTGCCGGCGGCATCGCGCCCCTCGAGCACGGCGATGATCCGCTGGCCGGAGGCGTTGACCGAGAGCTGCAGCTTGGCGAGCTCGACCTGGAGCACCTCGAGCTCGGCCGCGTAGTGCTTCTCCTTCATCTCGTCGTCGTAGGGATAGCCGCCCGACTGGAGCGCCCGCCGCTCCACCCATTCCGGCAGCACCGGGTCTTCCAGGTCGAACGAGCCGGCCTTGGTCTTGATCGTCGGGGCGTCTTCCTCGGGCAGGATCACGGCGGGGATGGCGAGGGCGTCCTTGCCGCCTTTTCCGCTGTGTCTTTTCTTTTTCACCTTGCCGCGCTTAACCATGGTTCCGCCCATTGCCGCCGTAGCTTCGGCGATTCTATATCCTGGCTAAGTGTTTCCGACGGCACGGCGGCAAATCGGAGGCACGGTTCGGCGACGTTTCGCCGCGAGGGAAGCCGCAGGAAATGGCCACTACCGGCACCTATCCCGAGACTACAGCCGCCCGCTTTGGTGCGCGACTGGTCGAGGGGCGTTGGGTGATCGCGGTCACAGCCGCCGCCGTGGCATTGCTGGCGCTCGCCGGCTCGGTTTCCGCTCTTGTCGGCGTCGCCATCGTCGCGGTGGTCGCCGCGGCCATCGCCTTCGTGCCGCGCACGCCGGTAGACGATATCAAGGCGATCGCGGCGCCGCCGGTTCCCGTCGTGTCGCTCGATGGCGGCGTGCGCTTCTTCGCCGACTCGCTGCCCGATCCGTGTTTCGTCCTCGATCGCCGCGGCATCGTCCGCTACGCCAACGAGCGCGCCGCCGCCGCGTTCGCGATCAATGTCGGCGAGGCGCTGACCTTCCGCCTGCGCGTGCCCGATCTCGTCGCCGCCTTCGATCGTGTCGCCAAGGGCGGAGCGCCCGAGCGCGTCGAGTTCTCCGAGCGCGTGCCGACCGAGCGCTGGTTCGCGGCGTGGTTCGCCCCGCTCGGCGCCGGCGACCTGATCGTGCTGCTCGTTGACGACATGAGCGAGCGCAAGAACGCCGATCGCGTCCGCGTCGATTTCGTCGCCAACGCCAGCCACGAGCTGCGCACCCCGCTCGCCTCCCTCGCCGGCTTTGTCGAGACGCTGCAGGGACCGGCGCGTGACGACCCGGCCGCGCGCGAGCGCTTCCTCGGCATCATGCGCGAGCAGGCCGAGCGCATGAGCCGCCTGGTCAACGATCTCCTGTCGCTGTCGCGCATCGAGATGAAGGCGCACGTCCGCCCCTCCGGCCGCATCGACATCGTCACGGTGGTCAACCACGTCGTCGACTCGCTCGAGCCGCTCGCCCGCGATCTCGGCGTCACCATCGAGACCGAGGCGCCGCCGGACCCGGTCGAGGTCACCGGCGACCGCGACGAACTCACCCAGGTCTTCGAAAACCTGATCGAGAACGCCGCCAAGTACGGCCAGTCCGGCAAGCGCGTGCAGGTGACGATTGCGCCGGGTTCCGGCACGGCCGGACCGTCGGTCGCGATCCGCGATTTCGGTCCCGGCATCCCGTCCGAGCACATCCCGCGGCTGACCGAACGCTTCTATCGCGTCGACGTCGAGGACAGCCGCCGCCACCGCGGCACCGGCCTCGGCCTCGCGATCGTAAAGCATATTCTAGCCCGGCACTTAGCTCGTCTGACCGTCGTCAGCCGGCTCGGGGAGGGGGCGACGTTCGCCGTCACGTTCCCTCAGCCCACGTCCGCCCGCTTTTCTAATGTCGCGAAAATTAGTGAGATAGATGAGACACTTAGGGTGTCTTAGAACTGTCGCACGAGCGTCATAGGACAATCATCCATCGAACCTAGGGTCCGCCCCGCGTCGTTCGACGACCGCGGGCGAAGTTCCGCACGCAGTTCGGCGCGACAACGTTTCCGAAACCCCCAAAACAGGGAGAGGCCAGGTGAAATTTACAAACCTCGCCATTGCTGCCGGCTTTGCCGCCGTGCTTTCCGTTTCTGCCGCCAGCGCCGCCGATATCTCGGGCGCCGGTGCGACCTTCCCGAACCCGGTCTATTCGAAGTGGGCTGAAGCCTACAAGGCCGAGACCGGCAACAGCGTGAACTACCAGTCTGTCGGCTCGGGCGCCGGCATCAAGCAGATCGAAGCCAAGACCGTGACCTTCGGCGCCACCGACACGCCGCTGAGCGGCGCGGAGCTCGACAAGTTCGGCCTCGCCCAGTTCCCGACCGTGATCGGCGGCATCGTGCCGATCGTCAACCTCGAAGGCATCAAGCCGGGCGACCTCGTACTCGACGGCAAGACGCTCGCCGACATCTTCCAGGGCAAGATCACCAAGTGGGACGATCCGGCGATTGTCGCGCTCAACGCGGGCGTCAAGCTCCCGTCGACGGCGATCGCCGTCGTCCACCGCTCGGATGGGTCGGGCACCTCGTTCAACTTCACGACCTACCTGTCGGACGTCAGTGCTGATTGGAAGTCGGGTGTTGGTGCGAACTCGGCCGTTGAGTGGCCGGTCGGCATCGGCGCCAAGGGCAACGACGGCATTGCCGCCAACGTCTCGCAGACCGCGGGCTCGATCGGCTACGTCGAATACGCCTACGCCACGGCCAACACGCTGACCTACACCAAGATGGTCAACAAGGACGGCAAGACGGTCGCTCCGACCGCCGCTGCCTTCGCCGCTGCCGCTGCCGGCGCTGACTGGAAGAGCCAGCCGGGCTACGGCGTGGTCATCACCAACCAGCCGGGCGCCGAGACCTGGCCGATGACTGCCGCGACCTTCATCCTCGTCTACAAGAAGCCGGACGATGCCGCTGCCACTGCCGAGGCTCTCAAGTTCTTCGCTTGGGGCTACGACAAGGGCGACAAGCTCGCCGAGGATCTGATCTTCATCCCGATCCCGGATGCAATCGTCAACGACATCAAGGCGATGTGGAAGTCCGACATCCTCGACAAGGATGGCAAGCCGGTCTACGCCGGCTCGTAATCCCTGAAACTGTACTGTTTGCGCCCCCTCCCTTGTGGAGGGGGCGTTTCAGCTTCTCCCTTATGTGTGCCGCATCGGCTAGGAAGTTTCGGAGCGCGGAATGACTGAGGCGGCATTGAGAGGCTCCACCGAAATGAGCATGGCTGCGCAGGACCGCGGTTCTGCCCTGCGCCGGTTCGCCCTCGGCGACAGCATCTTCCGCGCCGCGACCTTCGTCGCGGCCCTCACGGTCCTCCTGCTCCTCAGCGGTGTGATCATTTCCCTGGTGGTCGGCTCGATCCCTGCGATCAGCACCTTCGGTTTCGATTTCCTCACCACCCAATCGTGGAACCCGGTCACCGAGAAGTTCGGCGCCATCGCGCCGATCTACGGCACGCTCGTCACGGCGTTCATCGCCATGCTGATCGGCGTGCCCGTGAGCCTCGGCATCGCGATCTTCCTCACCGAGCTCTGCCCGCATGCGCTGCGCCGCCCGATCGGCACCGCCATCGAACTCCTCGCCGGCATCCCGTCGATCATCTACGGCATCTGGGGCCTGTTCGTGTTCGCCCCGTTCCTGCAGAAGACGCTGCAGCCTTTCCTGATCGACGTCTTCGGCAACGTGCCCGGCCTCAACATGGTCTTCGGCGGCCCGCCCTACGGTATCGGCGTGTTCACCGCCGGCCTGATCCTCGCGATCATGGTGCTGCCCTTCATCACCGCGATCACGCGCGACGTGTTCCTCACCGTCCCGCCGGTCGTCAAGGAGGCCGCCTTCGGCCTCGGCTGCACGACCTGGGAAGTCATCCGCAAGGTCGTCATCCCGTATACGCGCACCGGCATCATCGGCGGCGTCATGCTCGGCCTCGGCCGCGCGCTCGGCGAGACGATGGCGATCACCTTCGTCATCGGCAACGCCCACCGCATCTCCGCCTCGATCCTGGCGCCCGGCACGACCATCTCGGCGACCATCGCCAACGAGTTCAACGAAGCGACCGGCACGCTTTACACCTCGTCGCTGATCACCCTCGGCCTCATCCTGTTCGTCATCACCTTCGTCGTGCTGGCGATCTCGCGCATCATGCTGATGCGCCTCGAGAAGAAGTCCGGCACATGAGATCGATGGCCATCTACAACCGTCGCCGGATCGGCGGTCAGGTCGCGATGATCCTGTCGGCCGCGGCGACGGCCTTTGGGGCGATCTGGCTGGTGCTCATCCTGGCGACGCTGATCTGGAATGGCGTCGGCGGCCTTTCGCTCAACGTGTTCACGCTCAGCACGCCGCCGCCGGGCAGCGTCGGCGGCCTCGCCAACGCCATCGTCGGCAGCCTGATCCTGACGGCGATGGGCGTCGTCATCGGCACGCCGATCGGCATCCTCGCCGGCACCTTCATGGCCGAATACGGCCGCTACTCGCCGATCACCTCGGTCGTCCGCTTCATCAACGACATCCTGCTCTCGGCGCCGTCGATCGTCGTCGGCCTGTTCGTCTATCAGATCGTCGTCGTGCCGACCGGCCACTTCTCGGGCTGGGCCGGCGGCATCGCGCTCGCCATGCTGGTGATCCCGGTCGTCGTGCGCACCACCGAGGACATGCTGGCGCTTGTCCCGAACACGCTGCGCGAGGCGACCGCCGCGCTCGGCGCCCCGCGCTGGAAGATGATCGTCTCGATCGCCTACCGCTCGGCTCTGTCCGGCATCGTCACCGGCGTCCTGCTCGCCATCGCCCGCATCACCGGCGAGACGGCCCCGCTGCTCTTCACCGTGCTGTCGAACCAGTTCTGGAGCCTTAACCCGAACGAGCCGATCGCCAACCTGCCGGTGACCATTTACCGGTTCGCCCTCTCGGCCTACCCCGACTGGCAGCAGCTCGCCTGGACCGGCGCACTGATTGTCACCTTTGCCGTGCTCACGCTCAACATCGTGGCGCGCCTCCTGTCGAACATTGGAGCGTCGAAATGACCAACGCCGCCTACACGAGCGCCACCGGCACCGCGCCCGCCGCGATGGCCGCCGCCGGCATGCCCAAGATCACGATCAAGGACCTGCGTTTCTTCTACGGCGACTCGCTCGCCCTGAAGGGTGTCAGCCTGGCTTTGGACGATCGCAAGGTGACGGCGTTCATCGGCCCGTCCGGCTGCGGCAAGTCCACGCTGCTTCGCGTCCTCAACCGCATGTACGACCTCTACCCGCGCCAGCGCGCCGAGGGCGAGGTGCTGCTCGACGGCCAGAACATCCTCAATCCGGGCCAGGACCTGAACCTGCTCCGCGCCAAGGTCGGCATGGTGTTCCAGAAGCCGACGCCGTTCCCGATGACGATTTTCGACAACATCGCCTTCGGCATCCAGCTCTACGAGCGCGTCTCGCGCGCTGAGCTGCAGGATCGCGTCGAGGCGGCGCTGAGCAAGGCGGCCCTGTGGACCGAGGTCAAGGACAAGCTCGGCGCCAACGGCCTTTCGCTCTCCGGCGGCCAGCAGCAGCGCCTGTGCATCGCCCGCACCATCGCGGCGAAGCCCGACGTCGTGCTGCTCGACGAGCCGTGCTCGGCGCTCGACCCGATCTCGACCTCCAAGATCGAGGAGCTGATCGACGAACTGAAGACCGACTACACGATCGTCATCGTCACCCACAACATGCAGCAGGCGGCCCGCGTTTCCGACAAGACCGCGTTCATGTACCTCGGCGAGCTGGTCGAGTTCGACGAGACGGACAAGATCTTCACCGCCCCGAGCGACCGTCGTACCCAGGACTACATCACCGGCCGCTTCGGCTGAGCCGCTAGGAAAGCACCAGAGCGATGTCGGAACATATCGTCACTTCCTTCGACGACGAGCTTAACGGCCTGGCGCAGAAGATCGCCGAGATGGGCGGCCTGGCCGAGCAGAACGTTGCCGATGCCGTCAGCGCCCTCGTCCTGCGCGACATCGACAAGGCGCAGCGCGTCATCGCCTCGGACGAGCGCATCGACCGGCTGCAGCGCGAGATCGAGGAAGGCGCGGTATCGCTGATCGCGCGGCGCCAGCCGATGGCCCGCGACCTCCGCGAGATCATGGCCGCGATCCACATCGCCAACGACCTCGAGCGCGTCGGCGACCTCGCCAAGAACACCGCCAAGCGCGTCATCGCCATCGAGTCGAACTTCGGCTCGCAGCGCCTGGTCGCCGGCGTCGAGCACATGGCCGAGCTGAGCCTCACCCAGCTCAAGGAAATCCTCGACGCCTTCGCCAGCCGCGATCTCGCCGCTGCCCGCAACGTGTGGGAGCGCGATAACGAGATCGACGCGATGTACACCTCGCTCTTCCGCGAGCTGCTCACTTACATGATGGAAGATCCGCGCAACATCACGTTCTGCACCCACCTTCTCTTCTGCGCCAAGAACATCGAGCGTATCGGCGACCACGCCACCAACATCGCCGAGAACCTGCACTACCTGATCACCGGACAGACGCTGACCGAGGCCCGGCCGAAGCAGGACACCTCGTCGTTGACCTCCGTGCCGTACAAGGCGAACTAGGCGGAGTGCCTATGACCCCAAAGGTGATGATCGTGGAGGACGAGGAGGCGCTCTCCTTGATGCTCCGCTACAATCTCGAGGCCGAGGGGTACGTCGTCGACAGCGTCGAGCGCGGCGACGACGCCGAGACGCGGCTGCGCGAAAGCGTCCCCGACCTCCTGCTGCTCGACTGGATGCTGCCCGGCATCTCGGGCATCGAGCTTTGCCGGCGTCTGCGCCAGCGCGAGGCGACCAAGGCGTTGCCGATCATCATGCTGACCGCTCGCGGCGAGGAGACCGAGCGCGTGCGCGGCCTCGCCACCGGCGCCGACGACTATGTCGTCAAGCCATTCTCGCTGCCCGAGCTGATGGCCCGCGTCCGCGCCATCCTGCGCCGGTCTCGCCCCGAGCTGGTCGCGACGGTCCTCAAGGCCGGCGACATCGAATTGGACCGCGACACCCACCGCATCCGCCGCTCCGGCCGCGAGCTGCACCTCGGCCCGACCGAGTTCCGCCTGCTCGAATTTTTCATGCAGAGCCCCGGCCGCGTGTTCTCCCGCGCCCAGCTTCTTGATGCCGTGTGGGGCAGGGACGTCTTCGTCGACGAGCGCACGGTCGACGTGCACGTCGGCCGCCTGCGCCGCGCGCTCGGCCGCGGCCGCGACCCCATCCGCACCGTGCGGGGCTCGGGCTACTCCTTCGACGAAAATTTTGCCGCAGCGCAGTCGGCGTAAGCGGCTAACCGCGCACTGTTGTCATCCCCGCGAAGGCGGGGATCCAGTAGCCATCGTTGCCGCGTGCGAGGCACGGAAGGCGACCAATCTGGATATCTGCGTGTACTGGGCCCCGCCCTCGCGGGGACGAGGGCGGTGAGGAGGAAAGACACCCCTCCCCAAACCGCCTTCGGCGGTTTGACCCTCCCGCAAGGGGAGGGTTCATCCTCGCTGGAACACCGAGTTCGACCAAACTCCGCTTGAGCCCTCCCCTTGCGGGAGGGCCAAAACCGCAAAGCGGTTTTGGGGAGGGGTGTGCCTCAGCAAGCTCCGTCCGCGCATGCTCCACAACGCCGTTCGCGCGTGCCTCCGCGAACGCTGCCCGCGCGACCTACGTCCCGTACGAATCCCGCCGATCGCGCCGCCGGTCGGCCGGCTGGTACGCCACGCGGCTGTGGTACTCGCAGTACGGCAGCGAGTTCCAGTTCGGGTGGCCGCAGAAGCCGAAATTCTCGTTGCCCGGGTCGCCGTTCGGCCACTTGCACACCGTGTCGGTGAGCTGCAGCAGCGAAATGTTGAGCGGGATCGGGACGACGATGTCCTCGATCGGCACCGGCGCGGGCAGGCGGCGCGGCGCCGGCGAGGCGTGCGTCTTCAGCGCCGTGTTGCCGGAGATGTAGTGTCGCGCCGCGGGCCGATGCGGCGAGGCGCTGCGGACCTTCCGCGGGCGCGGGCTGCTCGACACCGGCTTGGCGCGGCCCGACAGCGACAGGCGATGCACCTTGCCGATCACGGCATTGCGGGTAACCCCGCCAAGCTGCCCGGCGATCTGGCTTGCGCTCAGACCTTCGCTCCAGAGTTTCTTGAGCAACTCGACCCGTTCGTCAGTCCAGCTCATGTGGGCCGCATCCCTGTTGCCACGCGGCCAGAATCCGAATCCATCCTCGCTCGCCGTCCGCTCCTCAGGACGACGCTACGCGCTATACAGGGACGCTTAAGGGATTCCGCCGCACCAAAACTATGCGGCGGAAGCTACACTGGCGTTTGACTCACTGACAAGAGTCGGTGGGACACACCTCGGCAAATGAGTCCGTTTTCCCCAAGTGCTGCCTGCACTTCAGGCAGCGCCGGCAACGACCGAGTCGCAACGCATTGATATCGTTCAGAGCCTTGCTGTGACCCTCGCGCGCGGTATTGCACTGTCACTGTTCGTGATGGGAGAAGACGGGTGAAACTTCCCGCTGCGGCGCGGAATGTGTCGGGGGGAGGGAGGCTGAAGCCGGATGCCGCTGTCGACGCTGATCCTGATCGTCGCCAACCTGGTGCCGCTCGCCGGCGTCGTCTTCTGGGGCTGGGACGTCTTCGTCCTGCTCATACTCTACTGGCTGGAGACGGCGGTCATCTGCTTCTGGACGATGGTCCGCGTCCTCATCATGCCGCGGCCTGAACGCGATGCGGCCACCGCCAAGGTCGGCGCGACCCAGCCGGTCAGCGGCATTGGCGCGGCGCTCTTCCTCACGGTCCACGCCGGCATCTTCATGACGGTGCACTTCCTCTTCCTCTGGTCGCTCTTCGCCGGCGTCTGGGCGGCGAGCATCCACGGACCGGCCGAGTTCGTGTCGCAGATCGTGCTGGGCACCGGCCTCTGGCTCCCCTTGGGCATCCTTTTCGTCGTACGCGGCTGGTACACGCTCCGCCCACTGATATTGGGTGAACCCGACCCGGAGGCCGACCGCGACGTGCTCACCGGCCTCTACACCCGCATCGTCGTGATGCAGGTCGCGATCATCTTCGGCGGCTGGCTGGCCATGCTCACCGGCGGCAGCATCGCCACGCTGGCACTGCTGGTCGTTGGTAAGACGCTGGTCGAGGCATTCGGCCTCCGGCTTTCCGGCAACGCGGACGGCGCCGCTGCCAAGGCCGTCGCCGAGCGCGACAAGGGCGGCTGAAACCGCCCGGAACCGTTGACAGGCAAGGGCCGGACGCCGATATACGCGCGATAGAGGTGCTGCCCGTGGCTGACAAGCGGGCGGCACTTTTGCCTTTTGGAACCGCACGTCATGGCCCCAGTAACCGACAAAGCAACCGACAAAGCCCCGGAAAACTCTCCGCTTTACGGCGTCTTCGCGCGCGCCCCGGTTGCCTTCGCGCGCGGTGAGGGCGCCTGGCTGGAGACCACCGACGGCCGCCGTTTGCTGGATTTCTCCTCCGGCATCGCGGTCAACGCGCTGGGCCACGCCCATCCGGTGCTGGTCAAGGCGCTGACCGACCAGGCCGGCAAGCTCTGGCACGTTTCCAATCTCTACCAGATCCCCGAGCAGGAGGCGCTCGCCGCCAGGCTCGTGGCGCTGACGTTCGCCGACAAGGTCTTCTTCGGCAACTCCGGCGCCGAGGCGGTCGAGTGCGCCATCAAGACCGTGCGCCGCTATCATTTCGTGAGCGGCCATCCCGAGAAGAACCGGATCATTACCTTCGCCGGCGCCTTCCACGGTCGCACGCTGGCCGCGCTCAGCGCCACGGGCAGCGCTAAGTATTCCGAAGGCATGGCGCCGATGCCGGATGGCTTCGACCAGGTTCCGTTCGGCGACATCAAGGCCGTCGCCGCCGCGATCACGCCGGCAACGGCCGCGATCATGATCGAGCCGATCCAGGGCGAAGGCGGTGTCCGCCTCGTCCCGACGGCGTTCCTGCGCGAGCTCCGCGAGCTGTGCGAGAAGCACGGCCTGCTGCTGGTCTACGACGAGGTGCAGTCGGGCGTCGGCCGCACGGGAAAACTGTTCGCGTACCAATGGTCGGGCATCGAGCCGGACGTCATGACGGTGGCCAAGGGCATCGGCGGCGGCTTCCCGCTGGGCGCCTGCCTCGCGACGGCCGAGGCCGCCAAGGGCATGACGCCTGGCATGCACAACTCGACCTTCGGCGGCAACCCGCTGGCGATGGCGGTCGGCAAGGCGCTGATCGACGTCGTCGCCGACGAAGCCTTCCTCGAGCACGTCCGCGACGTTGGCATCTACATGAAGCAGCGGCTTGCCGGCCTCGTCGACTCCCACCCCGGCGTCGTCGCCGAGGTTCGCGGCGAGGGCCTGCTGTCCGGCCTGCGCTGTGTCGCGCCGGTCGCCGATGTCGTCGCCGCGATGCGCGATGCCGGCATCCTCGGCGCGCCCGCCGGCGAGAACGTCGTCCGCCTGCTGCCGCCGCTGATCGTCACCAATGCCGAGATCGACGAGGCGATCGCCCGCCTCGAGACTGCGCTGACAGCCGTCGCGCGTGCCCAGCCCGTCGCGAAGGCGGGGTAGGTGACGCGATGCCTCGCCACTTCCTCGACATCGCCGACTTCGACGCGGCGACGCTCCGCGGCATTCTCGCCGACGCGGTGAAGCTGAAGGCGACGCGCCGCACGGCCGCCGCCCCGAAGCCGTTCGCCGGCAAGACGCTGGCGATGATCTTCGACAAGCAATCGACCCGCACGCGCGTCTCCTTCGACGTCGCCATGCGCGACCTCGGCGGCGAGACCATCGTGCTGTCGGGTAGCGAGATGCAGATCGGCCGCGGCGAGACTCCGTCCGACACCGCCAAGGTTCTGTCGCGCTACGTCGACGCCATCATGATCCGCGCCCTCGACCACGGCATGGTGCGCGAGCTCGCCGACAACGCGACTGTGCCGGTGATCAACGGCCTGACCCGTCTGTCGCATCCCTGCCAGATCATGGCCGACGTCATGACCTTCGAGGAGCACAAGGGCCCGATCGCGGGCAAGACGATCGCTTGGGTCGGCGACGGCAATAATGTGCTGACCTCGTGGGTCCACGCCGCCGCCAAGCTCGGCTTCCCGCTGCGCATCGCGACGCCGCCGGAATTGGCGCCCGCCACGCGGCTGATCGCGTGGGCGAAGGACAACGGCGGCGACATCGCGCTCGGCACCAACGCCGAAACCGCGGCGTCCGGTGCCGATTGCGTCGTCACCGACACGTTCGTCTCGATGGGCGACGCCGAGGCCGAGCGCCGCCACAACATGCTGATGCCCTATCAGGTGAACGCGCGGCTGATGGGCCGCGCCAAGCCGGACGCGATCTTCATGCACTGCCTGCCCGCCCACCGCGGCGAGGAAGTCACCGCCGACGTCATCGACGGCCCGCAGTCGGTCGTCTTCGACGAGGCCGAAAACCGCCTGCACGCGCAGAAGGCGATCCTGCTCTGGGCGCTGGAGGGCAAGGCATGAGCGTTGCGTTTGAGTCAGACGACCTGCTGAGCCCCGCCGGCGACGACGCCGTCCGCCCGTTCGTGGTCGAGGCATTGGACGTGCGCGGCCGCGCCATCCAGATGGGCCCCGAACTCGACGCCATCATCGCGCGCCATGACTATCCCGCGCCGGTGTCGCGCCTGCTGGCCGAGGCGATCGTGCTCGCCGTCCTGCTCGGCTCCTCGCTCAAGATCGACGGCCGCTTCACGCTGCAGACCGAGACCTCCGGCCCGGTCGATATGCTGGTCGTCGACTACCGCACCTCGGGCGCCATCCGCGCGTATGCCCGTTTCAACAAGGAAGACGTCGCCGCCGCTGAAGCCTCGGGCGCCGTAACGCCGGGCGCGCTGCTCGGCAACGGCACGCTGGCGATGACCATCGACCAGGGCCCGTCCGACAGCCGCTACCAGGGCGTCGTGCCGCTGGAAGGCGAAAGCCTCGAGGAAGTCGCGCACACCTATTTCCGCCAGTCGGAGCAGATCCCGACGCGCGTCCGCCTCGCCGTGGCTGAGTTGCAGTCGCGCGAGGGCGGCGTCATGCGCCACTCCTGGCGCGCCGGCGGGCTGATCGTGCAATTCCTGCCCGACGCGCCCGAGCGCATGCGCCAGCGCGACCTGCCCGGCGGCGACGCGCCCGAGGGACGCGGCGTGGATAGCTCCGACGAAGACGACGCCTGGGTCGAGGCGCGCTCGCTCGCCGAAACCATCCAGGACGACGAGCTGACCGACCCTGCCGTGCCGGTCGAGAGCCTGCTCTACCGCCTGTTCAACGAACGCGGCGTCCGGGTCTTCACGCCGATGCAGGTGCGCGACGAATGTTCCTGCTCGCGCGAAAAGATCAGCGGCGTGCTCGCGACCTTCAGCGCCGACGAGATCAGCGAGAGCACCGAAGACGGCGCCATCTCGGTGACGTGCGAATTCTGCGGCACGAAGTATGGGTTCGATCCGGCCGAGTTTGGCTGAGAGACACCCCTCCCCAAAACGCCTCCGGCGTTTTGACCCTCCCGCAAGGGCAGGGTTCGTCGCGCGGAAACACCACGCTCCAACAAACTCCACCTGAGCCCTCCCCTTGCGGGAGGGGATGTCTCTCGGCCGGGTTACGTCGGCAACTTGTCCGCCGCCAACAACTTCAACATCGCCGTCGCCCACCCATAAAGCTTGGGGTAGGGCGGCGCCGTGTTCGCCGGGTCGGCCATCGAGAAGGCGAGATACGCGCGATAGAAACGCAGCGCCGGCATGATCTCCTCCCCGTGCCGCTCCACGATCAGGTCGCGGACGAAGCGCGCGTCGTCCGCCGTGCATTCCTCGATCAGTTCCAGCGTCAGGTACGACACCGCCAGATCGAGCGTCGGGTCGCCGCATGTCGTGTAGGCGCCGAAGTCGAGCACCGCCGAGACGTTGAGATTATCGTCGAGCAGCACGTTGCCGGGGAAGTAGTCGCCGTGCACCAGCACCTTGCTTGGCCATGTCGGCAGCGCCGCGATCATCTCCGCGGCGACCTCGAACAGCGCATACGGATCGCCGGCCTCATGCGCGATGGCGACACGGTTCTTCGTGCGGAACCCGATCAGCGACTCCCACAGGAACGTCCGCCAGTCGTCGGCCGTCACCGGCGCCTTGGCGAGCAGGTGTCCGTAGGGAAACGCATCGAGCCGGATGGCGCTAAAGCCATCCATCGCCGCGACATAGTTGCGGAACGCGCGGTCGCGCCGGTCGTCGTCGATGGTGCGCAGAATCTCCAGCATCGAGCGGCCGGGCAGTCGCCGCTCCACGGTCCACGCCTCGTCGTGCCCTATCTCCAGAATCTCCGGCGTCGCGAACGGCATGCGTCCGGCGATGTGCTCCAGGAACACCTGCAGCCGCTCGCGGCTCTGGCCGTCGAAATTCGGATGCTTCGGCAGGCGCAGCACCGCGTCCGCGCCCAGCGCATAGACGAAGGATTCCCCGCCTTCGCCGATCAGGTCGTCGGGACCGATGCCGAATTCGGCGAGGAAGCGCGCGTGTTCCGGCGACATCGCGCGCCGGTCAGTTCATCGTCCGCGGCGCGTCGGGCAGGTCGAGCGAGAACGCCGGAATCGCGATCGAGAACAGCTCGCCGTTCTCCGCCTGCATCTGGTAGGTGCCGACCATGATCCCCGACGGCGTCGTGAGCGGACAGCCGCTGGTGTAGGCGAACGTCTCGCCGGGCTTCAGCACCGGCTGCTTGCCGACGACGCCCGGCCCGCGCACTTCCTCGATCTTGCCGTTGGCGTCGGTGATCCGCCAGTGCCGCGAGCGCAACCGCACCACCTCCGGACCGAGGTTCTGAATCTCGATCTTGTAGGCCCAGAAATAGTGGCCTTCCTCCGGCGAGGATTCCCCCTCGACGAAGCTCGGCTCGACGGTCACCTGGATGGCACGCGTGGTCTCGCGATACATGACGTTTGTTTATGGGCGGGCGCGAATCCCGTCAATCATTTCAGCCGGTCGAGCGCCTGCGTCAGATCCTCGGCGAGGTCGTCGGCATCCTCGAGACCGACGGAAAGCCGCAACATTCCCTGCGTGATGCCGAGGCCGAGGCGCACCTCCTCGCTGAGCCGCTGGTGCGTTGTCGTGGATGGATGCGTGATCAGGCTTTTGGCATCGCCCAGGTTGTTCGAGATGCGCGTCACCTGCAGCGCATTGGCGACCTTGAACGCGCCCTTCTGCCCGCCCTTGACCTCGAACGCGATCAACGTCGAGCCGCCCTTCATCTGGCGCTTGGCCAGCGCGTAGTGCGGGTGATCCTTGCGGCCGGGGTAGAGCACACGCGTCACCTTCGGATGCGCGGCGAGCACGTCGGCAAGTTTCGCGGCGGTCGCCGTCTGCCGCTCGACCCGCACGGCCAGCGTCTCCAGCCCCTTGAGCAGCACCCACGCGTTGAACGGCGACAGCGACGGCCCGGTCTGCCTGAGGAACGTGTGCACGTTGTCGGCGATGAACGCCTCATCCGCGAGAATGATGCCGCCGAGCACCCGGCCGCCGCCGTCGATGTGCTTGGTCGCCGAATAGACGACGATGTCGGCGCCGAGTTGCAGCGGCTGCTGCAGGATCGGCGTCGCGAACACGTTGTCGACGACCAGCCTGGCGCCGGCCTTGTGCGCGATCTCGGCGATCGCCGCGATGTCGTAGACCTCCAGCGTCGGATTGGTCGGGCTTTCGAGGAAGAACAGCTTCGTGTTCTTATTCGCCGCCTTCTTCCACGCCGCGAGGTCCGAGCCGTCGACCAGCGTCGACGTGATGCCGTAGCGCGGCAGGAGATCCTGCACGACGTAGAGACACGAGCCGAACAGCGCCCGCGCCGCGACGACGTGGTCGCCCGATTTCAGCGACGACAGGAACACCGCGGTGACCGCCGCCATGCCGCTCGCCGTGGCGCGTGCCGCACCGGCGCCCTCGAGCAGCCGCATGCGCTCCTCGAACATCGCCAGCGTCGGGTTGTTGTAGCGCGAATAGATGAAGCCGGGCTCGTCGCCCTTGAAGCGCGCCGCTGCCTGCTCGGCGCTGTCGTAGACGTAGCCCTGCGTCAGGAACAGCGCCTCGGAATTCTCGCCGAACTGCGAGCGCAGGATGCCGCCGTGGACGAGTTGCGTCGCGGGGCGGAGAGTCTTTTTCTTCGGCGTCTTGGCCATCGGATGGTTCCCAACAAAAAACCCGGCCTTCGGCCGGGTCGGGTGTCATCCCTTCCGGCCTCTTTAGCGATTTCTTTAACGTGGCTGCAAGCCGGCCGGCTCAAATGACCACGGAATGGCTGTGGTCATAGGCACATCCGAACTTGGCGTCAATCGCCCCATGGTTTAACGCTGCCGCCATGGCTGAGGCGACAGGCATCCTTCCGGGCGAGGCGATCCGTGCACTTTTCGCAACCGGCGCGATCCGCGCGCCGCGCGAGCCCGACGCCGACCAGGTCCAGCCCGCGAGCCTCGATCTCCGCCTGGGAGAAAAGGCCTATCGCGTTCGCGCCAGCTTCCTGCCCGGGCCGAGGCGGACCGTTGCCGATCGCCTGGAGACCGTGAAGCTGCACGAATTCAGCCTCGCCGAAGGCGCGGTGCTGGAGGTCGGCTGCGTCTACATCGTGCCGCTGATGGAGGCGCTGGCGCTGCCGGCGGAGATCGCCGCCGCCGCCAATCCGAAATCCTCCACCGGCCGCCTGGATGTCTTCACCCGTGTCATCACCGACCAGGCGCGCGAGTTCGACACCATCCCGGCCGGATACCGCGGTCCGCTCTATCTCGAGGTCAGCCCGCGCACCTTCCCGGTGCTGGTACGCGCTGGCTCGCGCCTGTCGCAGATGCGCTTCCGCCGCGGCGAGGCCCGCCTCGACGATGCCGCGCTGCTGATCCTGCACCAGAAGGAGACGCTGGTCGCCGGCGGCCCGACCATATCGAACGGCATCACCGTCACGATCGACTTGAGCGGCACCGACGGCATCGTCGGCTACCGCGCCAAGCGCCACACGGCGGTGATCGACGTCGACAAGCGCGCCGTGAACGACCCCGCCGAGTTCTGGGAGCCGATCGCGCGCCACAGGAGCCGCGAACTGATCCTCGATCCCGATCAGTTCTACATCCTGGTGTCGCGCGAGGCCGTGCACGTGCCGCCCGACTACGCCGCCGAGATGGTGCCGTTCGATCCGCTGGTCGGCGAGTTTCGCGTCCACTACGCTGGCTTCTTCGATCCGGGCTTCGGCCACTCCGCCGCCGGCGGGGCAGGGAGCAAGGCAGTGCTGGAAGTGCGCAGCCACGAGGTGCCGTTCATCCTCGAGGACGGGCAAGTCGTCGGCCGCCTCGTATACGAGCGGCTCACCGAGCGGCCGAAGAAACTCTACGGCGACGACCTCGGCTCGAACTATCAGGCGCAGGGCCTGAAGCTGTCGAAGCATTTTCGGGCGTTCAGTCCTGCCAGCCCAGAGAGCGTCGTGGGCTTCACTGGCGGTTGACCTCGGCGCCTTTTTCTTTTTGTCATCTTTCGGCGGCGCGCAGCGCCGACCGGAGGACCACTTTCATCCCCTGAGCGTGGGGGAGAGGTCCCCCGGTCAAGCCGGGGGATGACATTGAGGGGAGGAGACGCCCAAGCACTATTCCCGGATCAGCTTCACCAGCGTCTCCAGCCGGTCCGCCTCCGACGGCGGCTTGTCCCACCTCAGCCGCGCGATCCGCGGGAAGCGCATCGCGATGCCCGACCTATGCCGGCCGGATCGCGCCAGCCCCTCGAACGCGACCTCGAGCACCAGTCCCTTCGTCGCCTCGTGCACGACCTCGCGCACCGGCCCGAAGCGGTTGATCGTGTTGTTGCGCACGAACTTGTCGATCTCGACCAGCTCTTCGTCGGTGAATCCGAAATACGCCTTGCCGACCGGCACCAGTTCGTCGCTGCCGCCTTCGCCCGGATGCCAGACGCCGAAGGTGTAGTCGGAATAATACGACGAGCGCTTGCCGTGCCCGCGCTGCGCGTACATCAGGACCGCATCGACGATGTGCGGATCGCGCTTCCACTTGAACCACGGGCCCTTCGGCCGCCCGGGCTCGTAGACCGAGTCCCATCGCTTCAGCATCACGCCTTCGATGACGGCGTCGGGCGGCGCGCCGCGCAGCGCCGCGAGCTCCTCGCCGTTGGCGTAGGCGAGCAGCGGAGACAGGTCGATGCGCTTGGCCAGCGACCGCCCCACCAGTTTCTCCAGCCGCGCCCGCCGCTCACGGAAGGCGAGGGGACGCACGTCTTCCGTCCCGTCGATCAGGCAGTCGTAGGCGCGCAGGAACGCCGGGTGCGACTCCATCAGCTTCGCCGAGGTCGTCTTCCGGTTCAGCCGTTGCTGCAGGTCGGCAAAGGAGCCGAGGGCAAATCCGGCGTCGCCATACGCGCCGATCAGCAGCTCGCCGTCAATCGCGCCCTCCACATCCAGCCCATCGACGAGATCCGGGAACGTGTGCGAGATGTCGTCGCCGGTGCGCGTGTAGAGCCGCTTGGTGCCGGCGTCGTTGACGGCCTGCACGCGGATGCCATCCCACTTCCATTCCGCCGCGTAAGTATCGGGCGTGATCCTGAGAAGCTCGTCGTCCGAGATGGCGTGCGACAGCATCACCGGACGGAACGGCGCCTTCACCGTCGACTCCGGCCGCGCGCCTTTTCCCTCAAGCCACGCGAAGAGTTCCACATACGGCGGCGCCACGCCGTGCCAGACTTCCTCGATCTCGTTGATCTGCTTGCCGCCGAGATCGGCGAGCGCCTGCTTCGCCAGCCGCGCCGACACGCCGATGCGCAGACCGCCGACGACCAGCTTGATCAGCGCCCAGCGCGCCGTGGCATCGAGCGCATCGAGCCACTGCTCGACCAGCTTCGGCCCCTCGCTCCGCGACGCCGCCTGCAGCCGCTCGACCACCTCGCGGAGTTCCGGCGCGCGGTTGGCGCCGTGCCGCGCCGGCCAGATCAGCGAGATCGTCTCGGCAAGGTCGCCGACGTAGTCGTAGGAGTAGGCGAACAGCACGCCGTCGACGCGGCCCTCGACCAGCGCACGCAGCATCGCCGGCTTGACGCTCGGGATGTCGAGTTCCGAGGTCAGCGCGGCCAGCGCATAGCCGCGATCGGGGTCGGGCGTCACGCGGAAATAATCGACCATCAGGCGGAGCTTGGCGTTCCGCTGCGGGGTTAGCACCAGCCGGTCGAGGAGGGCGGCAAAAGCTTGCATCGAGGCCCATACTTAGGCGTGGCGCGGCCCTGGGGAAACCCGTATAGCGTGCCGACGTTCCCCACGCGGACCATGGCGAATGAACGCAATTTCGGAGGTTGCCGCGGCCAACGTCGGTCTGACGCGCGATCGCGTCACCTGGTACGCGTACCTGTCGCTCGCCTACCAGACCTATCTGGTGACCTCGCAGGGTAACATTCTGCCTTTCCTTAAGGCCGACCTCGGGTTGACCTACGGCGAAGTCAGCCTGCATTCCTCGGCGATCGCGGTCGGAGCCTTCGTCGCCGGCTTCGGTGGCGAGCGCATCGTGCGGCGCCTTGGCCGCACCAATGTCCTCGCCGTCGGCGTCCTCGGCGCCGCGCTCGGTGCGCTGTTGCTTTGCCTCGCAGGCGCCGCTTGGCAAAGCGTCGGCGCCTGCCTCGTCATCGGTCTGTTCAGTGCCTTCATCCCGGCGATGGTCTCGGCGATCCTGTTCGATCTGCACGGCCCGCGTCGCGACATCGCCTACGCCGAGTCCAACGCGCTCTGCTACGTCTTCGCCATCGTCGGCCCGCTCGTCGTCGCCTCGGCGACATGGCTGGGCTGGGACTGGCGGGTCTCGATGCTGCTCGGCACCGCCGTCGGCGTGGCGATCGTTCTCGGCTTCATCAATGTGCCGGTGCCGCCGGCCCGGCGCACCCGCGAGGCCATCTCCGGCAAGCTGCCGGCAGCCTACTGGGCCTACTTCACGATGCTGGCGTTTGCCGTCGCACTGGAATTCGCCGGCCTGCTCTGGGCGCCGAGCTACCTCGCCAAGGTCGTTGGCCTGTCGACGCCGGCCGCGGCCGCCGGCGCGGGCGCTTTCTTTGCGGCGATGCTCATCGGCCGTACCGTCGGCGTCCGGTTGTTCCGCATCTATTCGACGCGCACGCTGTTCTTCGGCGCGATGGTAACGGTGCTGGTTGGATTTGCCGCGTATTGGGGTGGCGCCGAGTGGCCGGCGGTGGCGATCGCCGGGCTGTTCGTCATCGGCCTCGGCACGGCCAACCTGTTCGCGCTTATCCTCGGCTTCGCCATGAACACGGCGGGCGAGGCCAGCGACCGCGCTTCGGCGCGCGCCATCGTCGCGCCGGGTCTCGCAATCCTGCTCAGCCCGCCCTTGCTCGGCACGTTTGCAGATCACGCCGGGCTTCATGCCGCGCAGGTGATGATCCCGATCTACGTCGTGCTGGCGATCGCCGCGTATTTCGTCGCCCAAGCGCTGGAAAGGCCGCCGGAAAAGCGCGCCTAGCCCCAGCGCTTGCGCATCCGCGCGCCGAGATCGACCGGCGGCAGCGTACGTCGCGCCGCCTCGCCGGGCACCGCCGGCGGCCACAGCCGCGGCTCGAACCGGTCGAGGATCTGTTCCGGGATGAAGCGCGTCCGCTGCGCGTACATGTGCCGGTCGCCGCCGCGCGATTGCTGCGTCACGTAGAACCGGTGCGGCACGATCAGCGACAGCGAATCTTTCGCCCGCGTCATCGCCACGTAAAGCAGCCGCCGCTCCTCCTCCAGCTCCGCCGTCGTCTCGGCGGCGAGGTCGGACGGAATGCAGCCATCGACCGTGTTCAGCACATACACCGACTTCCACTCCTGCCCCTTGGCCGAATGGATGGTCGACAGGATCAGGTAATCCTCATCGACCAGCGGCGGCGCCGCCTGCGTGCCGGTCGCATCCGGCGGATCGAGCGTCAGCTCGGTCAGGAACCGCTCGCGCGACGGATAGCCGGCGGCGATCTGCTCGAGCTGCAGGAGATCGTTGCGCCGGATCACGGCATCTTCGTGCATCCGCTCCAGGTGCGGCTCGTACCAGATGCGCACGCGCTGGAGATCGGTCGGCCAGTCCGCCTGCCGGCCGCGCAGACCCGCCGCGAGAGCGGCGAACGCCGGCCAGTCGTCCGCCGCCCGCGCCGGCGGCTGGTAGGCAGCGAAGACCTCAGCCGGCGAAGTCGTGTCGCCAAGCCGGTTCAGAAAATCGCCCGCCGTCGCAGGACCGACGCCCGGCAGTAACTGCAGCACGCGGAACGCCGCCACCCGGTCGCGCGGGTTTTCGGCAAAGCGCAGGACGGCCAGCACGTCCTTGACGTGCGCCGCATCGAGAAATTTCAGGCCGCCGTATTTGACGAACGGAATGTTCCGCCGCGTCAGCTCGATCTCCAGCGGCCCGCTGTGGTGCGAGGCGCGGAAGAGCACCGCCTGCGCCTTCAGCGCGCTGCCGGCCTCGCGCTCCGCCAGCACGCGGTCGGCGACGTAGCGCGCCTGCGCGCCTTCGTCGGCGACCACTACGATCGCCGGCTTCTCGCCGGCACCGCGATCGGTCCACAGGTCCTTGGTGTAGCGTTCCTCGGCGAGCCCGATAACGGCGTTGGACGCGGCAAGGATCGCGCCCGACGAGCGATAGTTCTGCGCCAGCGTCACGATTTGAGCTTCCGGCGCGAACGCCTTCGGAAAATCGAGAATGTTGCGCACCGTCGCGGCGCGGAACGAATAGATCGACTGCGCGTCGTCGCCGACCACTGCCAGGCCTCGCCCGTCCGGCTTCAGCGCCATCAGGATCGACGCCTGCAGGCGATTGGTGTCCTGGTATTCGTCGACCAGCACGTGGTCGAAGCGCGCCGCGATGTCCTCGGCGATGACGCGCTCTTCCAGCATCGCCGCCCAGTAGAGCAGCAGGTCGTCGTAATCGAGCACGCTCTGCGTCTGCTTCGCCTCGACGTACGCCTTGAACAGCGTCGTCAATTCCTCGACCCACGCGATGCACCACGGGAACGCACGCATCAGCACGGCGCGGAGCTCCGCCTGCTCGTTGACGGCGCGCGAGTAGATGGCGAGGCACGTGCCCTTGGTCGGAAACCGCTTCTCCATGTGCGAGAAGCCGAGCTCGTGCCGCGCGAGATTCATGAGGTCGCCGGAATCTTCGCGGTCGTGGATCGTGAACGCCGCATCGAGCCCGACGTGCGGCGCGTATTCGCGGAGCAGCCGCGCCCCGATGCCATGGAACGTGCCCGACCAGTCGAGCGCCGCCGCGGCCGCATCGATGCCGAGTGCCTGGCCGGCGATCCGCTCGACCCGCCGCGCCATCTCGCTCGCCGCGCGGCGCGAAAACGTCATCAGCAGGATGCGCCGCGGATCGGCGCCCTGCACTATGAGATGGGC
This sequence comes from Bauldia sp., assembly GCA_037200845.1. Lineage (NCBI taxonomy): Bacteria > Pseudomonadati > Pseudomonadota > Alphaproteobacteria > Hyphomicrobiales > Kaistiaceae > Bauldia > Bauldia sp. The sequence continues at coordinate 1,014,530 of JBBCGQ010000001.1, forward strand.
GACCCGATGCGCCAGCGTGTTGGTCTTGCCCGACCCGGCGCCGGCTATGACCAGCAGCGGCCCGGCGCCATGCTCGACGGCGCGGCGCTGGTCCGGGTTCAGGCGGTCGAGATAGGCGGCAGACCCCAAGGCGAATCAATCCCTTAGCCAAGGGGCAGCAGATATCATTCACGCTTTGTTCGCAACGCCCGCCGCTGGAACTTTTACGCCCCGCGCCGGGTTGAGTTCGGCAACCGAATGCGGAGCAAGGCCATGCAAACCAGCGAAAACAATCTGCGCAAGAAGCCGGTCACGCCGGACCCGAAGAAAGAGAAGCCGGCCGACCCGCTGGAAAAGGCGATCGAGAACGCGATGATCGATCAGGATATCCCGGTCGAGACGGGCGTGCGCCCGCCGCCGCGTTCCTGACTGACTACTCCTCCTCGTCCTCGTAGCCGACGAGGTGCAGGGGCCTGGCGGGGATTCCTGTGAGCGAACACCAGCGCACGAGCGCCTCCTCGCGCCCGTGCGTCACCCACACTTCCGATGGCGCGATCTCGGCGATGGTCGCGGTCAACTCGTCCCAGTCGGCGTGGTCGGAGATGATGAGCGGCAGCTCGACGCCGGCGACCTTGGCGCGCTGGCGTATGCGCATCCAGCCGGACGCGAAGCACGCCACCGGATCGGGGAACCGCCGCGCCCAGCGCTCGGCAATTTCCGACGGCGGGCAGATCACGATCGCGCCGGCGAAGTCGCCCTTGGCGCCGGTCGAGACCGTGGCGTGGGCGAGGGGACCGAGCGCGATCCCCTCAGCCTCGTAGAGCCGGCAAAGCTTCTCCATCGAGCCGTGCAGGTAGATCGTCTTGTCGTAGCCGGCGTCGCGCAGCATGCGGATGACGCGCTGCGCCTTGCCGAGGGAATAGGCGCCGACGAGATGCGCCCGCTCCGGAAATTGCCCGACGGATGCGATGAGCTTCGCGATCTCCGCCTCGGCCGGCGGGTGACGGAACACCGGCAACCCGAACGTCGCCTCGGTGATGAAGATGTCGCACGGCACCGGCACGAACGGCAGGCAGGTCGGGTCGGGGCGCCGCTTGTAGTCGCCGGACGCCACGATGCGCAGACCTTTGGCCTCGACCGCGATCTGCGCCGAGCCCAGGACATGCCCGGCCGGATGGAACGTCACCCGCGCACCGCCGATTGTCATGGTATGCCCGAGCTTCACCGCCTCCGTCGTGCCGGCGAAATCCTCGCCATAGCGCGCCGCCATGATTTTCAGCGTCTCGGCCGTGGCAAGCACCGCGCCGTGGCCGGCGCGCGCATGGTCGGAATGGCCGTGCGTGATCAGCGCGCGATCGACCGGCACCGTCGGATCGATATGAAACTTGCCGGGCGGGCAGTAGAGCCCCTCGGGCGTAGGCAGCAGCAGTTCCTCGGGTCGCATCAGCCCAATTTAGGCCGCCGCCGGCGGATGACCAGCACCGCAAGGCCGGCGAGGATCAGCGCCATGCCCGCCAGCCGCGCCGGGCCGAAGGCCTCGTGCAGGATGAGCGCCGCCGAGATCGTGCCGGAAACCGGCACCAGCAGCGAGAACGGCGCCACCGTTGCCGCCGGATAGAGCTGCAGCAGCCGCCCCCACGCCCAATAGCCGAAGATCGTGGAGACGATCGCGATGTAGCCCGCGGCGCCGACGGTCAGCCAGGTCGCGTGCGTCACGGCGGTCGCGATCCGCGCCGGCCCTTCGATCGCCAGCGACAGAAGCAGCAGCGGCCCGACCGCGATCAGCGACAGCCACGGGATTGTGTTGAAGATGTCGTTGACCCTCGCCTGCCGCAGCAGCACGTTCCCGGTTGCCCACGAGACGGCGGATGCCACTGCCAGCGTGAACCCGATGAGGGTGATGCCGTTGGTCCCGGCCGTCGAGGCGACGACGCCGAGCCCGGCAAGCGCCACCGCTGCGCCCGCCATCTGCTGCCGCGTCGGAACCTCGCGGAGCACCGCCGCGGCGATGGCGATGGTGAAGAACGCCTGCACCTGGATGAGGATCGAGGCGATTCCCGCCGGCATGCCGAGCACCATCGACGGGAAGAACAGCGCGAACTGCCCGGCGAACAGCGTCAGCGATATCGGGACGAGAATGCGCATCGGCGTCTTCGGCCGCGCCAGGAAGAGCGCCGGCAGCGCCGTGATGGCAAAGCGGACCACACCCAGGAAAATCGGCGGAAAGTCGGTGAGCGCCACCGAGATGACGACGAAATTCAGCCCCCAGAACACGGAGAGCAGGACCGCGAGTGCGATATGGCGGGGTTGCAAGGGCGGGCGACCAGGGAGCGAGAAGCGCCGCCCTAGTACTCCCTCCACGGCAAAAGAAAAGGCCGCCGCCCGGAGGCGACGGCCATACGCTGACGCAACGCGAAATTCGGCTAGTTGGCCGCTTCCTTCACGTCTTCGAGCCGGGTGAGCATGTCGATGGCATGGCGCACCTCCTCGATCCGCGACGGTTCGCCACCGCCCATGTTTTCTTCGGTCGCCACCGAAAGGAGCAGTGCGTCGGTTTCCCAACGCTTCAGCACCTCGAGCTTCTGCGGCGCCGTCATGGAGTCGGACTCCAGAATTTCCTTCGGCTGCTTGAAAATCGCCGCCGGGTTGAGCAGGGCCTTGTCGTAGTCCTTCGCCGTAAACATGTGTCGCATCTCCGCTTGCGATGGATCGGGACTGGACTGCAGGCGACAACGAATTCGGCCCTGCCTTGTTCCGTCAGCAGGGGAGGGATACCGATCTGGAGATGACTTCGCGCGCTGTCATAAAGCAGCCGAAAAAGCTGCTGCCCGAGCCGTTTGCCGCCTGGTTCCTGAAGAAGGGCTGGACCCCGCGTCCGCATCAGGTCGATCTGCTCGCCAAGACGCGCGCCGGCCGCTCGACCCTGCTGATCGCCCCGACCGGCGCCGGCAAGACCCTGGCCGGCTTCCTGCCCAGCCTGGTCGACCTCTATGAGCGCCCGCCGACGGCCCGGGTCGAGGGCCGCGGCATCCACACCCTCTACATCTCGCCGCTGAAGGCGCTGGCGGTCGACATCGCCCGCAACCTCGAGCAGCCGGTCGCCGAGATCGGCCTCAAGGTGCGGATGGAAACCCGCACCGGCGATACATCGGTCTCCAAGCGCCAGCGCCAGAAACTGAAACCGCCGGATATTCTGCTGACGACGCCCGAGCAGGCGGCGCTACTTCTCTCGGCCCCGGACGCGGCTCGTTTCTTCGCCGACCTCGACACGGTCATCCTCGACGAGCTGCACGCGCTGGTGACGTCGAAGCGCGGCGACCTCCTCGCGCTCGACCTCGCGCGGCTACGCACGCTGGCGCCCAACCTCAAGACGATCGGCCTGTCGGCCACCGTGGCGGACCCCGATGCGTTGCGGGCGTGGCTGGTCGGGCAGGGCGCCGCGGTTTCCCCTCTCCCCTTGTGGGCGAAGGGTGAGGGGGCGACGGCGCTTCAGTTAGGCACCGCTCCCCCTCACCCTTCGTCTCTAGGCTCGCGTGCCGCTCCCCAAGAGACGAAGCCCTCTCCCACAAGGGGAGAGGGGAAAAAAGGGCGTGCCGTGACGGCTCCTCTCCATCTCTCCGATCTCGTCACTGTAACCGGCGGCGCCAAGCCCGACATCACCATCCTCGAATCCGAGACCGAGGTGCCGTGGGCCGGCCACTCGTCGCTCTACGCCGTCGCCGACATGTACGAGCAGATCAAGCGCCACAAGATGGCGCTGCTGTTCGTCAACGTGCGCAGCCAGGCCGAGCTGTTGTTCCAGGCGCTGTGGCGGATCAACAAGGACGACCTGCCGATCGCGCTCCATCACGGATCGCTGGATGCCGGCCAGCGCCGCAAGGTCGAGAGCGCCATGGTCGCCGGCAAGCTGCGCGCCGTCGTCTGTACCTCGACGCTGGATCTAGGCATCGACTGGGGCGACGTCGATCTGGTCATCAACGTCGGCGCGCCGAAGGGCGCCTCGCGGCTGGCGCAGCGCATCGGCCGCGCCAACCACCGCCTCGATGAGCCGTCGAAGGCGGTCCTCGTGCCCGCCAATCGCTTCGAGGTGCTCGAGTGCCGCGTCGCGCTGGAGGCCAACTATCTCGGCGCGCAGGACACGCCGCGCATGATGCCCGGCTCCCTCGATGTCCTCGCCCAACACATCCTCGGCATGGCGTGCTCGATGCCGTTCCACGCCGACGCGCTCTACCGCGAGGTGGTGTCGGCCTATCCCTACCGCGACCTCACCCGCGAGATCTTCGATCAGGCGGTCGAGTTCGTGGCGACCGGCGGCTACGCGCTGAAGACGTACGAGCGCTTCGCCAAGATCCGCAAAGGCCCGGACGATCTTTGGCGCATCACGCACCCGCGCGTCGCCCAGCAGTATCGCCTGAACGTCGGCACCATCATCGAGGCGCCGCTGCTCAACGTCCGCGTCGCCCGCAACCGTGGTGCCGGCTTTGCCGGCCGGGCAGGGCGCGTGCTCGGCAAGATCGAGGAAGGCTTCATCGAGGCGCTGTCGCAGGGCGATACGTTCCTGTTTGGCGGCCTCATCCTCCGCTTCGAGGGCATCCACGAGAACGAGGTGATCGCCACCCGCACCGCTGACGATACGCCGAAGATTCCGATCTACGCCGGCGGCAAGTTCCCGATCACGTCGTTCCTCGCCGATGGCGTGCGCTCCTTGCTCGCCGACGACACCCGCTGGCAGAAGCTGCCGGATCAGGTCGCCGACTGGCTGCGCATTCAGAAGGAACGCTCCGTCATCCCCAGGCGCGGCGAGCTGCTGGTCGAAACCTTCCCGCGCGGCGCCCGCTACTACATGGTCTGCTACCCGTTCGAGGGCCGCCTCGCGCACCAGACGCTCGGCATGCTGCTGACGCGCCGCCTGGAACGCGCGCGCCTCCGGCCGATCGCCTTCGTCGCCACCGATTATTCCCTCGCTATCTGGGGCCTCGGCGATCTCGCGCTCGCCTTCAAGGACGGCCGCCCGACGCTCGCCGACCTGTTCGACGAGGACATGCTCGGCGACGACCTCGAGGACTGGATGGCCGACAGCTACCTGCTGAAGCGCATGTTCCGGAACACCGCCCTCATCTCTGGCCTGATCGAGAAGCGCCACCCCGGCAAGGAGAAGACCGGCCGCCAGGTCACCATCTCGACTGACTTGATCTACGACGTGCTCCGCAAGCATGAGCCCGGCCACATCCTGATGCGCGCCACCTGGCAGGACGCCGCCACCGGCCTCCTGGAAATCGCCCGCGTCGGGGAAATGCTGGCCCGCATCCGCGGACATATTGTGCATAAGCCGCTGGATCGCATTTCTCCTCTTGCGCTGCCCGCCATGCTACAAATTGGGCGCGAATCGGTAGCGGGTGGCGATGCCGACGAGCATGTGCTGCGCGAAGCCGCGGAAGACCTGATCAAAGAGGCTATGGGGAATGGCTGAAGCCCTCTGGGACCGCGTCAGTGAAGCGCGCCCGGCGAGTTCAACCGGGGCGCTGTTAGGCGTCATGGGCGTCGTCATGGAAGCCTTCCCCGAGGGCGCGCTGTGGTGGGCCGACACCCGCATGCTCATCGTCGCCGACCTGCATCTCGAGAAGGGTTCCTCCTTCGCCCGCCGTGGCCAGTTGATCCCGCCCTACGACACCCACGAGACGCTCACCAATCTCGCCCGCCTGATCGCGCGGCTGCAGCCGCAGCTCGTGCTGGCGCTGGGCGACTCCTTCCACGACGACGAGGCCGCCTCGCGCCTCACCGTCAGCCACCGCGTCATGCTCAAGGGCCTGCAGATCGGCCGCGAGTGGATTTGGCTGTCGGGCAACCACGACCCGAGCCGCCCGTATGACGTCGGCGGCGAGGCGATGGACCAGTTCGCCGTCGGCAAGCTGACGTTCCGCCACGAGCCCGCCGCCGGCCACACTCACGGCGAGGTCGCCGGCCACCTGCATCCCTCGGCCCGCGTCTACGGCAGGGGCAAATCGGTCCGCCGCCGCTGCTTCGCCGGCGACGGCTACCGCCTCATCCTGCCCGCTTTCGGCGCCTACACCGGCGGCCTCGACGTGCTCGACCGCGCCTTCGAAGGCTTGTTCGCTGCGGACAGCTTCCGCGCGTTCATGCTCGGTGACGATCAGGTCTATCCGGTGGGACCGCGCGCGCTTCGCGCTTCCGGCGACGATTTCTAGTCGCGGCGGAAGACCACGCCGCCGGCCCAGCCGACGAACAGCGCCAGCCCCGCGCAGATGATGCCGTAGAGCAGCGACTGGCTGCGCGCGAAGCTCGCCATCGATCCCTCGAATCCGGTCTTGGTCACGTCGATCTTGTCCTCGGCGCGTGCAATCAGTTCCCCGCCGGCGAAGACATAGGCCAGCACCGTGTAGCGCCCGACCGGAATGTTGGCGGGCAGGAACGTCGTTGAGCGGAAGATCGCGTTGCCGATGAAATTCACATCGGTTGTCTCGGTATAGAGGCCGCCATCGCGTTTCAGCCGCTGGAACGCATCGCGGAACTCGAGTGTCTCGGGATCGGTCGCTACGCTCTGCCCGACATAGACGAAACCGACATTGTCGATGCCGATCTGCAGCCGCTGCAGGACGGCCGGGTTGGCTAGCGTATCCGGGGCTCCGCTCGCCGACAGCGCGTAGAAGGACGGCGCCCCGCCGATGGTTCGCGATGCCGTGTTCAGCCAGATGCCGACAACGCGATCCTTGCGCCGCGCCACCACCGTTTCGCTCGGACCGAGGACGACGATGGCGATGCTGTAGTGCGCGTCAGCCGCGATAGGCCGTGCCGCGTCAGGCTCGATCACGCCGAACACGGTCACCGGCGCGCCGGTGAAGTTCGAATTGATCGCGATCTCCGGCGTCGATACGGCGACCGTCAGCCGCTCGGCCTTCGCCGGCGCCGCACATGCCAGCACTACGATGGCAAGCAACGCGCGCCGCATCAGGTGCCCGCCCCGAACAGCGGCATCAGCGCGTAGCGCTCCTCCGGCGTGATCACCAGTCCGCCGAAGAAGCGCAGCGCCACCGCGATGACCAGCAGCGCCAGCAGCGCCCGCAACTGGTCGCCGCGGATGTTCTGCCCGATGCGCGCCCCGAACTGCGCCCCGATGACGCCGCCGACCATCAGCAGCAGCGCCAGCACGATGTCGACCGATTGGCTGGACACCGCCTGCAGCACCGTCGCCACCGCCATGGTGCCGACGATCTGCAGCAGCGACGTGCCGATCACGACGTTGGTCGGCACGCGCAGCAGATAGATCAGCGCCGGCACGATCAGGAAGCCGCCGCCGACGCCGAGCAGTACGCCGAGGATGCCGATGCCGGCGCCGAGCAGGATGATCGGGATGATCGAGACGTAGAGGCGCGACTTCTTGAACCGCACCTTGAACGGCAGACCGTGTACCCAGTTGTGCTGCCCGGGTTTGCGCAGCGGCGTCGGCCGTCCGGCGCGCGCGTTGAGGATCGCGTTCACCGACTCCCACAGCATCAGCCCGCCGACCGCGCCGAGGAAGATGACGTAGGCAAGCGACACGACCAGATCGAGCTGCCCGAGCCGGCGCAGCGCGTCGAAGATGAAGATGCCGATGAACGTGCCGCCGATGCCGGCGACGAGCAGGAACAGCGCCAGCTTTATGTCGATCAGCCCGCGCCGGAAATAGGAGAGCGCGCCCGAGGTCGACGACGCCACGATCTGCGTCGACACGGTGGCGACCGCGACCACCGGCGGGATGCCGGAGAAGATCAAGAGCGGCGTCAGCAGGAATCCGCCGCCGACGCCGAACAGCCCGGACAGGAAGCCGACGGCTCCGCCCATGCCGAAGATGATGAACATGTTCACCGAGATTTCGGCTATGGGCAGGTAGATGAGCACGAGGCCGGATGCGCGCGTAGGAGAGCAGCGGGCGGCGCGCGAACGGCGAACCGGCGCGCCGAATTGCGCGGGATAAAGCGCTGGTCGTCTCGTCAAGTCAACGACAGGACGGTGACATTTGCCGTCAAAAGAAGACGACTTTCTTCGTCGTCTTTTCAGCGCTGGATCTGCCTTGAGGAGGTGCCATACCCCTCCCCAAAAGCCTCCGGCGTTTTGACCCTCCCACAAGGGGAGGGTTCAAGTGGAGTTCGGTCGTGCAGCGCAGTGAGTCCTCCCCGTATGGGAGGGCCAAACCGCGAAACGGGTTTGGGGGAGGGGTGTCTCTCCTCCTTGAGCCGCCTACTGAGCCAGCGAGGCCATCAGCGTGTTGTCGATCTGTCCGGTCACCGGCACGCCGGCCTTCTGCTGATAGGCCTTCACCGCCGCGACCGTCTTCTGCCCGATGACGCCATCCGCCGGGCCCGGGTCGTAGCCGGCTTCGGCGAGCAGCGTCTGGATCTTCGACACCAGCGCCTGCCGGTCCGAGGCGCTGATCGCGTCGCCCGGCCCGTCCCAGCCGCCGCCCGGTGCGCTGACGCCGTTGGCTTCCGCAATCGGCGACTTGACGTGCCAGGCCGCCACCGCCGCCCGTGCCTTGGCGAGATCGTCCGCCGACATGGCCTTGGCGACTTCATCGCGCCGCGCCGAGGCGTCGCTGTCGCCCTGCGTGGCGGCAATCGCGAACCACTTGTACGATTCCGGCAGGTCCTGCGTTACGCCAAGGCCGCGCGCGTAGATGACGCCGAGATTGTACTGGCTGTCGCGGACGCCGTAGTTGCCGGCCGCGAGGAACCACTGCAGCGCCTTGTCGTGGTCGGGCTGGGCGTCGGCGCCCTCGCTCATCAGGACTGCGAGGTTGTGCATGGCGTTGACGTTGCCCTGGTCCGCCGCGCGCTGATACCAGTTGACCGCGCTGGTCAGGTCCTTGGCGACGCCTTGGCCGCGCTCGTAGAGGCTGCCGAGGCGGTACTGCGCTACGGCAACACCGCCCTGCGCCGCCTTGGTGTACCACTCCGCCGCCTTGGCGAGGTCCTTCTTGACCAGCGAGCCGTCGGCATAGCGCGTCGCGATTTCGAAGGCCGCCGCCGGGTCGCCGTCCGCCGCCGCGTTGAGCAGCTTGGGCGAACCGAGGTGGGCGTCGAGGCCGCTGGTGTTGACCTCCGCGGGCGCAGCGGCGCCGACGCCGGCGTCGGCCGGCGTGGAGGCCAGCACCACCGGACCGTCGGTGGCGGCCGGCAGCGGCGGGGCAGACGGTGCGGCAACTGCATCGGCCGCGGCGCCGTCGAAGGCATCGGCCGGCAGCTGTGTCGGTGCTGCCGGCTGGAAGCGGTTGGCGAAGCCGTCGGGCTGCGCAAACGCCATCGCGCTGTCGGGCGTATCGGGCGGCGCCACCATCGCGGCGGGCGGCACGACCGCGTTCGACGCCGCCGCTTCCGCGATGACGTCGCGCGGCTGCGATAGCGCGGGCGCCGCCGGCGGCACGACGACCTTCGTCGCCGAGGCGACGATCGGCTCGGAGCGCATCGGCGTCAGCTTGGCGTAGAGCTGCATCGCGCCGATCGCCAGCACGATCGCGGCGGCGGCGAGCAGCATCGGCCGCTTGCGGCTGCGGATCGCCTGGCTGATGCGCTGGAAGGCGCCCGGCTTGCGTTCGGCCGTCGCGATGGCGGTCGACTCCGCGGGCGTCGCCGGCTCCACGGCCGGTGCCGTCTCGATCGCGGCGGCCTCGTCGGCGACCGCCTGCGCCGCGCGCCGGGCCGCGGCGATGAAGTCGGCGCGCCGGTCGGCGGCCTTCTTGTCGAACGCGGTCGGCGCCGGCTTCTCGGCGACCTTCTCCATCTTCACCACTGGCGGCGCGCCGCCGGGCGGTGTCGTCTCGGTGCGGTCGCCGCGGAACGCGACGGTCCATGCCTGGTTGGTCGGCTCGGCGGCGCGGCTCGTTGCCGCTTTCGCCGTCGGCGCCTCGGCGCCATGCGTGCCGGTCGCCTTGGCGCTGACGGTGATCGCCTCGCTCTCCAGCCGCGCCAGGCGATCGACGACCTGCGACACGGTCTGGCTGACCGACTCCAGGCGCGAGCGCGTCTCTTCCGTGCTGCCGCCGGTGAACGAGCGCAGGCTGTCGAGATCGCGCATCAGGCCGCGCACGATGTCGGCGTCGACCGCGTTGTTGACCACCATGGCGGAGAGCTCGTCGACGGCCTTCCGCGCTTCGGCGCGGGCGCCGGCGAGCGACTCCTGCGCCGTATCGGCGAGCAGTCCCTGCAGCCGGTCGAGCCGCGCCTCGATTGGTCCGAGCGCCGCGACGCGCGGCTTGGTCAGCTGGAGGTCGGTGGCAAGCTGCGAGACCTGCGATTCGAGCGCCGCCAGCGCCGCGCCTTCGTCCTTCGAGGCGCTGACCGATTCGAGTTGCGCCGCAAGCTCGCGGATCTGCCGCTCGAGGTGATCGGTGCTCGGCGCCGCCGGCAGTTCCTTCTCCGAAACTTCCTTGCGGAGCGCGCTGATCTCCGACTTGATCGCGTCGAGCGCCGCCGAGGGCTCGCGCTGCGAAGCGTTCAGCGTATCGATGCGGTCGGTGATCGCCGACAGCCGCTCGTGCACGTGCTCGATCGCGGCGCGCTGCGGCGCCGTATCGGCCATGCCGCCGAGGCGGAAGTAGATGTCTTCCAGCCGCGTCTCGAGATTGCGCGAGACGTTCTCGATCGCCTCCTGCGCCGGCTTCGTCGCTTCGCTCACCATGCCGCCGAAGCGTGTGGTGAGCTGCTCGATCTGGCCCGATATCCGCTGCTCGGTGGTCTCCAGCGCCAGCGGCGTCGTGCTCATGAAGCCGCCGATGCGCTCGGCCAGTTCCTCGAGCCGGCCGGCGAGCCGCTGCTCGGTCGATTCCAGCGCCTGCGGCGTCGTGTTCATCAGCCCGCCGAGGCGATCGGCGATCTCGTTGAGGCGCCCGTCGAGACGTTGCTCGACGGTGTGGATCGCGGCGGTGTGGGCGCCGGTATCGCGCAGGCCCTCGAGCCGCGCGTTGATGTCCTGGAGCTGGTTTTCCAGCCGTTCCACGGCCGGGTCCGGCTCGCGCGGCGCGTTCCGCGTGGCGAGCGCCGCCTCGATCGAGCGGCCGAGCTCGGAGACGCGCATCTCCAGCCGCGCCACCGCGCGCGGGCTGTCGTCGGCCTGGATGGATTCGCGCAGCGCCGCGAGCTGGTCGCCGAGCTCGTCGAGCTTCTCGCGGTCGGGCAGCGTCCGCATGATGGTGTCGAGTTGCGAGGCGAGGCCGTCGTGCCGCGCCTCGATGGCGCCGAACTGCGCCTGCCGCGCCGTACCCTCGACCATGCCGCGCATGGTTTCGAGGTCGCCGCGGATCGCCGCGATCAAACTGCGGTCGAGCGGCCGCTCCTGCGCCATCGTGTCGATACGCTGGGCCATCTCGAAGAAGGCGCCGTGCTGCTCGGAGCCGACACGGCTGATCGCCGACACCTGCTCGCTGAGGCCGCCGAGGTCGGCGCGGAGCGCCGCCATCGCCGCCGACAGCGCCTTCTGGTCGCGCCGCATCGCAAGCGTCTCGGCGCGATCGTCGATCGCCCGCTGGTGGGTCGAAATCTCGCGGATGGCGGAGGCGAGCTCCGCTTCCTTCTTCGGCTTCTTGCGTTCGGTCTCGGCCGCCGCGAACTGCTCGGCGATGTCGGCCAGCCGCCGCTCGATCCGCTCGATCTGCTCGGCCGTTGCCGGCGGCGGAGAGAGCGGCATGGCGCTCGCGGCATCGAGCCGCGCCTTGGCGTCGTCGACGCGCCGCTCGAGCTTGCCGAGCATGTCGAAGATCGCCGAGGCCTGCGCGCCGACGTCCGGCTGCGGTGCTGCCTTCGGCTGCTGATTTTCGATGAGCGAATAGAGCCGCTCGCGGATCTCGTCGAGCTTCAGCGGACGAGAATCGGCCTGCGCCGGCGGCGGCGCCATGCGGGAGCGCATCTCGGCGATCTGCCGGTTGAGGTCGGCGATCATGTCGCTGGTGCGCGAGCTCGCCGCCTTCTGCGAGGCGGCCGTGGCGCGGGCGCGCAGGCCCTCGACCATCGTGCGGGCATTCTCGTCGGCATTGTCGGCGTCGCGGGCCAGCTCGCGCACCATCGTCGAGATGGCGTGCATCGAGCGCTTGCGTTCAGTGCCGACCTGCTTGGCGAGCCGCGAGATGTGGTGCTCGATCTCGTCGAGCCGGTCGGGCAGCGCGTTGATGCCGGCGCGCGAGGCGTCGTCCATGCCGCCGAGGCGCTTGGTCAGCCGCTCGATCGCCCCCGCGATGTCGCTGGCGTCCTCGCTTTCCGGTTCGGCCGAGGCGCCGAGCTCCGGTTCGGCGAAATTCTCGCCGAGCACTTGGTTCAGCCACTCGCCGACCGTCAGCCCGGAGAGCCGCGCCGCCTCGATAACTGCCTCACGCGTTTCCTTGTCGACGCCGCTCAGATTCCACGGCAAGCCCGATTTCATCGCCAGCACCCCTCGCCGCCCGCCACGGGGACGCCGCCGCAATCGGCGCCCGCGCGCGGGGTCATAGCGGGCAGAGTCGGTCCAACATGGTAAACAAGGAGTTAACCGGGCCTTCCGGTGGGAAAGCTTTGGTAATGTGGCTTAATGCCGGGACCGGCCGGATCGCCTGAAACCGGCGGAAAACCGCGGCTCCCGGCATTTCGGTCACAGCCATAGTCTTAAGGCGTGTGCGGCCCCACCGGCACAGCCTGCCCGATGTGCCGATCCGCCGGGGCAAGGCCGAACGTGACGCGAGTGATTCGGCCGGTGTCTGCGCGGGGACAAGTCAGGCCGGTGGAAAGGCCCCGGGCTAGGCGCCGCCAGCCCTTTACACCCCTGCCGAACGGGGATAAGTCGGGTGGGTATTTATTCCTGTCTCGATGCGGGACGGGGCCGGCGCGGCAGGGCCGGCACGGAGGGATATCGGGTGCTGTCCCACGCGCGCATATGGTCGGCGATCGACCGTCTGGCGGAGCGCAACAAGCTCAGCGCCTCCGCGCTCGCGCGCCGCGCCGGGCTCGACCCGACCAGCTTCAACAAGTCCAAGCGCACCTCGCCGGACGGCCGCCCGCGCTGGCCCTCGACCGAGTCGATCTCCAAGATTCTCTCCGCCACCGGCACCGAGATCGGCGCCTTCCTGGGTCTTGCCGAACGGCGCGACAATCGCCGGCCGCTCCATCTCGTCCCGCTGCTGGGTCTGGCGCAGGCCGGCGCCGGCGGCTTCTTCGACGATGGCGGCTTTCCGGCCGGGCAGGGGTGGGACGAGATCGCCTTCCCGGCGAGCGGCGCCGACAACGTCTTCGCGCTCGAGGTCTCCGGCGATTCGATGCTGCCGCTCTACCGCGACGGCGACACGATCATCGTCCAGCGTGACGCGCAGTGCCGCAAGGGCGACCGCGTCGTGGTCAAGACCAACGAGGGCGAGGTGATGGCCAAGGTGCTGAGCCGGAAGACGACCAAGTCGGTCGACCTCGCCTCGCTCAATCCCGCCCACAGGAACCGTACCCTCGCGCTGGGCGACATCGAGTGGATGGGCCGGATCATCTGGGCAAGCCAGTGACTGGGCTCGCCCGCGCCCTCCTGGCGCTGGCGCTGCTTGTCTCGCCCGCCGCGGCCGAAGACGTCGTCGCTCCGGCGATACGCAACGTGACGCCGCCGGGCATGACGCCGGGTCCCACGGTCGATGGCCCGCTGATCCGCGAAGCCGTGCCGCCGCGTCCGCCCGATCCGCCGCGCTGGCGCCGCTACTTCCTGCCGGCGACCACCGACGCCGCGACCTTCGTCATCGACACGCTGGTCATCCACATTGCCGGCGTCGCGCCGCCCGCCGCCGAAGCCACCTGTACGCTCGCCGACGGCACCCCATGGCCCTGCGGCCGCGTCGCGCTGTTCTCGTTCCGCCGCTTCCTGCACGGCCGCGCGGTCGAGTGCCTGCTCCCCTACATCGAGGGCGCCGCGGATGTCACGGCGCCGTGCCGCATCGTGAAAACCGACCTAGCGCTGTGGTTGCTCCAGCAGGGCTGGGCGAAGCCGAGCGACCTTGCCACGGCGGAGTACCGCGCAGCATCGGCGCAAGCGCACTGCGCCGGCATCGGCTTGTGGCGCGATACGCCGAAGCCTGAGTTTTGTCCGGCGGGGTGATTGAGGCGGTGGGGAAGAGACCTCCCCAAAACGCCTTCGGCGTTTTGACCCTCCCACAAGGGGAGGGTTCACCCTTGTTGAAACACCGCGCTCCAACAAGCTCCGCTTGAGCCCTCCCCTTGTGGGAGGGGCAAAACCGCATCGCGGTTTTGGGGAGCGGTGTGCTTCAGCGAGCGCTAACGGTGCATCCGTCGCAGCTAAGCAACCAACTCCCCCGCCAACGCCCGCGCAATCAGCGCCCGCGTCTCCACCACGCCATAGATCGCGACGAACGACCCGAACCGCGGCCCGCGCTCCTGCCCGAGCAGCGTCTGGTAGAGCGTCTCGAACCACGCCCCCGAAACGCCCGGCCCGCCGCTCGGACTCTTCTTCTCGTGGTCCTGATAACGCGGGATGGCGCGCGCGACGTCGAGGATCGCGGTCTGGATGGTCTCGGAGTCGATGCCGGCGGGCAGCAAGGCCAGCCGCTTGTCGAGCGCGGCGAGCGCCTCGCGCTCGGTCGTGTCCGGCGCGCGGAACACCTTCTTCGGCAGCACGAAGTCGTTGTAGTAGCGCACCGCATAGCCGACGAGTTCGTCGAGCTTCGGGTGCGTCGCCGGCGTCACGCCCTTCACGTGCCGCAGGATGAATCCCCACAGCACGTTCTTGTCGTGCGTGTTCGAGGCGCTGGCGAGATTGAGCAGCATGCCGAAGGTGATCGGCATCTCGATCGTCGGCGGGTTGCCGGAATGGATGTGCCACACCGGATTGCCGAGCCGCTTGTCCGCGTCCTGCGCCGGGTACGCGTCGAGGAACGTGAAATATTCGTCGACCGCCTTCGGGATGACGTCGAAGTAGAGCTTCTTCGCCGAGCGCGGCCGGTTGTACATGTAGAGCGCCAGGCTCTCCGGCGAGGCGTAGGTCAGCCATTCGTCGATCGTCAGGCCGTTGCCCTTCGACTTCGAAATTTTCTGGCCGTTCTCGTCGAGGAACAGTTCGTAGTTGAAGCCCTCCGGCGGCTCGGCGCCGAGCGCCCGCGCGATCTGCGACGACAGCTTCACCGAATCGATCAGGTCCTTGCCCGCCATCTCGTAGTCGATGCCGAGCGCCACCCAGCGCATCGCCCAGTCCGCCTTCCACTGGCACTTGACGCGTCCGCCGGTGACCGGAACTTCGGTCAGCGTGTCGCCGTCGGTCGGATCGCGGAACGTGATCGTGCCGGCCGTGACGTTGCGGTCGAGGATCGGCACCTGCAGCACCGCGCCGGTCGCGGGCGAGAGCGGCAGGAACGGCGAGTACGACTGCTGCCGCTCTTCGCGGAGCGACGGCAGCATGATCGCCATGACGTCGTCGTAGGCCGCCAGCATCTTGAGCAGCGTCGCATCGAAGCGCCCGGACTTGTACGTCTCCGTCGCGCTCATGAATTCGTAGGCGAAGCCGAAGCGGTCGAGAAACTTCCGCAGGCGCGCATTGTTGCCGCTGCCGAACGATTCATATTCGCCGAACGGGTCCGGCACCTTGGTCAGCGGCTGGTTGAGATAGGGCCGCATCGCCTCCTGGTTCGGGATGTTGGTCGGCACTTTGCGGAGGCCGTCCATGTCGTCCGAGAAGCAGATGAGCCGCGTCGGCACGCGGTCCTCGGTAAGCAGGCGGAAGGCGGTCCGGACCATCGTCGTGCGGGCCACTTCGCCGAAGGTGCCGATGTGCGGCAGGCCGGACGGTCCGTAGCCGGTCTCGAAGATCACGCCGCTGCTGCCGCCGCGCCGCTTGATGCGCTCGACGATCTTCTGCGCCTCCTCGAACGGCCACGCTTTCGACCGGCCCGCAGCCTCGACGAGGGCAGGCGACAGGTCGAGCGGCGGCACGGCTGCGGTCACGGTGGAAATCCTTAAGGGCGGGAAGTGCGCGGGAACCTAGGAACCCCGCGCCCTGGCGTCAACTTGCGGTGCGGGGCGGCAGACCATACGTTCCCCCTAAATTCGAGGGTCATGAGGCAGAAGGCAATGAACCAGATGGCGAAGCCGATCTCCCACCACGAAGCGCTGATCTACGCCATGGTCACGCTTTCGGCGGCCGACCGCACCATGACCGACCGCGAATTGCTGAAAATCGGCGACATCATCCGGACCATGCCGATCTTTGCCGATTTCGAGCCGGACTCGCTGGTCCAGATCGCCTCCGACTGCGGCGTGCTGCTCCGCGACGACGACGGCCTCGACAACATGATCGGCATCATCCGGGCGGCCCTGCCGCCGCGCCTCTACGAGACGCTGTACGCCTGCGCCGTCGAAGTCGCCGCCGCCGACCTGCACGTCGACCAGGAGGAACTGGTGTTCCTCGAGATGCTGCGCGACGGCCTCGACATCGATCCGCTGGTCTCCGCCGCGGTCGAGCGCAGCGCCCGCGTGCGGTATCGGGTGAAGTGAGGCAGTCGGCAGTCGGCAATAGGCAGTCGGATAACAACGATCGATTGCCTACTGCCGATTGCCGACTGCCTACTGCCTACTGCCGATTGCCGCTAAAAGAATCCCACCGGAAAATACCGGAGATACAGCTCCGCGTACGTTCCCTTCTCGTAGATCGACTGCAGCGCCGCGTTGATCGCGCTCTTGAGGTCGGTCGATCCCTTCGCCATCGCGATGGCATAGCCCTGGCCGAAGAAGCGCGTCTCGAGATAAGGGCCGCCGGCGAAGGCGCAGCAACCCTCCGCCGCCTGGCTCTGCAGCCAGAACGATAGTTGCATCCCGTCGCCGAAATGCGCGTCGGCCTCGCCACGCTTCACCGCCTCGCGCGCCGCGTCCGCGGTCGGGTAGGGGCGCCGCGCCACCTCCGGGAACATCGCCGCGAGGTATGCCTCGTGTGCCGTCTTCTCGACGACGGCCAGCGTCTTGCCGGCGAGACCTTGCGGCGTCAGCGCGAAGGGCGCCGTATCCTTGCGCACGACGAAGCGGCCGGGCGTGCGCAGATACACGTCGGAAAAATCGAGCGTCGCGCGCGCTTCGGCCGTGATCCCGACGCCGGCGATCGCCGCGTCCGCCGTCTTGTCGGCGAGGCGCGGCGCGAGCTCGTTCCACTGCCGCGCCTGGATCGTGCATTGGATGGCGAGCTCGGCGCAGATGGCGCGCGCGAGATCGACATTGAAGCCGGTGAGGTGGCCCTCGGCGTCGAGAAAATTGAACGGCGGAAAATCGTCCGTTGTGATGAAGCGGATCGCCGGCACGGCGCCGGGCGGCGGTCGCTCGATGCGCCGGCGCGGGTCCCAGAAATCGGGGATGACGACGCCGGTCGCCGCGCTCTGCTGCGCAAAGGCATGTTGCGCCGGAAGCGGTCCTACAACCAGAAATAGGGCCCCGCAAAGAAGCAACGCAGCGGCGCGCGAGATTCCCAGAAAAATCATGGCCTCAGGCTAATTCAACGGTTGATTGTACGCCCGCCGCAGGGACAATTCGCCGGGGACTATAGCGGAATTCCGGTGCGTATCACCCGGGCGGGGCGCGTTTGTTCGCAGTCGAGCGGCTCGAGAGTATCGAAATTGGCGCCGAAGCGGCGGCCGGCGGCGAGGTCGCCGTCTACGCCGCGCGCGCCCGCGGCCTCGGCCTGCCGTTCGTCGCCACCGTTGAGCTTGGCGGCGACGCTATCTCCGACCTGGACGCGATCGCCGAAGCGCGGATCGCCCGCGCCGCGTCCGGCCACACCTACATCGCGCCGGACGAGAGCGCGATCGCCGACACGCTGCACTGGCTCGGCCGCTTCCCCGCGATGCGCGGGCGCCTCTGTGTCGCAACGCCGAGCGCGATCCGCGCGGCGCTGATCGAGGCGGCCATGCCGGCGCTGATGCGGAACGCCATCGGCGCGCTGGCCGATGCCCACCCGCATCTCTCCGCCCGCAACGTCACGACCCGGCCGCAGCTCATCGGCGGCCTCGCCGTCTTCATCGCGGTGCTCACCTGCGCTGTCTTCGCCCCGTTCGCCATACTCGCCACGGCGAACCTGCTCGGCGCCGTCTTCTTCTTCGGCGTCTCCGCACTGCGCTTCATCGCCGCCGGCCGCATACGCCGTCGCGCGCCGATCGACGACGCGCGACCCGAGTTACCGCAGGACGATGCGCTGCCCGTCTATTCGGTGCTGGTGCCGCTCCATGGCGAGGCGCAGATGGTCCCGGGCCTCGTCGCCGCGCTCGACGCCATCGACTGGCCTCACGACCGCCTCGACATCAAACTGATCCTCGAGGAGTCCGACGTCGCCACCGTCGCCGCTGCCCGTAGTCTGGCGCCGCGCGCGCACCTCGAGATCGTGGTTGTGCCGAAGGGCGGGCCGCAGACCAAGCCGAAGGCGCTAGACTACGCGCTGCCGCTGGCACGCGGCGAGTTCGTGTCGGTCTACGATGCCGAGGACCGGCCGCACCCGCGCCAGCTCCGCGAGGCGTACGCCGCCTTCGCCGACGCCGGCCCGGACCTCGCCAGCCTGCAGGCCGGCCTCGTCATCGACAACGGCGATCGCGGCTGGCTGCCGCTGCTTTTCTCCATCGAATACGCCGCGCTGTTCGACGGCCTGCTCCCCGCGCTGGCGTCGCTCCACATGCCGCTGCCGCTCGGCGGCACATCCAATCATTTCCGTCGCGCCGCGCTGGAATCGGTCGGCGGCTGGGACCCGTACAACGTCACCGAGGACGCCGACCTCGGCCTGCGCCTGGCGCGCTTCGGCTATCGCTGCGCGACGCTGGACATGGCGACGCTGGAGAACGCGCCGACGCGGCTGTGGCCCTGGGTGCGCCAGCGCACCCGCTGGTTCAAGGGCTGGATGCAGACGTGGCTGGTGCATACGCGCGATCCCGTGCGGCTGTGGCGCGAGCTCGGGCCGCGCGGCGCGCTCGGCTTCACGCTGATCGGCACGGGCCTGATCGTCTCATCGCTGGTCTACCCGCTGCACCTGATGACCATCCTCGTCGCGCTCACCAACCCCATGAACTTGTGGGGCGACCGCGGCGCGGTCACCGCCATGCTAGTCGGCGCCAACCTGTTCAACCTTGTCGCCGGGTATCTCGCGATGGCGGTGCTGTCCGACCGCGCGCTGCGGCTGCGCGGTCGCGGCCGGGAGGCGAGGGGGCTGCTACTGCTGCCGCTCTACTGGCTGCTGATGTCGTTCGCCAGCTACCGCGCGATCTTCGATCTGGTCGTCCGCCCGCACTACTGGGCGAAGACACCGCACTAGCGGCCGGCGCGGGCGAAGACCTCCATCAGCTCGGCGACCTTCCTGCGCTGATCGCCGCGGTTGCCGCTGCGGATCGCCGCCTCGACGCAGTGGCCGACGTGATCCTCCAGCACCTCCTCCTCGATGCGCCGGAGCGCCGCGCGGACAGCGGAGATCTGCGTCACCACGTCGATGCAATAGCGGTCGTTCTCGACCATCGCCGCGACGCCGCCGACCTGCCCGGCGACGCGCTTCAGCCGCTTGAGCACCGCCGCCTTGGTATCTTTCTGCATGTTGACTACCTATACGATACCCCCGTAGGGTATACATATGTACGGGCCACGCCCGCCGCTTGTCGAGTGAAAAAATGACCGCCCACGAACATCGCGAAAATGCTCCCGCCGCTGCCGGCACCGCCATCGATCCGGTCTGCGGCATGGCCGTGCAGCTTGGCGCCGGCAAGCCGACGTACGACTACGAGGGCGTCACGTATCATTTCTGCTCGAACGGCTGCCGCGAGAAATTCGCCGCCGATCCCGAGCGCTACCTGGCGAAGCGGGCGGCACCCGCCACCCATGCGCACGACCATCACGGCCACGACCATCACCACCACGACCACGCGCCTGCCGCCGTAGCGAAGCCGGCGGCGTCCGGCACGCTTTACACCTGCCCGATGCACCCCGAGATCGTGCGCGACGCGCCAGGCAATTGCCCGATCTGCGGCATGGCGCTGGAGCCGATGCTGCCCGCCGCCGACGAAGGCCCGAACCATGAGCTCCGTGCGATGACGACGCGTTTCGTTGTCGCCGTGCCGCTCGCGATCTTTTTTCTCGCCGTCGACATGGCGAACCATCTTTTCGGCGTCGACATCCTGCCGTTCCTGTCGCCGCAAAATCAGCAGTACCTCCAGCTCGTGCTCGCGCTGCCGGCGGTGCTGTGGTGCGGCTGGCCGTTCTTCGAGCGCGGCTGGCGCTCGCTGATCACCGGTCACCTCAACATGTTCACGCTCATCGCGCTGGGCACCGGCGCGGCGTTCCTCTACAGCGTCGTCGCCGTCTTCGCGCCCGGCATCTTCCCGCCTGCGATGCGGGATCACCACGGCCTCGTGCCTCTATACTTCGAGTCGGCGGCGGTCATCACGGCACTGGTCCTTCTCGGCCAGATACTGGAACTCCGCGCCCGCGCCCACACCAGCGGCGCCATCCGCGCGCTGATGAAGCGCACGCCGAAGACTGCGTATCGCGTCGCCCCCGACGGCAGCGCCAGCGAGGTTGCGCTGGAGACCGTTGCCATCGGCGACACGCTGCGCGTCCGTCCCGGCGACCTCGTGCCCATCGACGGCGTCGTCGTCGCCGGCGCCAGCGCGGTCGACGAGTCCCTGCTCACCGGCGAATCCCTGCCGGTCGAGAAGCAGGTCGGCGACAAGGCGACCGGCGGCACCGTCAACGGCACCGGCAGCTTCGATCTCCGCGTCGAGCGCACCGGCGCCGCCACGACCCTGTCGCGCATCGTCGCCATGGTCGCCGAAGCCCAGCGCACGCGCGCGCCCATCCAGGGCCTCGCGGACCGCGTCTCCGGCCTGTTCGTGCCGGCGGTCATCGCCATCGCCGCCGTCGCCTTCGTGGTCTGGTTCGTCGCCGGCCCGGAGCCGTCGGTCGCCTACGGCCTCGTCGCCGCGCTCTCCGTCCTCATCATCGCGTGCCCCTGTGCGCTGGGTCTCGCCACGCCCATCTCGATCATGGTTGCCACCGGCCGCGGCGCCGAGGCCGGCGTGCTGATCCGCACGGCCGAGGCGCTGGAGCGGATGGAAAAGGTCGACACCATCGTCATCGACAAGACCGGCACGCTGACCGAGGGTCGCCCCGAGGTCACCGCCGTCGAGCCGCTGGCGCGCTTCACGGCGGACGATCTGCTGATGGCCGCCGCGGCAGTGGAGCAGGGGAGCGAGCATCCGCTGTCGGCCGCGATCGTCCGCGCCGCCGCGTCAAAGAAACTGACGCTGCCACAGGCGCATGGCTTCGCGTCGGTGCCCGGCAAAGGCGTCCGCGGCACCGTCGCCGGGCGCGCCGTCGTGCTTGGCAACGCTGCGCTGATGGCCGACGAAGGCGTCTCCTTCGCCGCGCTGGATGCGGCCGTTGCGGCCCGCCGCAAGAACGGTGAGACCGTCATGTTCATCGCCATCGACCGCAACCCCGCCGGCTTCCTCGCCGTCGCCGATCCGGTCCGCGCCTCCGCCCCGGCCGCGATCGCCGAGCTGGCGAAGCTCGGCCTCACCGTCGTCATGGCGACCGGCGACAACCGCGCCACCGCCGAGGCCGTCGCCGGCCGCCTCAACATCGCCGAGCTCCACGCCGAGGTGCTGCCCGCCGACAAGGCGAAGATCGTCGCCGACCTCCGCGCCCGGGGTCGCCGCGTCGCGATGGCGGGCGACGGCGTCAACGACGCGCCGGCGCTCGCCGCCGCCGACGTCGGCATCGCCATGGGCGCCGGCTCCGACGTCGCCATCGAAAGCGGCGGCATGACGCTGATGGGCGGCGACCTGCAGGGTCTCGTCCGCGCCCGCCGCCTGGCGCTGGCGACGATGAAGAACATCCGCCAGAACCTGTTCTTCGCTTTCGGCTACAACGTGCTGGGCGTCCCGCTCGCCGCCGGCGTGCTCTATCCGGTGTTCGGCTGGCTGCTGTCGCCGATGATCGCGGCGCTGGCGATGAGCCTCTCGTCGGTCTCGGTCATCGGCAACGCGCTTCGCCTCCGCAGCGCGAAGCTCTAGACCGAGGCGGAGGCCCGCACCCTCGGCGGCGCATCGGCCGCCGGTTCGCGCGGCAGGCGGCCGAGCACCGCCAGCCGCTCCGGAATCCGCAGCTCCTGCCTCGACGGATGCGGCTGCTCCCACAGCTCGACGCGCGTCGCGCCGCCCTCGCGATAGACGCGCACATGCGTCAGCACGAACCGCGAGATGAACACCGTCGGCAGGCGGAAATAGGTGCGCAGCGCCTGAAGCTGCCGCAGCCAGCACCCGGAATTGACGATGACGCCGCGCGCCCCGCCGCCCGCGTTGAAATGCGTCATCGACGGCGCATGCGTGTGGCCGGAGACGAACACCGCCACCGCCTTGTCGAGATCGGGCGCCAGCGGCGGCCGCTTCCCGGCCTCGAGGAATTCGCGCACGATCGCGATCGTCGCGTCGTTCGCCTCGCCCTGCTCGTCGCGATGCACTTGCGGTGTCCTGAGCGCCCGGTTGGTCATCCGCCGCGCCAGCAGGAAGAAGAAGCTGAACGCGACCAGCAGCAGCAGCACGTCGTAGGTCACATCGACGAACAGCGTGTTGATCGAGCGCCGGTCCGTCCCGATCAGGAACGCGACCATCTCGAACGCGACGTAGGCGATGGCGAGCGGCAGGAGCAGCCAGCGCACCGCCTGCCGCACCAGCGCATAGAACAGCCGCCCGGCCACCCACTCGGGCAGGATCGAGAGCGGAAACACGCGGTCGATGTCGCTGAGCTGCAGCGCCGCCGCCGCCCGACCGCGCGGCAGCCGCGGGATGATGTCGGTGACGATGTGCTCGCCGAGCGGCGTGTCGAGCCGGTCGCTGTAGTCGGTGATCTTGTTTGCCGGGTCGAACTCGTTGCCGTGCTCGCAATAGATGACGCGCCCCGGATCGGAAGCGAACGCCGCCGCGTACGACAGCGCGAATTCATGCATCAACCCGTCATTTTGCAGCGTCCCGCGGATTGCGTCGTTCCACCACATCTCGGCGTCGTGGTTGCCGGGCAGGTAGATGACGCGCCGCTGCTCGCTCGCTGCGAATTGTCGGAGCCGCGCGAACAGCGCACCAAGCTCCGGTCGCGCGATCGTCGCCGACGCGCGGTTGAAGCCGGCCGGCGCGGTCTTGATCCGGAGGAAGTCGAAGAAGTCGCCGGCGAGCACCAGCTCGACCGGCCGCGCCTCGGCGTCGATCTCGTCGATCAGCCGCACCAGCTCGCCCGGCGTCTCGAAGATCGAGCGCCCCTCGTCGCCGCCGATATGGCAGTCCGAGAGGAAGACGATGAGCGTATCGTCGCTGAGCGTCCGGATCATGCCTGCCCCCGCTTCCGGCGTCCGGTAATGCCTGCCCCCAAAATAGTGGAGCGGGTGAAGGGAATCGAACCCTCGTATGCAGCTTGGGAAGCTGCCGTTCTACCATTGAACTACACCCGCATCGGCCGCCACTTGAACGGATGGTCGGCCCGCAAGTCAAGATGGATGGAGTGCCACCCCCAACCGCCCTATAACGGCGGCCCGCCGGGGAGGGCGGTCCGGTGGCCGAGCCTGCCAATGCCTTCGAGGTCACGCACCGCGGCGTCTTCGCCATCGCCGCGCCGATGACGCTCGCCTATCTGACGACGCCGCTGGTCGGCGTCATCAGCCTCGGCGTTATCGGCCAGCTTGGCGATCCGGCGCTGGTTGGCGGCGTCTCGATCGGCGGCCTGATCTTCGACATCGTCTTCCTCTCGTTCAACTTCCTGCGCGCCGGCACCACCGGGCTGGTCGCGCAGGCGCTGGGCGCCGGCGACAAGCGCGAGATGACGGCAACGCTTGCCCGCGCGCTGCTGCTGGCGCTGGTCATCGGCATCGTGATTCTTGTCCTGCACGCGCCGATCCTGGCACTGGCGCAGCATCTGATCGGCGGCAGCGACGCCGTGCAGGCCGCCACCCGCACCTACTGGGACATCCGCGTGCTCTGCGCGCCGATGATGCTCGCCAACTACGTCATCCTCGGCTGGCTGATCGGCCTCGGCCGCGCCGGCTACGGCCTGTTCCTCCAGCTCGTGCTGAACGGCGTCAACATCGCGCTCGCCGTTCTGCTGGTCCATTTCTACGGTCTTGGCGTTGCCGGCGCCGCCTGGGCCGGCTTCACGGCGGAAACGTCGGCAGCGCTCGTCGGTTTCATCGTGGTCTACCGCCTTGTCGATCGCACCGCGCTTCCCGATCGCGCCGCGATACTGAGCCGCGCCGCCTTCGTCCGCCTGATTGCGCTGAACCGCGACATCCTCATCCGGTCGTTTGCGCTGCTTTTCGCCTTCGCAGTGTTCACGGCCCGCAGCGCCGCTGCCGGCGACGTGATCCTCGCCGCCAACGAACTCCTGATGAATCTCATCATCCTCGCCGCCTATTCCCTGGACGGCCTCGCGGCGGCCGCGGAGCAACTGACAGGCCGGGCGATCGGAGCGCGCCATCGGCCGGCCTTCGATCGTGCCGTGCGCCTCGCGATTCTGTGGGGCTACGTCGTCGGGGCGACGCTGACGCTGGTCCTGCTGCTGGCCGGCGGCCATGTCATCGATCTCATGACCACCAGCGAGCCGGTCCGCGCCGCCGCCCGCGGCGTCCTCATCTGGGCCGCGCTCTTTCCGCTCTTCGGCACGCTCGCCTATCAGATGGACGGCGTCTTCATTGGCGCCACCTGGTCGGTCGATATGCGCAACGCGATGCTGTTTGCGGTGGTCATCTACCTCGTCATTGGCGCGACGCTTGCGCTATGGCTGGGCATCGTCGGCTGGTGGATCGCGCTGCTGGTCTTTCTGCTGACCCGCGGCCTGACGCTGTTGTGGCGTCAGAGCATCCGCGTCCGCTCCGCGTTCTAGCGCCGCGCCGATCCGGAGAAGAGCTTTCTCCGCCCGCGCGATAAAAGACTATAACATTAGTAGAGTTTACCTCCGTCTCCCGCTTTGCTGGCGTCACGGATCGCTGATCCGACTAATCAACCGTGGAGACGACGATGAAGAAGACATTGCTCGCGGCCGCACTCGGCGCCGCAACCTTGCTCGGCGGTGCCGTCGCCGGCCACGCCGAGGACGCCATCCGCATCGCTTACCAGACGACGATCGACCCGGCCAAGGTCGCCCAGGCCGACGGCCTCTATGAGAAGGCCTTCGGCCGCGCCGCCGAATGGAAGAAGTTCGACTCCGGCGCCGACGTCATCGCCGCCATTGCCGGCGGCTCGATCGACATCGGCTTCGTCGGCTCCAGCCCGCTGGCGGTCGCCGCCTCGAACAAGCTGCCGATCGAGACGTTCTTCATCGCCGACCAGATCGGCGACGCCGAGGAATTGGTCGTGCGCAACGGCTCCGGCATCGAGAAGCCGGAAGACCTGATCGGCAAGACCGTGGCGGTGCCCTTCGTCTCGACCACGCACTACAGCCTGCTCGCGGCGCTGGAGCATTGGAACATCGATCCGTCGAAGGTGAAGATCGTCAATTCGCGTCCGCCGGAAATCGCCGCCGCCTGGTTGCGTGGCGACATCGATGCCGCCTACGTCTGGGACCCGGCGCTGGGCGCCATCAAGGCGACCGGCAAGGTGCTGGCTTCCTCGAAGGACGTCGCCACCTGGGGCGCGCCGACCTTTGACGCCTGGATCGTCCGCAAGGACTTCGCCGACAAGAACCCGGCGATCGTCACCGCCTTCGCGCAGGTGACCGGCGCCGCCTACGCCGGCTTCCTCAAGGACCAGACCGCCTGGCTCGCCGACAAGTCGAACATCGACAAGGTCGCGAACCTCACGGGCGCCAAGCCTGAGGACGTTCCGGTCGTGCTCGCCGGCTACGTCTTCCCGACGCTCGCCGACCAGGCCTCGCCGCAGCTTCTCGGTGGCGACACGGTCAAGGCGGTCGTCGCGACCTCCGAGTTCCTCAAGGAGCAGGGCAAGATCCCGGACGTGCTGGCCGACTACGGCCCGTACGTGAACCCGGCCTACGTCAAGCAGGCCGCCGCCACCAACTAGCGCGGCGCGCCGATAAGGGCTCGGTCCGGTTTTCCTCCCCTTCCGGACCGGGCCCCTTCTCGTTTTGTTGCGAGGTGCATGGATGGCCGACGTCGCCGAACTGGAAGCCCGTGCGCTGAGCGTCGAGTACGACGCGGCGAACGGCGCGCTGCCGGCGCTCCGCGGCATCGACCTGCGCGTCGAGCCGGGCGCCTTTGTCGCCGTGCTCGGTCCCTCCGGCTCCGGCAAGACCACGCTGCTCAACGTCTTCGCCGGCTTCATCCGTCCGACGGGCGGCGAGGCAAATTTCCGCGGTCGCCCGATCGCCGCGCCCTCCGCCGAGCGCGCCGTCGTCTTCCAGCGCCACGCGCTGCTCCCCTGGCTCGACGTCGCCGACAACGTCGCCTTCCCGCTGAAGGTGAAGGGCATCGACCGCAAGCGCCGCCGCCAACTGGTCATCCCGCTGCTGCTCCGCGTCGGCCTCGCCGAATTCGCCGATCATCCGGTGTGGACGTTGTCCGGCGGCATGCAGCAGCGCGTTGGCCTCGCCCGCGCGCTCGCCGCCGATCCGGCCGTGCTGCTGCTCGACGAGCCGCTCGGCGCGCTCGATGCGATCACGCGCGAGGACATGCAGCGCGTGCTGCTCGATCTCTGGGCCGGCTCCGCCAAGACCGCGCTGCTCATCACACACGACATCGAGGAGGCGGTGTTCCTGGCGACGCATCTCGTCGTGCTGTCCGAGCGTCCGGGCCGCATCGTCGGCCGCTTCGATCTCGATTTCTCCGCCCGCGTCGCCGCCGGCGAAGACGGCGCCGCCATCCGCGCCGAGCCGGCCTTCACCGCCGTCAAGGCCGAGCTCCGCGCCCTCATGCACCGCCGCGCCGCCGAGCTGCAGCCCGAGCAGGTCGCATGATCGAGGTCCTCGTCATCGGCGCCCGCGACCACAGTTCGTTGACCCCGGCGCCCCGTACGGCGAAACGCAAGGCGCCGCCGCGCGCGCTCCTGTTTTTCCTCGGCTCGGCGGTGTTCTGGCTCGCCGCCTGGTCGCTCGCCTCGGCGCTGGAGGTCGTGCCGGCGCTGTTCCTGCCGTCGCCGCTCGCCGTCGCGCACCGCTTTGTCACCACGCTGACCGGCGGCTTCGCCGACGCGACGCTGCTGCAGCACACGGCCGCGAGTCTCGTCCGCGTCCTCTCCGCGCTCGCCTTCGCCATCGTCGTCGGCGTCCCGGTCGGCATCGGCATGGGCCTGTCGCCGCTGCTCCGCGGCCTGTTCGATCCGATCATCGAGGCCTACCGGCCGATCCCGCCGCTCGCGTACCTGCCGCTGGTCGTCATCTGGTTCGGCATCGGCGAGGGGCCCAAGATTCTGCTCATCTTCCTCGCGATCCTGCCGGCGATCGCGCTGTCCACTGCCAGCGGCGTCCGCAGCGTGCCCGTGGAGCGCGTCAACGCGGCGCGCAGCGTCGGTGCCAATCGCCTGCAGGTGCTCCGCGACGTCATCCTGCCCAACGCGCTGCCCGAGATTCTTGTCGGCGCCCGCATCGGCCTCAGCGTCGGCTGGTCGACGCTGGTCGCGGCGGAGCTGGTCGCCGCGACGCGCGGCCTCGGCTTCATGATCCAGACCGCGTCCAATTTCCTGGTCACCGACGTCGTCATCGTCGGCATCGTCACCATCGCGGTGATCGCCTTCGCGATGGAATTCGCCATGCGCGTGCTCGAGCGGAAGCTCACGCCATGGAAGGGCAAGCTCTAGGAGGAAAGATCATGACGCTGCGCAATACGCCCTTCGAGGTGACGCCGCTGACCCCCGCCATCGGCGCGAAGATCGCCGGCCTCGACCTTGCCGATCCGCTGTCGGAGGAGACGGTGGCGGCGCTGAAGGAAACCCTCCACGACCGCCTCGTGCTGTTCTTCTCCGACCAGCACCTGACGCCCGCCGCGCACCGCACGTTCGCCGCGCATTTCGGGCCGCTGCATATCCACCCGATCTATCCGAATGTGCCCGAGACTCCGGAGATTCTGATTCTGGACACCAGCGTGAGGAACGCGCCGGACAACGACAACTGGCACACCGACGTCACCTTCATAGAGACGCCGCCGCTGGGCGCCGCGCTCTACGCCAAGAAGATCCCGCCGGCAGGCGGCGACACCCTGTGGCTGTCGACCATCGCCGCCTACGACGCCCTGTCGGCGCCGTTCAAGAAGCTGCTCGACGGCCTCACCGCGGTGCACGAATTCGAAAAGTCCTTCCCGCGCGATCGCTTCGCCACCGGCGAGGCGCT
Source organism: Bauldia sp. (assembly GCA_037200845.1). Classification (NCBI taxonomy): domain Bacteria; kingdom Pseudomonadati; phylum Pseudomonadota; class Alphaproteobacteria; order Hyphomicrobiales; family Kaistiaceae; genus Bauldia; species Bauldia sp. The sequence goes on from JBBCGQ010000001.1 coordinate 1,042,780, forward strand.
GAAGAAGTGGGAGGAGGCGCGCGCCAAGAACCCGCCGGTCGTTCACCCGGTAGTGCGCACCCATCCGGCGAACGGCAAGAAGGCGCTGTTCGTCAACTCCGGCTTCACCACGCGCATCAACGAGCTCGGCAAGGGCGAGAGCGACGCCGTGCTCGCCTATCTCTTCGAGCACGTCACCCGGCCCGAGTTCCAGATCCGCCACCACTGGCGCGAGAACGACCTCGCCCTGTGGGACAATCGCGTGACGCAGCACTACGCCACCATCGACTACCTGCCCGAGCGCCGCGTCATGCACCGCGCCACCATCATCGGCGAACGCCCGGCCTAGCCCGCATCGCTTCATCGGCTATGCTGGCCGGATGAAGCGGATACTCCTGACGGGCGCCGGCGGCGGGGTAGGGCGGACGATTCGTCCGCTGCTCGCCGCGCGCTATGCGCTGCGCGTCTCGGATCGCGTGCCGATAGCGCACGACCCGGCCGAGCAGCACATGCCCGCCGACCTCGGCGACCTCGACGCGCTGCGCGCGGCCGTCCGCGGCACCGACGGCATCGTCCACCTCGGCGGCTTCTCGCTGGAGTCCGATTTCCAAACCATCCTCGCCGCCAACATCGTTGGCGCCCGCAATCTGTTCGAGGCCGCGCGGCTGGAAGGCGTGCGCCGCGTCGTATTCGCCTCGAGCAACCACGTCATGGGCTTTTATCCGCGCGACCAGACGATCCCGGTCACGGCCACCGTCCGGCCCGACTCGCGCTACGGCGTCAGCAAAGCCTTCGGCGAGGGCCTCGCCAGCCTCTACGCCGACAAGTACGGCGCCGAGTGCCTGGTCATCCGCATCGGCCACATCGCCGACAAGCCGGCGAACCCGCGCGATCTTGCCGTGTGGCTCTCGCCGCGCGATTTCGTGCAGCTCATCGCCATCGGCCTCGACACGCCGAACCTGCACTACGAGATCGTCTATGGCATGTCCGACAACGCCCGCGGGTGGTGGGACGCCTCCGCGGCGCAGCGCCTGGGCTACAAGCCGCAGGATCGGTCCGAGGACTACGCGGCCGAGATCATGGCGAAGGGCGATGGCCTCACCGGCAACCCGGTGGTCGACCTGCATCAGGGCGGCGCGTTCGCGGCCGCCGAGGACATGACGCCGCCGAAGCCGGCCTAGCCGCGCTTCACCCGCGTCACGAGCTGTGTCGGGTTAATGAAGCGGAGCGCGATCAGCAGCCAGATCAGCGTCGTCACCATGTAGATGACGGCCATCGCGTCGATCGACTGGATCGCCCGCACGCCGGCCGCGAACACCGCGTAGTAGAGCGCGACGACCAGCGTCTGGCTGCTCGGCCCGGAGACGAAGAACGTCAGCTCGAACATCGCCAGCGTCCGAACCAGCACGATCAGCAGCGAGGCGAGGATGCCGGGCATGAGCAGCGGCAGCAGCACGTAGAAGAACAGCTTCCACGTATTGGCGCCGAACACGCGCGCCGCCGCCTCGATCTTGGGGTCGATCTGCTCGATGAACGGGATCATGATCAGGATGACGAACGGCACCGTCGGCACGAGATTGGCGAGCACCACGCCCCAGAACGTCCCGCCGAGTCCCGACTGGTAGAGCACGGTCGCCAGCGGAATGCCGTAGGTGATCGGCGGCACCATCAGCGGCAGCAGGAACAGCAGCATCACGATCGGCTTGCCGGGGAAGTCGCGCCGCGCCAGCGCGTAGGCGGCGGTGACGCCGAGAATTGCCGAGATCAGCACGACGGTGAACGCGACCTGGAAGGTGACGACGAGGATCTGGTTGAGCTGGAACTCCGCCCACGCCGAGGCGTACCAGTTGGTCGTCAGGCCCGACGGCAGCCAGCTCCGCAGCCAGCGTGTCGAGAACGACGAGACGATCACCGTCGCGACCATCGCGAAAAGATTGAGCAGGAAGAAACCGACGATGACCCACACCGCCGTCGCCCAGAGCTTCGCGCCGATCGTCGTGTCGCGGATCATGGCGTCAACCCTTCCCGCCCGAGGTCGCGCCGCGATAGAAGAAGCCGCGCGCCGCCAGCACCAGCACGACGATGGCGAGCTGCGTGAAGCCCATGATCATCGCGATGGTCGAGGCCATCGGGTAGTCGTACTGCTCGAACGCCGCCTGGTACGCCGCGATCGAGATGACGCGCGTCGATCCCGCCGGATCGCCGAGCACGACCGCCGAGGGGAACACCGAGAAGGCCTGCACGAACGACAGGCAGAACGTGATCGCCAGCCCCGGAGCCAAGAGCGGCAGGAAGATCGTGCGGAAGCGCTGCGAGGCCCGCGCGCCGAGCGTCGCAGCCGCCTGCTCCAGCGCCGGATCGATGCCGGTGACATACGACAGCGTCAGCAGGAACGTAAACGGGAAGCCGGTGATCAGCAGCGAGGCGAACACGCCCCAGTAGTTGTGCACCAGCCGCACCGGCTTATCGATGATGTGGAACAGCAGCAGCGTCCGGTTGAACCAGCCCTGCGGCCCGAGATAGTTGAGCAGGCCCTCGGCGACCAGCACGGTGCCCAGCGTGATCGGCAGCACGAGGATGCCGGTCAGCAGCCGCGGATTGCTCATCAGCCGCACGCGGAACGCGATCGGCACGGCGATGACGAGATTGAACAGCGTCACGGGCACCGACACCCACAGCGTCGTCCAGATCGTGTCGTAGAGGTACGAGTCGGAGAAAAACGTCGCGTAATTGGCGAGCCAGCCTCCCGTCTTCGGCGCGAACGAAAGCATCAGCCCGTAGAAGAATGGATAGACGAACAGCGCCAGCACGAACGCCACCGCCGGCGCCAGCAGCAGCGTGATGCCGTCGATGCCGCGCGCCGCCAGCCGCTGGCGAAGGCTGATCGTGGTGTTCATGCGTCCGCCGGATAGACCAGCACGCGGCCGGGATCGGCGCTGAGCTGCACGGTCGTGCCGGGCTCGACGCGGCGCTCCGACCGGAACACCAGTTCGAGGTCGCCCGCCCGCGCGGTGCCGACAAATTCCCGCCCGCGATATTCGATGGTCTCGACCTTGGCGGCGATGGCGTCGGCCCGCGCTTCGCCGGCGATAAGATCATCGGGCCGGATCGCCATTGCGGCGGTGCCACCGGGCGCGATCGCCTCGCGCACCATGCCGCTGACCCTGGCGCCGCCGACGTCGATGGTCGCCTGGTCGCCGTCGCGCGATACGAGCTTGCCCGACAGACGGTTGCGGAAGCCCATGAATTCCGCGACGTCGAGATGTGCCGGCGCCTCGTAGAGCTCGGTCGGCGTGCCGACCTGCCGGATCGAACCGGCGCGCATCACCACGACGCGATCGGCGAGCGACAGCGCCTCGTCCTGGTCGTGCGTGACGTAGATCGTGGTCGAGCCGACGAGATTGTGGATACGCCGGATCTCGGCGCGCATTTCGAGCCTGAGCTTGGCATCGAGGTTGGACAGCGGCTCGTCCATCAGCACCAGCGGCGGCTCGATGATGATCGCGCGCGCGATGGCGACGCGCTGCTGCTGGCCGCCGGAAAGCGCGCCGGGCAGCTTGGCGCCCTGGTCCTGCAGGCGCACCAGCGCCAGCGCCTCATCGACTTTCTTCTCGATCTCCGTCCGCGGCCGGCCCTGCATGGCGAGGCCGAAGCCGATGTTTTTCCGCACCGTCATGTGCGGGAAGAGCGCGTAGTTCTGGAACACCATGCCGAAGCCGCGCGACTCCGGCTTGAGCTGGTCGATGCGCACCCCGTCGAGCGAGATGCTGCCGCCGGTCAGCGCCAGCAGGCCGGCGATGCAGTTCAGCGCCGTCGACTTGCCGCAGCCCGAGGGGCCAAGCAGGGCGATGAACTCGCCCCGCTTGACCTCGAGCGTAACGTCCTTCAGCGCGTTGAGCACGCCGAAGTTCCGGCTCACTCCGTCAAGTTTCAGTACCTTGAAGTCGTGTGACGCAGTGAGCATCGTTGCTGCTACTTCTTGACCTTGTCGCCGCCGACTTCCTTGTCCCAGCGACCGAAGGCATAGACAAGCTGCGTCGGCAGCAGCGGCGTCTCCTGCGGGTTGTCGTTGATCAGCGCCTCGTATTCCGGACGGCCGAACTCGTTGATCGCATCCTGGCTTTCCTTCGGCGCGAGCGACAGCGGCACGTCCTTCACCGCCGGGCCCGGATAGAAGTAGCCGAGATCGTAGGTCGTCGCCTGCGCTTCCGGGGTCAGCAGGTACTTGGCGAGGTCGATCAGGACCGCCGCCTTCTCCGGCGCAATGCCCTTCGGCACGCACAGGTAATGCGCGTCGAGGATCCAGTGGAATCCCTTCAGCGCCTGCGTCTTCGCTTCCTTCGGCACGGTGCCGAGGACGCGCGGGTTGATGTCCCAGCCCATCTGCGTCGGCGTCATGTCGCGCGAGCCTTCGCCGACTTCCTTGAACACCGCGCCGGTGCCGCTCGGATAGTACTCGACGTACTGGCCGAGTTCCTTGAGGTAGGCCCAGGTCTTGTCCCAGCCCTTCTCGGGGTCCTTCGGGTCGCTGTCGCCGAGCAGGTAGGGCAGGCCCATCATGAACACGCGGCCCGGACCCGAGTTGGCAGGGCGAGCGTAGATGAAGCGGTTCGGGTTGGCCTTCGCCCAGTCGAGCAGTTCCTGCGGCGTCGTCGGCGGCGTCGCCACCGCGTCCGGCATGTATTCGAGCAGCGGCCCGGCCTGGCAGAAGGTGACGCAGATGCCCTGGTTCTGCGCCAGCGCCTGCATCTTCACCGCGCCCGGCAGGTAGATGTCGTCGAGCTTCGGCAGGTCGGCGGCGTAGTCGGTCACCGTCGGGATCCACAGCCCCTGATCGACGCCGGCCGAGAGCACGTCGATGCCGGTCAGCACGCCGTCGATGTCGAGGTGGTTGGCGTCCTGCTGTGCCTTGATCTTGCCGGGCAGTTCCGGCGCCGGCGCCTTCGAGAAGTTCACCGCCGAGAGCAGCTTCGGGTTCTTGTCGCGATACGCCTCGATCGCCTTCTGCGTCAGCGCGAGGTTACCGGCGACGTCGACGAAGTTGAGCGTCACCGGCGAGGTCGGCAGTGTCAGTGCGGCGAATGCCGGCCGGCCGAGTGCGGCGAGCGTCGCCGCCGAGGCCACGCCGCCGAGCAGACTCCGGCGTGAAATGTGTCCATCCATGTGTCGTTCCTCCCGTTATACGGCCGGCGCCGTTCCGGCACCGGTTGGCGGAAAATCCGCCCTCCCTGAAATCGCGCGCCGCCCTCCAGCGGCGCACGAACCGTCACCTCACCGCCCGTTGGCTTTCCTCCAGGTGGCGAAATCCTTGAGCGTCTGGTCGTGCGTCGCCGGGTAGAGCCCGATGATCGACCGACCTTTCATCACTTCCTCGGTCACGAAATCCTCGAACACGGTCATCTCGACCGCCTCGTCGGCGACCTCGTCGGCAAGGTGCGCCGGCACGATGACGACGCCCTCGTTGTCGCCGACCACGGCATCGCCGGGAAATACCGCGACGTCGCCGCAGCCGATCGGCACGTTGATGTCGATGGCATGATGCAGCGTCAGGTTCGTCGGTGCGGAGGCGCGATGGTGATACGCGGGAAATGCCATCCGCTCGATGGCGGGAGAATCGCGCAATCCGCCATCGGTGACGATGCCGGCGGCGCCGCGCACCATCAGGCGAGCCGCGAGGATCGATCCGGCCGATGCCGCGCGCGCGTCCTTCCGCGAATCGATCACGAACACCGCGCCGGGCGGGCACGTCTCGACGGCCTTGCGCTGCGGATGCTCGGGATCGCGGAACACCGCAAGCTGGTTGAGGTCCTCGCGCGCCGGAATGTAGCGGAGCGTGAACGCCTCGCCGGCCATCCGCCCGGCATTGGGATTGATGCGGTGAACGTCCTGGATGAACTGGTTGCGCAGCCCGCGCTTGAGCAACGCTGTGGTGAGCGTCGCCGTGCTCACCGTCTTGAGCTTGGCCAGCGTTTCGGGTTTCAGCGCCATCGCCGGCCCTCAATAGATCGCCGGCTCGCCGACGGGCGCGCCGAAGCTGGTTTCGAGGAAGTCGAAGTCGCAGCCTTGGTTCGCCTGCCGGATATGCCGCGTGAACATCCAGCCGTAGCCGCGCTCGTAGCGGGCAGGGGGCTTGGCCAGCGCCGCGCGGCGCTCAGCGAGCTCCGCCTCGGGCACATCGAGGCTGATCGAGCGCGCCGCAACGTCGATCGAGATGCGGTCGCCGTTCCTCACCAGCGCCAGCGGGCCGCCGACGTAGGACTCCGGCGCGACATGCAGCACGCACGCGCCGTAGCTGGTGCCGCTCATGCGCGCGTCCGAGATGCGCACCATGTCGCGGATGCCTTGCTTCACCAGTTTCTTGGGGATCGGCAGCATCCCCCATTCCGGCATGCCCGGCCCGCCCTGCGGCCCGGCGTTGCGCAGCACCAGCACGGTGTCCTCGGTGACGTCGAGATTCTCGTCGTCTGTCGCCTTCTTCATCGCGCCGTAATCGTCGAACACCAGCGCCGGCCCGGTGTGCTTCAGGAACTTCGGGTTGGCGGCGCTAGGCTTCATCACGCAGCCGTCCGGCGCGAGGTTGCCTTTGAGCACGGCCAGCGAGCCCTCGGCATAGACCGGGTTGGATAGCGGACGGATGACGTCGGTGTTGGTCACCTCCGCGTCGGCGATGTTCTCGCCGAGCGTCCTGCCGTTGACCGTGAGCGTATCGAGATGCAGGAAACCGGAGATCTCCTTCATCAGCGCGCGCAGTCCACCGGCGAAGTAAAAATCCTCCATCAGGTACTTGTCGCCGCTCGGCCGGATGTTGGCAACGACCGGAACCTTGCGGCTGACACGCTCGAAATCGTCGAGCGAGAGCGTGACCCCCGCTCGCCGCGCCTGCGCGATGAGATGAATGATCGCGTTGGTTGAGCAGCCCATCGCCATGGCGACGACCAGCGCATTCTCGAACGCCTCGCGCGTCTGGATCTTCGCCGGCGTGAGATCTTCCCACACCATCTCGACGACCCGCCGTCCGCATTCCGTCGCCATGCGGATGTGCGAGGCATCGACCGCGGGAATCGACGACGCGCCCGGCAGCGTCATGCCGAGCGCCTCGGCCATGCCGGTCATCGTGCTGGCGGTGCCGAGCGTCATGCAGTGGCCGGCGCTCCGCGCGATGCCGGCTTCCATCTCGAACCAGTCGGTGTCGGAGATGTTGCCGGCGCGCCGCTCGTCCCAATATTTCCAGGCGTCGGAACCGGAGCCGAGCGTCTTGCCCTTCCAGTTGCCGCGCAGCATCGGGCCGGCCGGCAGGAAAATCGCCGGGAAGCCGGCGCTGGTCGCGCCCATCAGGAGGGCAGGGGTGGTCTTGTCGCAGCCGCCCATCAGCACCGCGCCGTCGATCGGGTGCCCGCGCAGCAATTCCTCCGCATCCATGGCGAGCATGTTGCGGTAGAGCATCGTCGTCGGCTTCTGGAAGCTTTCCGACAGCGACAGCGCCGGCATCTCGACCGGGAAGCCGCCCGCCTGCAGCACGCCGCGCTTCACGTCGGCGACGCGGTCCTTGAAATGCGCGTGGCAGGGCTGGAGATCGGACCACGTGTTGATGATGCCGATGACGGGCCTGCCGACCCAGTCTTCCGGGTCGTAGCCCATCTGCATCAGGCGCGAGCGATGGCCGAAGGAACGCAGGTCGTCGGGCGCAAACCAGCGCGCGCTCCTGAGCTCCGCCGCGGTCTTGCGCGCGCCGCTCATGCCCGCCTGCCCATGAAAAAGAAGGCCGCGCCGCGGCCCCGCGATCCCACCAACGTCCTCCCTCGGCCGCGTTTGTCCCGGCCTTCGCTTCGGTGTAAAACACTAATACATTTGTGTTTCAGGTGCAACGGACCGTATCCTTCCGCTGTGCTTTCAAGCCGGGACGACACCGTGCCGCCTTGCCGGCCCTTGTGAGTCTCTGCGAAAGAGAGACATGGACGCCACTGTCCCGCTGAGGGAAATCGCGCTCGACAATTCGCGCCGCGCCGCGCCGCAGGTCTACGAGTGGTTGCGCGACCGCATCATCACGCTCGACTACGCGCCCGGCACGACGCTGTCGCGCACCGATCTGGTCAAGCGCTTCGGCCTCAGCCAGACGCCGATCCGCGACGCGCTGATGCGCCTGTCGGGCGAGGGGCTGGTCGACATCTTCCCGCAGTCGACGACGCGCGTGTCGCCGATCGATCTCCGCCAGGCGATCCAGACTCACTTCATGCGCCGCTCGCTCGAGATCGAAATCGTGCGCCAGCTCGCGCTCGCCGCCGACAAGCCGTTCGTCCAGCGCCTCAACGCCATCGTCGCCGACCAGCGCGCGCAGTACGACGGCGCCGACCTCGTCGCCTTCGAAGCGAGCGACCGCGCCTTCCACCGCGTGCTCTACGAGAGCGCCGCCGTCCCCGACCTGTGGACGCTTATCCGCGACCGCAGCGGCCATATCGACCGCCTCCGCCGGCTCGACCTGCCGTCGCCCGGCAAGATCGAGCAGATCCTGGCGAGCCACGCCGCGATCGTGAAAGGCATCGCCGCCTCCGATCCGGCCGCCGCGCAGGAAAGTCTCCGCGTTCATCTGTCGGGCACGCTTTCCCACATCGACGAAATCAGCGCCGCGCATCCGTCCTACGTCAGGGAATAGCCGCCGCAAGCCCGGCGACGATCCGCGCCGGCAGCGTCGGCCCTTCATAGACCATGCCCGTGTATAGCTGCACGAGATCGGCTCCGGCCGCGATCTTCTGCCGCGCCGCCGTCGTGGAATCGATGCCGCCGGTGCCGATCAGCACCAGCCGGTCACCAACCATGCCGCGCAGCCGCGTCAGCATCTTGTTCGACGGCGCAAACAGCGGCCGCCCCGACAGCCCGCCGGACTCGGCGGCAAGTTTCGGGTCGCCGACGCCGAGGCGCGACAGCGTCGTGTTGGAAACGATCATCCCGTCCATGCCTGCGACGATCACCGTCTCCGCGATGGTTCCGAGCGCCTCGTCGTCGAGGTCCGGCGCGATCTTCACCACGATCGGCACGCGCCTCGCCAATCCCGCCCGCGCCGCGGCAACCCCGTCGAGCAGCCGCGCCAGCGCATCCTTCTCCTGCAGGTCGCGCAGGCCCGGCGTGTTCGGCGACGAAATGTTGATCGCGAGATAACCGGCGACGTCGGCGAACCGCCGCACCCCCGCGACATAGTCCGCGACGCGATCCGTGCTGTCCTTGTTCGTCCCGAGATTGACGCCAACAATCCCGCGCCGCTCGCGCGCCGCCAGCCGGGCGTAGACCGCGTCATGCCCCTCGCTGTTGAAGCCGAGCCGGTTGATCACCGCGCGATCGTGCTCGACGCGAAACACGCGCGGCCTCGGGTTGCCCGGCTGCGGCCGCGGCGTGACGCTGCCGACCTCGACGAAGCCGAAGCCGAGTCCCAGCGCCGCATCCGGCACCTCGCCATGCTTGTCGAACCCCGCCGCCAGCCCGACCGGATTGGGAAACTCGATCCCCATCACCGTCCGCTTGAGTCGCGCATCGGCCGCCGGCGCGCGGGGATAGACTCCCGCCGCGAGCGCCGCGATCGCCGCGCGATGCGACGCCTCGGCATCGAGCGCGAACAGCAGCGGCCGGATCAGGTCATAGATCATGGCGCGTGATCGGCAGGACATGCGTGCCGTCCGCCCGCATCGTCACCGGCCGCACCCACAGCGCCTGTTTCGGATCGAGCGGCGCGTAAAGATGCGGGAACAACTGCCCGCCGCGCGACGGCTCGTAGCGCACGTCGCCGATGTCGCCGTCGTCGAAGGCCGCGAGTATCAGATCGTCCTGCCCGGCGAAATGCTTCGCCGCCGTCTCCGCGACCTGGGCAGCGGTGGAAAAATGGATGAAGCCGTCGGCGAGGTCGACCGGCGAGCCGCGGAAGACGTCCGCCGCGACCGCCTCGCGCCACAGCGCCGCCGGGCAAATCTTGTAGATCGTCGCCATCGCGGGCGAACCTATCGGCGACCCTCCCGCCCGGCAAGCAATTGGCGGAATGCTCCACCGCTGCTAGTCTTGCGGCCATGCGTATCGCGTTGGCCGCCGCCCTGGTTTTCGTCGCCGCTGCTGCTCAGGCCGAGGGCCGTTTTGCCCTCAGCGCCAGCCGCGACGGCGTCGTCCGCCTCGACACGGCCACCGGCGCGGTTTCCCACTGCCGCCCGACCAAGGGCATCTGGCGCTGCGAAACGCTGCCGGTCGAGTCATCGCGCCTCGACGCGCTGGCGACGGAAGTCGCGGCGCTGACCGCGAAGGTCGCCGCGCTGAGCGCGAGCCTCAAGACGCCGCCGGTGACATCGACTCCCGTCGCGGCGACCGAGCCACCGAAACCAAACTTCGTCCACGAGGCCCTCGGCCGCTTCCTGGATCTCGTCCGCACGCTGAAGCACGGACGCGACGCTTAGTCTCGGGCGGAGTGCCCTTTATATTTCTCCGTCGCACTGACCAGTTCATCGATGATGCCCGGCTCGCTCATCGCATGCCCGGCGTCGGCGACAGGCCGATAGTCCGCCTCCGGCCACCGCTTGTGCAGGTCCCACGCCGTCGAGATCGGCGTGCAGAGATCGTAGCGCCCATGCACGATCGTGCCCGGGATGCCCTTCAGCCGCGTCGCGTCATGCAGCAACTGGTCGTCGCGCTCGAAGAAGCCGCGGTTCTGGAAATAGTGGCACTCGATCCGCGCGAACGCGATCGCGTACTGCGGATCGCCGAAGGCGGCGACGCGCCCGGGGTCGGGCAACAGCGAGATCGCCGTCCCCTCCCAGATGCTCCACGCCTGCGCCGCTTCGAGCTGCACCTTCGGATTGTCGCTCGTCACCCGTTTGTGGAACGCCGCGATAAGGTCGCCGCGCTCGGACTCCGGGATGACGTTGCGATAGACCTCGAAGGCCTCCGGCTGCAGGTGCGATGCGCCCTCCTGATAGAACCAGAGCAGCTCGCTCCGCTGCACGGTGAAGATACCGCGGAGGATCAATTCGCTGACGCGCTGAGGATGCGTCTCGGCATAGGCGAGGCCGAGCGTCGATCCCCATGAGCCGCCGAGCAGTTGCCAGCGGTCGATGCCGAGATGCGCGCGTATCCGCTCCATGTCGGCGACCAGGTCCCACGTCGTGTTCTCGCGCAGTTCCGCATAGGGCGTCGAGCGCCCGCAGCCGCGCTGGTCGAAAAGGATGATGCGGTAGACGTCGGGATCGTGAAAGCGCGGCATCGTCGGGTTGGTGCCGGCGCCCGGCCCGCCGTGGATCATCACCGCCGGCTTGCCGCGCGGGTTGCCGTACTCGGCGACGTATATCTCGTGCAGGTCGGAGACCTTGAGCCGGTGCTCGGCGTAAGGCTCGATGGCGGGGAAGAGAGTGCGGCGCGCGTCGCTCATAGGCTTTCGGTTTCCTGCACGAAGGGGGTGCCGCCCGGGCGGCGCATGGCGTCGATGAACACCAGGCGCTCCTCCGATGGCGGATCGGTGGCGAGAGTGGCGGCAACCGCCGCGAGAAATCCGAACGGCATGCCGATGACGCCGGCGGTGAGATCGTCGAACCCGAGGCGGCCGAACGGCAGGAAGCCGGGGAAGCGATGCTCGGCAATCAGCGTCGCGGTGAGCAGCCCGCCCGCCGCGATGCCGGCGATGGCGCCGGCGACATTCGCCCGGCGCCACCAGATGGCGAGGATCAGTGCCGGGAAAAGTCCACCGGCGGAGAGCGCGATGGCGATCGGCGCGATGCCGAAGGCGGCGCTCCCGGCGCCCGCCGCGCACCACGCCGCGAGCCCGACGCCGACCGCCGCCGATAGCCGCGTCACGATCAACTGCCGCCCGGCGGAGGCATGCGCGTCGAGCGCGCCGGCGTAGAGGTCGTGCCCGATGGTGGAGGCAAGCGCGAACGCCATCGCCTTCGCCGCCGCGAGGCTCGCCGCCAGCGCCCCGACCCCGACCAGCGCCGAGGCGACATATGGCAGTCCGAATATCGCCGGCCCCGCGAGCACCACCGCGTCGGTGCTCAGCGCCAGATCGCCGGCGTTGAGGTTGCCGGTGAATCCCGGCCGCGCCGCGCAGGCGCCGAGCACGACGTCGACCGTGGTCGCCGCGACGCCGCAAAGCCGCACCAGCCCGAGATTGCCGAACGTGAACACCCAGTCCGGCAACGTCTCGATCGGCCCATCGACCAGCTCGCGCAGGATCACCAGCCGCGAGAACGCCGCGTACGCCGGCGCCATCAGCGCCACCAGCAGCACGCCCGCGAGCGCCCACGCTCCCGACCGCCGCGCCCGGTCCGGCCCGCGCACCGCCGCGCTCCGCATCAGCAGGTGGGGCAGGGCGGCGACGCCGGTCGCCAGCACCACCATCTCGGCAAACACGTTGTCGCCTAAGGGCGCGAAGCCGCCGGCGAACGCCGCCGCGAGGTCGTGCCCGCTGGCGGTCACCAGCAGCGCCGCCTCCCTGACGGCATTGCCGAAGGCGAGCGGCGGGATCGGCAGCGAATATTCCCGCAGGGAGACCACCGCCACTGGCGCGACGATGCCGATAGCCAGCACCACGTATTCCACCATCGCCGTCCGCGTCACGGCGCGCAGGCCGCCGAGCGCGGTCGCCACCAGCACGACCGCGACGACAAACGTGAGCGCCGTGCCGTCGCCGACGCCCAGCATCAGCGCCGCCAGAAACGCCGCCGCGGCAAGCGCTGAGACCAGCCCGATGAACAGCGCCGGCACAACGACCGCGGCGGCAACCGCGCGCACTGCGCGCCCGCCGAAACGGAGTCCCAGAAAATCCGCAACCCCGAACGCGGAAGACTTGCGGAAATACGGTGCGATCCCGATCGTGAGGATGAGCAGGCCGAGCGCCAGGCCGATGACCAGCGCCGCGGCGTCGGCGCCGCTGGCATAGAACGCGCCGCCAAATCCGAGGAACACGAAGGCCGAGACCGCGGCGGCCGCGGTCGCCATGCCGTTCTGCCCGGGCGTCAGCGCGCGGCCGGCGAGATAGAATTCCGATGCCTGCATCGTGCTGCCGTTGACGCCGAGCGCGGCGACCGCGATCAGCACCGCGGCGGCCAGCGTCGTCGACAGCACGCCCGCCGGCAGCCCGAAATGATCGAGCAGCGTCAGCACCACCAGCAGCAGCACGAACGCCGCGGCGAAAAGCGCCGCCGGCCGGCCGTAGGACGAGCGGGACGCCACGCGCGCCTAGTCCTCCGCCACGTCGAAGCGCCGGTCGAGCGCCCGCTGCCGGCCGGCGAAGACGAACGCCGCCGCCATCAGGATCAGCGGCACGACGATCAGCCCGAAGAATTCCGCGAGGGGCAGGCCGAAAAATTGCGGACCGGCGGCATCCGCCTCAAGCGACGTCGCGACGATCGCCAGCACGGCGCCGCCGCCGGTCACGGCCGCCGCCAGCCGCCACGTCAGCCGCCACCACGCCGCCTCGCTGGAATCGCGCACCCTGTCCGTCCCTTATGCCGCCCGCGAATCGCCGGCGCCGCCCGCCTTTTCTTCGTCGGCGAAGGAGGCAGCCGCTTGGCGATTCCCGCGGAAACCGTGGCGAACCATGCGGTCGGTTTGCCACCGGGTCAACCGGGCGCTAGGACCGGGAGTGGTCCCTGGGGGCGGGGATGCAACTGGAGGAAACCATGCTCAAGGAATTCCGCGAATTCGCGCTGAAGGGCAACGTGGTCGATCTCGCCATCGGCGTGATCATCGGCGCGGCCTTCGGCGGCCTCGTGCAGTCGATCGTGGCGGACATCATCCTGCCGATCGTCGGCCTGATCACGGGCGGCATCGACTTCTCCAACATGTACATCCAGCTCGCCGGCGCGCCGGCCGCGACGCTCGCCGAGGCGCAGAAGAACGGCGCCACGCTCGCCTACGGCCACTTCATCACGCTGGCGATCAACTTTATCATCGTCGCCTGGGTGCTGTTCATGGTGGTGAAGGCGATGAACCGCATGAAGCGCCAGCCGCAGCCGGCCCCGGCCGTCCCGCCGCCGCCGACCAAGGAAGAGGAACTGCTCACCCAGATCCGCGACCTGCTCGCCAAGCGCGCGTAGCGGGCCGTACGCCGCCCCTTCCTCCGCTCGTCTCAGCGAAAGCAGGGACCCAGGACCTAATTGCAATACCGCGCGAGTTGGGCTGGCCTTGCCGGTGTGCTTATGTGCGCCCGACCTGGGTCCCCGCTTTCGCGGGGATGAGCGGAGTTTGTTTTGCCTCGCGAGTGTTAGCGTATGCCCTCGAACGATCTCCTCGCCGCCCTCCGCCCGGAAGCCCGCGACGCGCCGCATAGCGGCATCGTCGAAGTCTTCAACTACGGCCGCACGCGCGAGGGCCTGATCGCGCTGTGGGTGGGCGAGGGCGATCTGCCGACGCCCGCCTTCATCGCCGATGCCGCGGCAAAATCGCTGGCCGCCGGCGAAACCTTCTACACCTACCAGCGCGGCCTGCCGGACTTGCGCGCCGCCATCGCCCACTACCACGGCCGCATTTATGGGCGCCCGTTCGACCCGGAGCGTTTCTTCGTCACCATCGGCGGCATGCACGCCATCCAGATCGCCACCCGCATGGCCGCCGGCGTCGGTGACGAGGTGCTGGTGCCGACGCCCGGCTGGCCGAATTTCGACGGCGCCATCGGCATCAGCGGCGCCCGCGCCGTCGAGGTGCCGATGAGCCTCGGCAACGCCGGCTGGACGCTCGATCTCGACCGCCTGTTCGCCGCCGCCACGCCGCGCACGAAAGCCATCGTGGTCAACTCGCCGTCGAACCCGACCGGCTGGACCGCGACACTGGACGAGCTCCGCGCCATCCTCGAATTTGCGCGCCAGCGCGGCATCTGGATCATCGCCGACGAAGTCTACCACCGCTTCTTCTACGCCGGCCGCCGATCGCCTTCGTTCTACGACATCGCCGATGACGACGACCGCATCTTCTACGTCAACACCTTCTCCAAGAACTGGGCGATGACCGGCTGGCGCGTCGGCTGGCTGTCCGCGCCGAAGGCGCTCGGCGACACCATCGAGGATCTCGTCCAGTACTCGTCCTCCGGCGTTGCCGCCTTCCTGCAGCGCGCCGCGATCGTCGCGATGAACGACGGCGACGGCTTCGTCGACCGTCAGGTCGAGCGCGCCCGCGCCGGCCGGGACATCGTCGTCGATGGCCTCCGCTCCACCGGCCGCGTCCGCTTCGCCGATCCGCCGGGCGCCTTTTATCTGTTCGCCGCCATCGACGGCGAACCGGACGACCGCAAGGTCGCCTTCCGCCTGGTCGATGAGGCGAACGTCGGCGTCGCGCCGGGCTCCGCCTTCGGCGCCGCCGGCAAGGGCTACTTCCGCCTCTGCTTCGCGCGCGACGCCGGCCAGGTCCGCACCGCGACCGAGCGCCTGGTCGCCTGGATCGGCAAGCGATGAACGGCTACGTCGCGCTGCTCCGCGCCGTCAACGTCGGAGGCACCGGCATCATCCGCATGGCGGATTTGAAATCCATCTGCGAGAAGGCCGGCTTCCGCGACGTCACGACGCTGCTCCAGAGCGGCAACGTCGCCTTCCGCGCCACCGGCGCCGACAAGGCCGTGGCCAAGAAGCTCGCCGATGCCATCGAGAAGAGCCACAAGTTCCGCCCGGCGATCGTGGTGCGCACCGCCGACGAGATCGCCGCGACCATGCAGCACAACCCGTTCAAGCCGGAAGAAAAGAGCGACCCCAGTCATCTCATCGTCGCCTTCGCCGCCGACGATCCGACGGAAGGCGCCGCCGAACGTCTGGCGGCGGTCAAGGTCAACAAGGAACGGCTCCATCTCCGCGGCCGCGACCTCTACATCCACTATGCCACCGGGCAGGGCACGTCGAAGGTCACCAACGCGGCGCTGGAACGCGCCCTCGGCGTGCCCGCGACGGCACGCAACTGGAACACGGTGGGCAAGCTGCTGGCGCTCGCCCGCGCCCTCGGTTAGCGGGTGCCACGCGCGGAGCGCCGCACCATGATCCCGCGCGACACCGTCTTTCTTATCCTGCGCACGCTGGCCATCGCGTTCGCCGGCGGCTTCCTCGCCAACCTCGTCGGCCTGTCCGCCGGGTGGCTGTCCGGCTCGATGATCGCCGTCACCGTCTGCGCCATCGGCCGCCTGCCGGTGCACGTCCCGCCGCGTGTCGCCGACGCCGTCTTCATCGTGCTGGGCGCGCTGCTCGGCGCCGGCATCACGCCCGAGATCGTGTCGCGCATCGGCGCCTGGCCGCTGAGCCTCGCCAGCCTGCTGATCAGCGTCCTCGCCATGGTCGTCGCCGTGCAGGTCTATCTCGTGCGCGTCGCCGGCTGGGATCGCAGCACCGCGTTCTACGCTTCGCTCCCCGGCGCGCTGTCCTACGTCGTGGCGCTCGCCGCCGCCTCCGGCGCGGATCTCCGCCGCGTCGTCGTCGGCCAGAGTATCCGCCTGTTCCTGCTGGTCGTGGCGATTCCCGCGCTGGTCTCCTCGCTGGAGCCGATCGTGCCGCCGACACCGCCGCCGCTGATGGCGCCGATCCCGCTGGTGCTGCTGCTCGCCGCCTCCACGGCAGGCGCGCTCGTCTTCGCCGCGCTCCGCGTTCCCGCCGCCTACCTCACCGGCGCGCTGCTCGTCAGCGGCGTCGCCCACGCCGCCGGCATCGTCTCCGGCACGCTGCCGCCGGCGCTCACCGTCGTCGCCTACATCACCCTCGGCGCCATGATCGGCGGCCGTTTCGTCGGCACCGACCTCGCGTTCCTGCGCCGCATCGCCGCCGCCTCGATCGGCGCCTTCCTCGTTGCCACCGCGATCGCCGCGCTGTGCGCCTTCGCCGTTGCCGCGGTGGTCGATGTGCCGCTGGTCCAGATCCTCGTCGCCTTCGCCCCCGGCGGCCTCGACACCATGACGGCGCTGGCGCTCGCCCTCCACATGGATTCGGCGTTCGTGGCGGCGCACCAGTTGGCGCGCTTCGTCGGCATTGCGGTGGTTGCGCCGTTCGTGGCGCGGCGAATGCCGACCTAGCCGCCGGCGGGCGGGAAGAAGCCGGCGCGGGCGTTACCGCGGGCCGCGACCCGCTGGCCCTCCGGCTCGCCGTCGTCGGCAAAGCGCGGCAGGCCGATCTCGTCCCACACATCGGCAAGCGCCGCGGCGAGTGTCGCGATCAGCGCCGCGTCGTGGAACGGCGTCGGCGTGATCCTGAGGCGCTCCTGCCCGCGCGGCACCGTCGGATAGTTGATCGGCTGGATGTAGATCGCGTGCTCGGCGAGCAGCAGATCGCTCGCCTTCTTGCACAGCTCGGCGTCGCCGACGAACAGCGGCACGATGTGCGTCTCGCTCGCCATCACCGGCAGCCCGGCTTCGGTCAGCGCCTGCTTCGTCGCCGCGGCGTTGCGCTGTTGCGCATCGCGCTCCGCCGACGACGCCTTGAGATGGCGGATCGAGGTCAGCGCCGCGGCCGCGATCCCTGGGGGGAGCGCGGTGGTGAAGATGAAGCCCGGCGCATACGAGCGCACGGTATCGACGATGGCGCGCGAGGCGGCGATGTATCCGCCGAGCGCGCCGAAAGCCTTGGCGAGCGTCCCCTCGATGATGTCGATGCGGTGCATGACGCCGTCGCGCTCGGCGATGCCGCCGCCGCGCGGGCCGTACATGCCGACCGCGTGCACCTCGTCGAGATACGTCATCGCGCCGTACTTTTCGGCGAGGTCGGCGATCTCTCCGATCGGCGCGATGTCGCCGTCCATCGAGTAGACCGACTCGAACACGATCAGCTTGGCGCGCGACGGCGAGGCCGCTCTCAACAGCTCCTCGAGGTGCGCCATGTCGTTGTGACGGAAGATCACCTTCTGCGCGCCCGAGCGCCGCACGCCCTCGATCATCGAGGCGTGGTTCAGTTCGTCGGAGAAGATAATGCAGTCGGGCAGCAGCTTGGCGACCGTCGAGATCGTCGCCTCGTTCGAGACGAAGCCCGAGGTGAAGACCAGCGCGGCTTCCTTGCCGTGCAGATCGGCCAATTCGTCTTCCAGCATCACCAGCGGATGGTTGGTGCCCGAGATGTTGCGTGTCCCGCCGGCCCCGGCGCCCATCGTGCGGGCGGCCTCCGTCATCGCCGCGATCACGGCGTCGTTCTGCCCCATGCCGAGATAGTCGTTGGAGCACCACACCGTGATCTCCCGGTCGCCGGCGTCCGAATGCCAGATCGCCTTGGGAAACCGCCCGGCGACCCGCTCGAGATCGGCGAAAACCCGATACCGGCGCTCGGCGTGGAGCGCGGCAATCGCCTCGGCGAAGATCGACCGGTAATCCATGGAGATTCGTCTATTCCTTAGAACGGCGCGAAAGTACGGTGAGGTCCAACCCGAGTCTACCGACACATTGCCGCGCGCCGGGTTGCCGCTCCTTGCGGTCCGTCAATTCCCTGTGACGCGGGTCACGCGGGCCTTGTGAGGCTGCCAGCCAAGCGTTGAGAATGGGTTGCGGCCTCGGTCAAATGACCGAGGCGTGGGAGAACGTCCGGCATGCGTTTGACTGTCATAATCCTCGCCGGCCTTGCGATCTGGGCAGCACCCGCCGCCCCGGCGCTCGCCGCCGCCTGCGACACCGACTTCGACACGTGGGTCGCCGACTTCAAGGTCGAGGCGGAGGCCGCCGGCGTGTCCCGTTCCGCACTGGGCGCGCTCGACGGGCTGAAGCCGGATCCCGCGATCATCAAGCTCGACCGCAACCAGCACTACTTCAAGCAGAGCTTCGAGACCTACCGCGCCAAGCGTGTCCCGCCCGGCAAGATCGAGTCGGGCATCCAGAAGCTTCGCGCCAACGAGGGCTTCTTCAAGCGCCTGGAACAGAAGTTCGGCGTGCCCGGCCCGGTCCTTGTCGCCATATGGGGTCTGGAGACCGGCTTCGGCGCCGGCAGCGGCAACGTCGCCACCATCCGCTCGCTGGCGACGCTCGCCCACGATTGCCGCCGCTCCGACTTCTTCAAGAACGAACTGGTCAGCGCCCTGAAGATCATCCAGCACGGCGACCTCACCGCGCAGTCGATGAAGGGCGGCTGGGCCGGCGAGCTCGGCCAGACCCAGTTCCTGCCGTCGTCCTACGTCAAGTTCGCGGTCGACGGCGATGGCGACGGTCACCGCGACCTGATCCACTCCTGGCCCGACGCGCTCGCCTCGACCGCCAACTACCTCAAGGGCTACGGCTGGCAGGCCGGCAAGCCGTGGGACGAGGGCACCGCCAACTTCGGCGTCCTCACCGGCTGGAACAAGGCCGAGGTCTACCGCAAGACCATCGCCTGGTTCGCCACGCAGATGAAGGCCGGATTGAACTAGCCGGCTCGGCTCCGCCTGACTTGACCTCGTCGCCCTCATGGCCCCATTTCCCGGCCATGGCATCGGAACAACCGCGCGTCGCGCTCATCACCGGCATCACGGGCCAGGACGGGGCGTATCTCGCCGAATTCCTGCTCAAGAAGGGCTACGCCGTCCATGGCATCAAGCGGCGGACGTCGCTGTTCAACACCGACCGCGTCGATCATCTGTTCGACGCCGGCCATGAGGGCCGCCTGCCATTCACCCTCCACCACGGCGACATGACCGACGCCTCGAGCCTGGTCCGCGTCATCGCCGAGACCGAGCCCAGCGAAATCTACAACCTCGCCGCCCAGAGCCACGTCGCGGTGTCGTTCGAGGAGCCCGAGTACACCGCCAACGCCGATGCCCTCGGCACCATGCGCCTACTGGAAGCCATCCGCATCCTGAAGCGCGAGGACAAGACCCGCTTCTACCAGGCCTCGACCTCGGAACTCTACGGCGGCCTCGGCAATACGCCACAGAACGAGCAGACCCCGTTCCACCCGCGCTCGCCCTACGGCGTCGCCAAGCTTTACGCCCACTGGATCACGGTCAACTACCGCGAGGCCTACGGCCTCTTCGCCTGCAACGGCATCCTGTTCAACCACGAGAGCCCGATCCGCGGCGAGACCTTCGTCACCCGCAAGGTGACGCGTGGCCTGGCGCGCCTGACGCTCGGCATGGACGACGCGCTTGTGCTCGGCAATCTCAACGCCAAACGCGACTGGGGCCATGCCCGTGACTATGTCGAGGCGATGTGGTTGATCCTCCAGCAGCCTCAGCCGGACGACTTTGTCGTCGCGACCGGCGAGCAGCGCACGGTGCGCGAGTTCGTCACCATCGCGGCGAAGGCGCTGGGCATCATGCTCGCCTGGTCGGGGCAGGGCGTCGACGAGATCGCCACGGTCGTTAGTGCCGAAGGCGCGGCCGCGAACTTGAAACCCGGTCAGGTCGCCGTCCGCGTCAACCCGGCTTACTTCCGCCCGGCCGAAGTCGAGTCGCTGGTCGGCGACGCCCGCAAGGCGCGCGAGAAGCTGAAATGGGCGCCGCGCACGTCGTTTGCCGATCTCGTCGGCGAGATGGCCGCCGCCGATCTGATGCTGGCCAAGCGCGAGCACGCCGCGCTCGGCCACGGCCTCAAGATCTACCGCCCCGACCTCGAGAACGGCCGCTAGCTATGGCCGGCCCGATCCTCCTGTTCGGCGGCACCGGCATGGTCGGCCATAATCTCCGCGACCTCGCCGCCGAGCGGAACGTCGAGATCGTCGCCCCGGCGCATCGCGAAGTCGATCTCCTCGACGGCAGGGCGGTGCTCGCGGCGGTCCGCAAATACGCGCCCTCGATCGTGGTCCACACCGCCGGCCGCGTCGGCGGCATCGAAGCCAACATGCGCGAGCCGGTCGCCTTCCTCACCGACAATTGGGAGATGGGCCGCAACGTAGTGATGGCGGCGAAGGAAGCCGGCGTCACCCGCCTGATCAATCTCGGCTCCTCCTGCATGTACCCGAAAGATTCGCCGCGCCCGCTCGTCGAGGGCGACATCCTGTCCGGTCCGCTCGAGCCGACGAACGAGGGCTACGCCATCGCCAAGAGCGCGGTGCAGCGCCTCGCCGCCTACATCGGCACCGAGGATCCGCTCTACCGGTACAAGACGCTGGTGCCGTGCAATCTCTACGGTCGCTACGACAGCTTCGACCCGAAGCGCTCGCACCTCGCCGCCGCCGTGATTCACAAGCTGCACGAGGCGAAGGCGAGCGGCGCGACGTCGGTGTCGATCTGGGGCGATGGCACCGCGCGGCGCGAATTCCTTTACGCCGGCGATCTCGCCGACGCGATCCTCGCCGCCATCGCCCGCTTCGACGACCTGCCGCCGGTGATGAACGTCGGCCCCGGCATCGACCACGCCGTCAACGACTACTACGAGGTCGCCGCCAAGGTGATCGGCTACACCGGTAGCTTCACCCACGACCTGACCAAGCCGGTCGGCATGAAGCGCAAGCTGATGGACGTGGGCCTCGCCCGAAGCTTCGGCTGGGAAGCGAAGACAAGCCTCGAGCAGGGCCTCGCCTTGAGCTACGCCGGCTACCTCGCGACGCGATAGCCACGGTACCAATCGACGAACGCGCGCACGCCGGCGTCCAGCGGTGTCGCCGTCTCGTATCCCGTCAGCAGCTTGAGCAGCGCCGAGCTCGCGTGCGTGTGCGGCACGTCGCCCGGCTGCATCGGCAGCATGGTGCGGATCGCCGGCCGGCCGACCGCCGCCTCGACCGCCGCCACGAGATCGAGCACGCCCACTGGCCGCCCGCCGCCGATGTTAACCGCCCGGAACGGCGCCTGCGGCGACAGCGAATCCCCGGCGACCCGGTTGGCTTCGTCGGGCGCGATCGGGATCAGCCGCACGATCGCCTCGACGAGGTCGTCGACGTAGGTGAAGTCGCGGGTCATATCGCCGTTGCCGTATATCTCGATCGGCCGCCCGGCGAGTACGGCGTCGACGAACTTGAATAGCGCCATGTCCGGCCGCCCCCACGGCCCGTAGACCGTGAAGAAGCGCAGCGCCGTCGTCGGCAGGCGATGCAGGTGCGACTGGCTGTGTGCCATCGCCTCCATCCCCTTCTTGGTGGCGGCATAGAGCGACAGCGGCTCGTCCGCCCGGTCGCTCTCGCCGAACGGCACCTTGGCGTTGGCGCCGTAGACCGAGCTGGTCGAGGCGATCAGCAGATGCTTGACGCCCAATGTCCGCGCCAGGTCGATCACGTTCCACGAGCCGGCGAGATTGGCACTGACGTAGGCGTCCGGATTTTCCATCGCGTAGCGCACCCCCGCCTGCGCCGCGAGGTGGACGATGACGTCGGGCGTGGCGAGATCGGCGGCCCGCGAGAGCGCCGCCTTGTCCTCGAGCATTCCCGTGACGCCGGTGAAGCCGTTGGCGGCGGCAAGGATCGCGTGCCGCGCCTCCTTCAGCCGCACGTCGTAGTAGGGCGTCATGCCGTCAAAGCCGATGACGACATGCCCGTCGCCGATCAGCCGTCGCGCGAGATGAAATCCGATGAACCCGGCGGTGCCGGTGACGAGCAGCCTCATGTGCCGCAGCTTATGTGGCTCGCACCCGCGCCGGAAGGGGATGTGCCGCACCCCTCCCCAAAACGCCTTCGGCGTTTTGACCCTCCCACAAGGGGAGGGTTCATCCCTGCTAGAACATCGCGTTCCAACGAACTCCGCTTAAGCCCTCCCTTGCGGGAGGGCCAAAACCGCATTTAGCGGTTTTGGGGAGGGGTGTGCCCGACCGAAATTCAATCTCGAAATGCGGAACGCTACTGCGCCAGGGCCGTCGCCGGCTGGTCTGCCGGCGCCGTGTCGACGCCGATCGCGAATATCCGCCACTGCCCGTCCTCGAACCGGAAGGCGAGATCGAAGTTCACGGTCTCCGGCTGGCTCGGAAAGTAGCCGGCGAGCCGCAGGTAGCCGTTGGCGTCGATCGCCGCCGGGCGGAAGAGGCGCGGGTCGATCACCGCGACCGGCGCGAGGTCGAGGCCGCGCGCCCGGATGTTGGCGAACGCGTCGCTGAGCTTCGCCGGGCTGTTCGCCTGCTGGAAGCCGATCGCCGAGAGATCGCGCAGCACCGAGTAGTCGCCCGAGATGTTCGCCTGGTTGAGCCCCAGCACCGCCCCGCGGATCAGCGCCAGCAGCGACGGGTTGTCGGGCAGCGCCGTCGCCGTCGCCGGCTTCGCGGCCGGTGCCGCCGAGCCGTCGCGCGGCGGGTGGACGCCGAGGCCGAACAGGCGCCAGCGCCCGTTGACCGTCTCGAACGCGAACTCGAAATCGACCTTGGCTTCGGCGAGCGGCACGAACCCGGAGAGCCGCAGGAAGCCGTCCGCGTCGATCACCGGGTCGGTGTAGAGGCGCGGGTTGATGGCCGCGACTGCGGCAAGATCGATGTTGGCGGCGCGCAGGCCCGTAAAGGCCTGGCTGAGCGCCGCCGCATCGTTGCGCGCCTGGAACTCCGGCGCCGCCAGTGCGCGCAGCACGGCGTAGTCGCCGGTGACGTTGGCTTGGTGCAGCGCCACGATCGCGTTGCGGATGAGCAGCACCAGCCCCTGCACGTTCGGGATCGGCGCATGCGGCTGCGTGGCGGCGGGCGCCGTCTCCGCCACCTGCGCCCTGGGTTTCGCTGCCGGGGCAGGGGCAGGCGACGGCGTCGCTACTGCCGCCACCGGCTCCGAACGAAATAGCGGATCGAGGACCGCGGCAGCGCCCGCGAGGTAGGCGATGGAGCCGACGACGGCGAACCCGGCGCCGAGCCACAGCGAGCGCGCCACCCTCAGCAACACCGACGGCCGCCGCCAGTGGAAATATCCCGCGCCGCGTTCCTGGCGCGCGCGCTCGTCCTCGTGCTGCGCCCGCCGGCGGGGCGGCGGCGCCTCGTCTTCCTCGTCTGGTTCGGCCTCATGGACCAACCGCAGCATTGGTCGCCCTTGTCCGGTTTTGGCGCGCCGCTAGCGCGTCCACTGCAGTCCCAAATGCGCCCCGAACTGGTTTTCGCCGATCCCGTTGGCGAAGCCGAGCCCGGCGCCGCCCGAGACCGCGATCCGGTCGCCCGGCTGCAATACGTCATGCCCGATGACGCCCATCGCCGAGACGGCGAAGGCATAGGCGCCGCTGAAGGTGCCGAAGTTGCCGCTGATGCCGAAGAGTTCCGGGCCGGCCAGGTCGGGGTTCTGCGTCGCCATCGCGAGCGCGATGCCCGAGGCGTGCTCGTCGAGCGTCTTGGTCAGGAAGCCGTTGTCGGTCGCGAGGTTGCCGTTGGCGTCCGACGTGACGAGCTCGATCGGCCCGCTCTGGCGGCTGCGGCTGAGGTCGGAGGTGATGCCCGGCGTTGTGTAGGTCTGCTTCACCGTGCCGATGACGACCTGATCGAAGGTCGTGGCGTGCGCTCCGATACCCGACGAATCGGTGCCGATGGCGACGCTGCCGATTCCGTCCGCCGTCGCGCCATGACCGATGGCGATGCCGTAGGTGCTGCCGGCGTTGGCGCCGGTACCGATCGCGATCGTGTCGAATACCGGCGTGGCCAGGCTGCCGACGTCGTTGCCGGCTCCCGTGCCGAACGCGAGGTTGTTGATGCCGTAGACCCGATTTCCGGAATTCTCGCCCATCGCCACGTTGCTGCTGCCGTAGACGGTGTTGCCGGTGTTGAAGCCCGTCGCGATGTTGTTGACGCCGCCGGTCACCGGGTTGCCGTGGCTGTCGACGCCGATCCCGAAGATGTCGTTGCCGCTGTGGTATCCGCTCGCCTGGTTGTAGTCGCCGGTCACTCGCCCGCCGGAGTCAACGCCACTCGCCTGGTTGCCGTTGCCCTTGACCTTGTAGCCGACGGTGTTGCCGGAGGCGATGTTGTTGCTGCCGGTAACTTCGTTTCCGCAATCGACGCCGCTCGCCTGGTTGCTGTCGCCCGTGACGGTGTCGCCGCATCGCGCGCCGCTCGCCAGGTTGTTGGCGCCAGTCACCGCGTTGCCGACCTCCAGGCCGGACGCCTGATTGTGGTCGCCGGTGACGTGATCGCCGGCGTCGGTGCCGCTCGCCTGGTTGTTCCTGCCGAGGACGTAGTTGCCGGAACGGAAACCGCTAGCCTGGTTGTCCTGCGCGAGGCCCGCCGGATCTCCCAGAGCCGCGTTGCCGAGATGGTTGCCGACGTCCTGGCCGGAGGCCTGGTTGTTCTTGCCGTAGACATCGCTGCCGGCGAGATAGCCGGACGCCTGGTTGTCGGAGCCGGTCACGCCGATGCCGCTGGTGTCGCCGCTCGCCTGGTTGTTCGTGCCGGTGACGGTGTTGCCGACATTGTTGCCCAGCGCCAGGTTGCGATCGCCGTTGACCGCGTTGCCGGAACCGTTGCCGACCACGTTGTTGTTCGTCGCGCCGGTCAGGTAGCCGACGCCGGAACCGTCGCCGAAAACGTGGTTGAACTGGACATTGCTGCCCGCGTCGTTGCCCGAGCCGTTGCCGACGATAAAGTTGGTGGCGAAGTTCATGCCGTTGTTGCGGCCGGAGGTGTCGCCGAAGATCGCATTGTCCGCGAAGCCCGTAGCGTTGTGATAGCCCGAGTTGTCACCGACGATCGTATTGCCGGTAAAGGTGCCGAGGTTCTCGTTGCCCGAGTTCTTGCCGGTGACCGTATTCTTGGAGAAGCCGTCCGCGTTGCCCTTGCCCGAGTCGTCGCCGAATATGCTGTTGTTGGCGAAGTTCTTGCCGTTCGTCCTGCCCGAAAAATCGCCGACGATCGTGTTGCTGTCGAACCCGCTGCCGTTTTGGTAGCCCGAGTCGTCGCCGACGATCGTGTTGTTGGTGAAGGTGCCGAGGTTGTAGGTGCCTGAGCTTTTGCCGGTGATGGTGTTGTTCGAGAAGCCGTCCGCGTTGCTGACACCCGAGTCGTCGCCGAATATCCGGTTCTTGGCGAAATTCTTGCCGTTGGTCCTGCCGGAGCCGTCGCCGACGACCGTGTTGTTGTCGAACCCGCTGCCGTTCTGGTAGCCCGAGTTATCGCCGACGATCGTGTTGTTGGTGAAGGTGCCGAGGTTGTTGTTGCCCGAGCTCTTGCCGGTGACCGTGTTGTTCGAGAACCCGGCCACGTTGCTGTTGCCGGAGTCCTCGCCGAATATCCGGTTGTCGGAGAAGTTCGCGCCGTTAAGCCGGCCCGAGCCGTCGCCTACGATGCTGTTGTCGCTGAACCCGCCGGCGTTCTGGTAGCCCGAGTCGTCGCCGACGATCGTGTTGTCGACGAAGGTGCCGAGGTTGTTGTTGCCGGACCGCTCGCCGTAGACCGAGTTCTTGGCGAAGCCCGCGGCATTGTCCTTGCCGGAGTTGTCGCCGAAGATCTCGTTGTCGACGAAGCCGTCGGCGTTGTTGTTGCCGGAATTGTCGCCCGCGACGTTGTTGCCGCTGTAGCCGCCGTCGTTGTCCTTGCCGGAATTGTCGCCCCAGATCGAGTTATCGACGAAGCCCGCGGCATTGTTGTTGCCGGAGTTATCGCCGGTCACGTTGTTGCCGGTGTAGGTGCCCTTGTTGTCTTTGCCGGAATTGTCGCCGGTGATGATGTTGTCCTTGAAGTTCGGCGCGTTGTTGTTGCCCGAATGGTCGCCGGTGATGGTGTTGCCGGTGTAGGTGCCTTTGTTGTCGGTGCCCGAGTTGCTGCCCCAGATCGAATTTTTGGCAAAGCCCTCGGCATTGTTGTTGCCCGACTCGTCGCCGAAGATGGCATTGTTGGCGAAGCCGTCCTTGTTGCTCTTGCCGGAATTGTCGCCCGCGATGTTGTTGCCGCTGAAGCTGCCGAGGTTGTCCTTGCCGGAATTGTCGCCCCAGATCGAGTTGTCGACGAAGCCCGAGGCATTGTTGTTGCCGGACTTGTCGCCGATGACGCTATTGCCGGTGTAGACGCCCTTGTTGTCGTCGCCGGAGTTGTCGCCGGTTATGACGTTGTCCTTGAAGTTCGCGGCGTTGTTGTTGCCCGAGTGATCGCCGCTGACGCTGTTGCCGGTGTAGAGGCCCTTGTTGTCGGTGCCCGAGAAGTCGCCCCAGACGTAGTTGTTGGTGAAGTCAGCCGCGTTGTGGGTGCCCGAATTGTCGCCGTAGAAGAAATTGCTGCTGAAGTTGTTGCCGTTGTCGTCGCCGGTGTTGTTGCCGTAGATGACGTTGTTGGTCACCGTCCCGGCATTGTGCTTCGCCGAGTCATGGCCATAGACCGTGTTGCCGGTGAGATTGCCGACGTTTTCGCGGCCGGATTTGTCGCCGTAAATCACGTTGTCGGTGACATCGCCGGTGTTCTCGCGCGCCGACGAGTCGCCGAACACGAAGTTGCCCGTGACGATTGTCGTTCCCGACGTATTGGAGTTGTTGCTGCCGGAATCGTCGCCGGTGATCACGTTGTAGGTGACGGTGGCGTTGCCGTTGCCGTTGCTGACGAGGCCGTTGTTGCTGCCGGAGTTTTTGCCGCTGATCTGGTTGTAGCTGACCGTCGCGTTTCCGGTCTTGCTGTTGGCGCCGACGCCGTTGCCGCTCGCCGAGCCTTCGCCGTAGACCGCGTTGTAGAAAATGTTCGCCGTCGCCCGCTGGCCGGGACCGTTGCCCGACGTCGAGCCGTTGTTCTTGCCGGAATTGTCGCCGTGGAAGTCGTTATGGTCGATCGTCGCGGTCGCGTTGCCCGTGCCGCCGCCGGTGATCGTCCCGTTGCCGGAGGCAGCTCCGTTGCCCGTCGCGGAGTTGCCGAGGATGGTGGCCCCTGCGACTCCATTCCCCGTGTCGCCGTTACCGATACCGGCGCCGGCGCCGAACGTGTTGTCCTTGCAGTTGAGGGCGTCGCTGCCCATCGCGGCGGATTCGCCGTTGTTGGTGCCGCCGGTGCCCAGCAGGAAGTTGTCAGGGGCGGGCGGGCAATTCAAAGCGAAAGCCGCGCCGCTATAGAGCGACGCGAACGCTCCGATTATCAGCGCCAACGCCAGCCGCGAGGCAGCACGACGACCCGAAAATTCGCTTTTCTGCGAGGCACGCATGGCACAACACCCGGCTCGCTCGAAAACATCGAGCTCCGACACCGTGCCGCGGGCGGCGCCAACTCCACATTCAACGAACCTCGGGCCTCACGAGATCCGCTACGCGTGGTAGCTGAATTCGTAGCGTTCCCCGGGGGATCGGTCTAGTTGGAGCAATTTGGTTAAGGCGCTGGTTACGCTGGTAAACGGGCCGAAAGACCGCAGAAACAATGGCTTTCGGAGTATTTCGGCCCGCTGCCTATAGTTTTCGCAGCGCAAGATTCGCACAACACTGTTGCAGTCAGGCAACGCAGGCGGCTGCGGCCGCTCCGTCCCGCTAGGGGCGAATGAGCGGCCGGGTGTCGCCCTGCACCGGGAAAGTGGTGTTGTTGTTCGGCGGCGTCGGCGACCCCGGGAGCGACGGCGTCAAGGGCGTCGGCAGGCCGGGCGGCGACGGCGGGGTGATAATCGGCGGCGTGCCGATGGTGCCCGGCGGGGCCACACGCTGCTCGAGCGGGACGATCACGTCCGCCAGCTTGCACTGTGTCAGGTCGACCTGAAAGTCGCGGCGCAGGCTCGACTGGTCGCGGACATAGTTGAAGTAATACTTGAGCTGACGGTTGCGGAACTCGAGGTCCTTGTTGTCGTAGGTCACCACGCGATCGGTCGGCCGGATGACCGACAACGTGCACGGATCCTTGGATTCCGTGCAGTCCGCGCGGTTGGCGCTGCCGCGCGGGCAGATGCGCGTCATGCCTTCGAAATTCGCGACGCGCGTCGTGCCCTGGCCCTCGATCGAGATATCGAACTGGGTGCCGCGGACACCGATCGTCGCGGTCGGCGTGTTGATCTGGTAGGCGTCCTTGCGGCTGATGCCGGTGAAGAAGCGGAACACGCCCTTGGTCGCGTCGAGCGTGATCGCGCGGGCGGTGTTGCTGTCGTTGAAGACGAAGGCATCGACGACCATCGAGGAATTCGGCCCGACGACCAGCTTGGTCTTGTCGCGGAATTCGATCTGGGCTTCGCCTACGGGCCCGGTCTCGATCCGGTCGCCGGCATAGATGGGCGACTGGATATTGAGGACCGCGCTGCCTTCCGCGCCGACCGCGCTGGCCGACTGGATGACGCCGAGAACCGTGCCGCTGGGCGTTGCGGCGAGTGCGCTTCCCGCCCACCCAGCCAGAACTACAGCGGCGCCAACGCAAAACATCTTCCACGCCGTCATGGGCGCAGGTCTCCACGGTGCCGCATCAATTATCTTAATCCTATCGCAGCTTTAGCAGCTTTGGCGACCCGTTTTTGCAACGCCGCGAAATATTAAGCAGGAGCGTTACTCCGCTGCCGCAGCGATGGCCCCGAGGCCGGCGTCGGCCGGCCGGCCGACCCCGACATAGCGGAAGCCGTGCCGCATCACGTCGCGCGGGTCGTAAACATTGCGGAGATCGACCAGCACCGGCTCGGCCATGACTGTCTTCAGCCGCTCGAAATCGAGGGCGCGGAACGCGTTCCACTCGGTGACCAGCACGACCGCCGCGGCGCCTGACGCCACGGCATAGGGATCATCGCCGAACCCGACCCCGGCCGTCATCGTCCGCGCCGCCGGCATCCCTTCCGGGTCGTACGCCTGCACGTTGGCGCCGGCGTCCTGCAACGCCTGGATGATCGCCAGCGACGAGGCGTCGCGCATGTCGTCGGTGTTCGGCTTGAAGGTGAGGCCGAGCAGCCCGATCGTCTTACCGCGCACGCTGCCGCCGCACGCCGCGATCACCTTGCGCGCCATGCCGCGTTTGCGCTGGTCGTTGATCGCGACCGTCGTCTCGACCAGCCGGAGCGGCGCGCCGGCGTCGTGTCCGGTCTTGACCAGCGCCACCGTGTCCTTCGGAAAGCACGAGCCGCCGTAGCCCGGACCCGCGTGCAGGAACTTCGCGCCGATGCGCTTGTCGAGGCCGATCGCGTGCGCCACGCCCTGCACGTCGGCGTTGACCGCCTCGCAGAGGTCGGCGATCTCGTTGATGAAGGTGATCTTCATCGCCAGGAACGCGTTGGCCGCGTACTTCGCCAGTTCCGCCGTCCGCCGCGTGGTGAACAGGAGAGGGGCCTGGTTGAGGTAGAGCGGGCGGTAGACTTCCGTCATCACGTCGCGCGCCCGCTCGTCGTCGAGCCCGATGACGATGCGGTCCGGCCGTTTGAAGTCCTCGATCGCGGCGCCCTCGCGCAGGAACTCGGGATTGGAGACGACCGCGATGTCGGCGTGGGGATTTGCCTCGCGGATGATCCGCTCGATCTCGTCGCCGGTCCCGACCGGCACCGTCGATTTGGTGGCGACCACCGTGAAGCCGCGCAGCGACCCGGCGAGTTCGGTCGCCGCCGCGTAGACGTAGCCGAGGTCGGCGTGCCCGTCGCCGCGCCGCGACGGCGTGCCGACCGCGATGAAGACGACGTCGGCCTCTGCCACCGCCGGCCCCATGTCGGTAGTGAACGACAGGCGCCGGGCCTTCCGGTTCGCGCCGACGAGGTCGGCGAGCCCCGGCTCGAAGATCGGCACGGCGCCGCCCTTCAGTGCCTCGATCTTGGCGCTGTCCTTGTCGATGCACACGACCTCGTGGCCGAAATCGGCGAAACAGGCGCCGGAGACCAGCCCGACATAGCCCGATCCGATCATTGCGATACGCATGGCACCTCCTGCCCTGAAAGTGCTCTAGCACCGAGCCCCAGCCCTCGGCAAAGGCGCCCTGGCATAATGGCTAAGCGGTGCGGCGCATCGCCCCGGCGGATATCCCCGTTCTTTCCCTTGCCGGCCCGTCAATCGCATGGCGTCGTGGCGCCGACGGCATTAACCTGAGCCTTCGCAGGGTGGATTCGTCAGAGTCCCCGAGGAGGCGGAATCTTGGCAAAGTCAGCGCTCGTCTGCGGCGCCGGTGGGTTCATCGGCAGCCATCTCGTCAAGCGTCTGAAACGCGAGGGCTTCTGGGTCCGCGGCGTTGACCTCAAGTTTCCCGAATTCACGGAAACCGAGGCCGACGACTTCGTCATCGGCGACCTCCGCGACCAGTCGGTCGTCGACCGCGTCATCGACCGCCCGTTCACCGAGGTCTTCCAGCTCGCCGCCGACATGGGCGGCGCCGGCTACCTGTTCACCGGCGATCATGACGCCGACATCATGCACAATTCGGCGACCATCAACCTCAACGTCGCGGACCGCTCGCAGAAGCGCAACATCAAGCGCATTTTCTATTCCTCCTCCGCCTGCATCTACCCGGCCTACAATCAGGAAGACCCGGACAACCCGGATTGCTCGGAGGCGCACGTCTATCCTGCTGCCCCTGACAGCGAATACGGCTGGGAGAAGCTGTTCTCCGAGCGCCTGTTCCTCGCCTACAACCGCAACCACGGCATGGCCAACCGCGTCGCCCGCTACCATAACGTCTTCGGTCCCGAGGGCACGTGGTCCGGCGGCAAGGAGAAGGTGCCCGCCGCGATCTGCCGCAAGGTGGCGATGGCCAAGAACGGCGGCGAGATCGAGATCTGGGGCGACGGCCACCAGACGCGCTCGTTCCTTTATATCGACGAATGCCTCGAAGGCACCGTGCGGCTGACGCGCTCCGATTTCGAGGGGCCGGTAAACGTCGGCTCGGACGAGATGGTGTCGATCAACCAGCTCGTCGACATGGTCTCCGACATCGCCGGCAAGCGCCTCGCCAAGCGCCACGTTCCCGGCCCGCAGGGCGTGCGCGGGCGCAACTCGGACAATCGCCTGATCAACGAGAAGCTGGGCTGGCGCCCGAGCCAGCCCCTCGTCGTCGGGCTGGAGAAAACCTACGGCTGGATCGAGCAGCAGGTACACCGCAACCACCGCAGCGCCGCCTGATCTTCTTGAACCGGGCCGGCCCCTGTGGCAGGTAACGCCCGCTTGGTCGAAGCAAGGCTGCCGTAGCTCAGTGGTAGAGCACTCCCTTGGTAAGGGAGAGGTCGACAGTTCAATCCTGTCCGGCAGCACCAGTTACTCGCAAAGCTCTTCTGTCATGCGTTCGTGTAAAGTGCCGATCGCCCGGCGACGCCAGGACGTGCGCCTATTCGGGATTTCCTTCCGCCGTAATTGAGTGAGCGTTGCAGGCCATGCAGTTCACAGTGATGCCGCTCACGATTCCGGACGTGGTTGTCATCTCAACACGGCCGATCGCCGACGCGAGAGGCCACTTTGTCGTGGTTTACGAATTGAACGCGTTCCGGGAATTCGGCCTGCCGGTCTTCGTCCAGGATAATCAGGCCCTTTCGCACCGCCGCGGGACCATTCGCGGCCTGCACTACCAGACAGAGCCACACGCCCAGGCCAAGCTTATCCGGGTTTTGAGGGGCGCCATCTTCGACGTCGCGGTTGACCTGCGCCGCAGTTCGCCGACTTTCGGCAAATGGGTAAGCGCTACGCTGACGGCCGAGTCCGGCGACCAGTTGTTCGTGCCAAAGGGTTTTGCCCACGGCTACTGCACGCTCGAAGATGCCACCGAGGTCGCCTACCGATGCGATGACTTCTACGCGCCGCGCGCTGAAGCCGGCGTCCACTTCGCCGATCCCGCACTGGCCATTCCCTGGCCGGTATCGCTGGAGGCGGCAATCCTCGCCGACAAGGATCGCGCTCTGCCGAAGTTCGCGGATGCGGCGACCTTCGGGGTTGCTGCGTGAAGCCCCGGCGCTTCCTCGTCACCGGCGGCGCGGGCTTCATCGGCTCGGCGCTTGTCCGTCACCTCATCGCGGAGACCCCGCACGAAGTCGCGGTGATCGACATATTGACCTACGCCGGCAGCCGCTCGTCGCTGGAGCAGGCGGCAGTCAGTTCGCGCTTCCGTTTCTTCCACGACGACATCGGCAACGCCGCACGCATGCAGCAGGTCTTCGCCGCCGTCGAGCCCGACGTGGTCATCCACCTCGCCGCCGAAACCCATGTCGATCGCTCCATCGGTGACGCGGGCAAATTCATTTCCACCAACATCGTCGGCACGTTCCATTTGCTGGAGGTCGCGCTCGCCTATTGGCGCAAGCTGTCACCGGCGCGGCGGTCGGAGTTCCGCTTCCACCATGTTTCGACCGATGAAGTCTTCGGAGCCCTTGGGACTGACGGCAGCTTCAACGAAGCGTCGCCTTACCAGCCGAATTCGCCCTATTCCGCGTCCAAGGCGGCGTCCGATCATCTGGTCCGCGCTTGGCACCGCACCCACGGACTGCCAGTGGTCGTCAGTAACAGCAGCAACACGTTCGGCCCGTACCAGCACCCTGAGAAGCTGATCCCGCTCAGTATCCTGAACGCGCTTGAGGGGCGGCCGTTGCCGGTTTACGGCGACGGCAGGCAGGTGCGCGACTGGCTCTACGTCGAGGATCACGTCCGCGCGCTGACCGCGATTGCGGAGCAGGGTGAAGTCGGCGAGACGTATCTCGTTGGTGGTACCGGCGGCACAACAAATCTCGATGTCGTCAAGGCGATCTGCGGTCTCGTCGATCGCAGGGCGCCGGACTCCTCGATCGGGCGGCGCGACAGGCTGATCGCCTTCGTCGCGGATCGCCCTGGACACGATTTCCGCTACAGCGTCGATGCCGCCAAGCTGCGCCGCGATCTCGGCTGGGAACCTCGCGAGAGCTTTGCGGCCGGCCTCGCCAAGACCGTCGACTGGTACATCGCCAATCGCGCGTGGTGGGAGCGGCTTCGCCCGCGCCTCGAGCCGGACCGCCGTGTCGCGGCTGCCGAACGGTGACGCGCAAGGGCATCATCTTGGCGGGCGGCGCCGGTACGCGCCTGCACCCGCTTACGCTTGTCGTCTCCAAGCAACTGCTGCCGGTCTACGACAAGCCCCTGATCTATTATCCGCTGACCGCGTTGATGCTCGCCGGAATCCGCGACGTGCTGGTCATCGCGACGCCCGATGACGCGCCGCATTTTCATCGCCTGCTCGGCGATGGCGCTCGTTGGGGCATCAGCATCGCCTACGCCGTGCAGCCGAAGCCCGAAGGCCTCGCGCAGGCGCTCGTCATCGCTGCTCCGTTTCTCGGCGGCGAACCTTCCTGCCTGGCACTTGGCGACAACCTCATCTACGGCAACGGCCTGTCGCAGCTTTTGCAGGGAGCCAATAGCACCGACGGCGCCACTGTCTTCGCGTATCACGTTGACGATCCCTCGCGTTATGGCGTTGTCGATCTCGACGGCGCCGGGCGTCCGCTTGCGATCGAGGAGAAGCCGCTCGCACCACGGTCCCCGTGGGCCGTCATCGGCCTTTACTTCTACGACGGCAGCGCGCCCGACCGCGCCCGAGCGCTGAAGCCGTCGGCGCGCGGCGAGTACGAGATCACCGACCTCCACAAAAGCTACCTGGCCGATGCGGCATTGCATGTGGTCAGGCTTGGCCGCGGCTTCGCGTGGTTCGACGCCGGTACCCACGCTTCACTGCTGGACGCGGGCGAGTTCATTCGCGTAGTGCAGCGCCGCCAGCGCTATCTCGTCGGTTCGCCGGAGGAAGTCGCTCACGCCGCCGGGTGGATCACCACCGAGGATCTGGCGCGCCAGGCCGACGCTCTCGGCAACACCGAATACGCGGCGACGTTGAAGTCCATCACGCTCGAAGCGGCTCGCTAGCGTTATGGCCATGCCGATCCAGCTGCTGACTGGCCCACGACGGGCGCGAAGCTGGCATAGCGGGGCTCGCCTCGATTTGCTCGATGTCACCGTCTGTGCAGCGGACACGCGGACGCCCGGATTGGCCGCGCGCGCCCTTGAGATATGTATGGATCAATGCAACTTCGGCGACGCGATCCTCTTCTCGAATACGCCCGTTGAAGGTCGCTTCCGCAATATCGCGATACCGGACTTTACGTCGATCCACGACTACTCGCTCTTTTGCCTGCGCGGCATGTCAGGCCACATCGCCACCGACTTTGCCCTCGTCGTTCAGTGGGATGGCTACATCGTCGATCGATCCGCTTGGACCAACCGCTTCCGCAGATACGATTATATTGGCGCTCTGCTACCCCGGCCGCCCGGCTCGCCCATCGTAGGCAACGGCGGGTTTTCATGGCGAAGCCGAAGGCTTTTGCAGGCGCTTCTTGAGCTGCCGCTGGTTCCCGATCAGAACGAGGACGTGGTCATCTCAGGCTTGCTGCGCCCCGCTCTCGAAACGGACTTCGACGTCCGGTTCGCGCCGCCGGCGCTTGCCCAGCGTTTTTCCCACGAAAGCGAGGGGCCGGCCCGTTCGACATTCGGGTTCCATGGTATGTACAACCTGCTTCGCTACGAAGACGACGACACAATCGCCGCGATGATCACCGCCCTTCCGGGAGCATCGCGCGTTGCGCGGGCGTTCTTCAGCCTTCTTGTAAGCAGCGTTCGGAACGGACGCACCGAATTGGCGAACAGCCTCTACACGGCGGTCCGCGGCGACCACGAGCCCGAGTGGCTAGCTACGCAAATGGCGCGCTGGCGCAGCGCGGAAATCGCGCACGCGACCATTGCGGCGCTCGAGGCGGCGCACCTCTCACGTGCGGGGCGCCGTGGTGGCGTGGCCGACAAGCCTGCCTCCCTTGGGAGCCGCCGCTGATGGCCTCGCCGCAGGCTGGCGCGCGGCCGCGGGGCTCCGGCTCAGGCGCGTCACCCTCCGCCGATCACGGTGCACGGACGCTGCCGCCCGGTTTCGCGACCGCGCCCCGTCGTATAGAATCGGGCCCACTCCGCGGAAAAGACCGATGATCCCGGCATTCAACCAAGCCCTTCTGGACTATGCCGGCGATGGCGACACGGAGATCGCCGGGTCCGGTTACATCACCGCGGGAGGTCAACGCCGCCGGCACGCTCAATTTGCAGCGGGCCAAGCTGCGGCTGGCGATTGGGGCGGGCAAGCGCCCCGCTCGCATACCCAAGGTCTCGTGCTTGATGCCGACCAAGGGGCGGCTGGAGCAGGCCAAGCTCGCGATCGGGGCCTACCGCCGTCAGACATGGCCGAATAGGGAACTGATCGTCATCGACCAGAACCTCGACGGCAATCTCGCCTCCTGGGTGGCGGGCCTGAACGACCCGACGATCCACGTCCATTCCATGCCCGGGCTGCAAGAGCCGCTGGGTACCATCCGCAACCGGTCGATCGCGCTTTCCTCGGGCGAGCTCATCTGCGTCTGGGACGACGATGATCTGCAGCATCCGGCGCGCCTCGAGATCGCGATCCTAGCGATGATCGCTGCCGGCGCCGACGCCTGCGTGCTCGTCCGCGAGACCATCTGGATGCCGGAAGCACGACGCATCGGGCTGCTCGAGCCGCGCTATTGTGCCAACACCTTCCTCGCCAAGCGCGAGACCGGGCTGAACTATCCGTCGCTTTCGGTGGGTGAGGACCGCCCCGCCGTCGAAAGGGTGATGGCCCGGCACCGGACCGTGCTGCTCGATCTGCCGGAACTCTACCTCTACGTCGTGCACGGCAAGAATACGTGCAGCGAACGGTATTTCGACGGGCGATGGCAAAACGCGACGGACCGGAGCGAGGGCGAGGCCACACAATCGACATTGGCGCAATTGGCGCGCGCTTATCCCCTCTCCGAATATATCGCCGCACTGAATGCGCGCGCTCCGGCCCCCACCGCTGCGCCCGCTCACTCTCTTCTCGCCTATGACGGCGGCGACGTCGTAGTTTCCGCGCGCGCGCTGGTCAGCCACGGACGAAACCCGGACGGCGCGCTCGCGACGACTCCGGTGACGGTGAACCTGGCGATCGGCCGGTCGCAGCACAGCACCACGCTTCCGCTGGTCTCGTGTCTGATGCCGACCAAGAACCGGTTCGACCAGGCGCGTCTTGCGGTCGAATGTTACCGCCGCCAGACCTGGCCGAACCGCGAACTAGTGGTCCTCGACCAGAACACCGACGATCGCCTCGCGTCCTGGGTGGCGACGTTGAATGATCCGACGATCCGGGTTTTGGCAATGCCCGGCCTCGCCGAGCCCTTGGGCGCCGTCCGCAATCGCTCCATCGATCTGGCGCGCGGCGACCTCGTCTGCGTGTGGGACGACGACGACCTGCACCACCCCGCGCGCATCGAAATTTCCGTGGCGGCGATTGCAGCGACGAAGGCGGCCGCCTGCATGCTGATAAGCGAGACCATGTGGACGGTCGAACCCAGCCGGGTCGCCATACTGCAGCGCGCGAACGAGAACACCCTGATCATGGCGCGAGACCCCGCATTTCGCTATCCGGCGTTGCCGCGGGGCGAGGACAAGATTGCGGTGCAGCAGTTGCTCGGCCGGCAGAAGGTGGTCCTCCTCGACCTGCCGGATCTCTACCTATACGTCCGGCACGGGCGGAACACGTGGGACAACCAGCATACCGATAGACTATGGCACTTCGCCGCTGCCAAGAAGGAGGGCGCGGCGGCCGCGGAGGCTCTCCGGCGACTGGCACGGGCCTATCCCATCGCAGAATACACCGCGGCGCTTATGCGGCGGGAAAGTCCTCCGCCATTGACCGGCGATGACGTTCGGCTGGCGGCGCAGCGATAGGACGAGCCGAGCGTGCCGAAGACCCCCGACCCTAAAGCCGCGGCAAAGGCCGCCCGCGAGGCCCGCCTTGCCGCGGCGCTGCGGGTGAACCTGCGCAAGCGCAAGGCCGCCGCCCAGCCTGCGCCCAGGCCGAAACCCGGCAGCCCATGATCCCGCCACGCCCGATCCTTGAGGTTGCCCCAATCCTGCGTTAGACCGCCCGTCAGTGGGTGACCGCCGTCCCGGCGGCCGGCCTTGAGGGCAGGGGCGACAATCATGGATCGTATCCGCATCGTCGGCGGCAATCGTCTGAACGGCACGATCCCGATTTCCGGCGCCAAGAACGCCGCCCTGCCGCTGATGATCGCATCGCTGCTGACGCGCGATACGCTCACCCTCGACAACGTTCCGCGCCTCGCCGACGTCGCGCTGCTGAAGCGCATTCTCGGCAACCACGGCGTCGATTGCATGGTGCTCGGCAAGCAGCGCGGCCAGAACGGGCTGGCCGGCGAATCGATCGAGCTGCGCGCCGGCGACATCGTCGACACGACCGCGCCCTACGATCTCGTCTCGCGCATGCGCGCCTCGTTCTGGGTCATCGGTCCGCTCGTCGCCCGCATGGGCGAGGCCAAGGTGTCGCTGCCCGGCGGCTGCGCCATCGGCACGCGGCCCGTGGACTTCTTCATCGACGCGATGCGCACGCTCGGCGCCGAGATCGAGATCGAAGCCGGCTACGTCTACGCCAAGGCGAAGAACGGCCTCCGCGGTGCCCGCGTCGTGTTCCCCAAGGTCACCGTTGGCGCCACCCACGTCGCCATGATGGCCGCCTCGCTCGCCAAGGGCGAAAGCGTCATCGAGAACGCTGCGCGCGAGCCCGAGATCGTCGATCTCGCCGCCTGCCTGACCAAGATGGGCGCGAAAATTTCCGGCGCCGGCACGGCGACCATCCACATCGAGGGCGTGCCCGCGCTGTCGGCCGCGCGCCACGCCGTGATGCCCGATCGCATCGAGGCCGGCACCTACGCCATGGCGGTCGCCGCGACCGGCGGCGATGTCTTCCTCGAGGGCGCCACCACCGCCACGCTGGAGACGCCGATCGAGATCCTGCGCCAGGTCGGCGCCGAGATCACCGCCACCAACCATGGCCTGCGCATCAGCCGCAACGGCCATGGCCTCGCCCCGGTTGACGTGACCACCGAGCCGTTCCCCGGCTTCGCCACCGATCTGCAGGCGCAACTGATGGCGTTGGTGTCGCGCGCTGAGGGCACCTCGCACATCCGCGAGACCATCTTCGAGAATCGCTTCATGCACGTGCAGGAACTCGCCCGCCTCGGCGCCGACATCCATCTCGACGGCCAGGTCGCCACGGTCCACGGCGTCGGCAAGCTGACCGGCGCGCCGGTGATGGCGACCGACCTCCGCGCCTCGGTGTCGCTGGTCATCGCCGGTCTCGCCGCGGAAGGGGAGACCATCGTCAACCGCGTCTATCACCTCGACCGCGGCTTCGAGCGCATCGAGGAGAAGCTCGGCGCCTGCGGTGCCGCCATCGAAAGACTCTCCGCCTAGGTGGACGCGCTCGCCGGCTACCTCGAGCGCTGGCAACTGACGCGCGAGGGCGCCGACGAGATCGCCTCGCGCACTTCGCACATCTACTACGTGCGCCACGGCCGCGAGCCCGCCGTCCTGAAAATCCTCACCGACGCCAGCGACGAGGCGACCGCGCCCCGCTGGCTGCGCCACTTCGCCGGCCGCGGCGCCGCCCGCGTCATCCGCGAAGATCGCGGCGCGGTCCTGCTCCGGCGCGCCACGCCGGGCACGCCGCTCAGCGAGCTGGTCGCCGACGGCCGCGACGAACAGGCGACGCACATCCTCGCCGACACGATGCTCAAGCTGCACCACGGCCGCAAGCCGCCGGCCGGCTGGCCGACCCTGCTCGACTGGGCGGACGGTTTTGCCCGCCAGCGCGCGCGGCCGCTCCATCGTCGCTTGCCGCGGCGGCTGCTCGAGCGCGGCGAGGCCATCTTCCGCGAGTTGGCCGGCTCGCAGGGGAAGCAGTTTCTGCTCCATGGCGACCTCCACCACGGCAATATCCTCGCCGACAACGCAGAGGGCTGGCTGGTCGTCGATCCGAAAGGCGTGGTCGGCGAGAGCGCCCACGAGACCGCGGCGTCGATCCGCAATCCGGCCGAGTTCTATCCCTTCCAGCTCGACTCGGTTTTCATGGCGCGCCGCGTCGCGATCTTCGCCGAGCGGCTCGCCGTCGAGCGCGAGCGCGTGCTGGGCTGGTTCGTCGGCCAGACGGTACTGTCCATTTGCTGGCAGATCGAGGACGGCGAGAGCGAGGAGGCCGTCGCCCGCGGCGTCCGCCTGGCGGAGGCCGGCGTCGACCTGATGGCCGCCCGCTAGAGGGTTGCGCCCGCTCGCCGCCCACACTACCTCTGGCGGCAACAACCGGAGCGAAACAGCCATGGCCGATCCCGACCAGTTGCGTGTCGCGGCAATCGACGAGGAAGACCTCGCCGTCATGTCCGCCTATGTGCAGGATTCGGTACTGAAGGTCGGCGACATGGTCTACCTGCCGGCCGAGCACCGCTTCGCCGTCGCGATGAATCGCTTCATCTGGGAGAAGGCCATCGACGGCAAGCGGCCGGACTACGAGCGGCGCCGCGCCGCGCTGACCTTCGACCGCGTGCTGAAGGTGCAGACCGCCGGCATCGACCGCGACCGGCCGGACGCCGTACTGGAACTGCTCGCCGTCAGCTTCGCCTTCACGGACAATCCCGCCGGCATCGTGGAGCTGATATTCGCCGGCGGCGGGGCTGTCCGCCTGTCCGTCGAGGTCATCGAGGCACGCCTTGCCGATCTCGGCGCCGCTTGGGCGACGCATGCCAAGCCGAACCACGAGACGAACGCCGGCTTCTGAGGTATAGGGGGCCCGGCAACCCGGGGACCACGCTTGGCTATCCGCCTCAACCAGTCCGATCCCGATTTCGAGACGCGCTTCGCCGCGCTGCTGGCGATGAAGCGCGAGGTTGCGGAAGACGTCGCCCAGACCGTGCGCACGATCGTCGCCGACGTGCGCACGCGCGGCGACGACGCGCTGATCGAGCATACGGAAAAATTCGACCGCCTCGCGCTGGAGCCCGACCAGATCCGCGTCAGCGACGTCGATATCCAGTCCGCCGCGGCAAGCGTCACGCCGGCGCAGCGCGATGCGCTGAAGCTGGCGCACGACCGCATCACCTCGTTCCACCAGCGCCAGATGCCGGCCGACGACCGCTACACCGACGCGATCGGCGTCGAGCTCGGCACGCGCTGGACCGCGATCGAGGCCGTCGGCCTCTACGTCCCCGGCGGCACGGCGGCGTACCCGAGTTCGGTGCTGATGAATGCGGTGCCGGCGCGCGTTGCCGGTGTCGAGCGCATCGTCATGGTTACGCCGACGCCCGGCGGCAAGATCAATCCGCTGGTGCTGTACGCCGCCTCGCTCGCCGGCGTCGACGAGATCTACCGCGTCGGCGGCGCCCAGGCGATCGCCGCGCTCGCTTACGGCACGGCGAGCATCGCGCCGGTCGCCAAGATCATGGGCCCGGGCAACGCCTACGTCGCCGCCGCCAAGCGCCAGGTGTTCGGCACGGTCGGCATCGACCTTATCGCTGGCCCGTCCGAAGTCTGTGTCGTCGCCGATGCCGACAACGACCCGGACTGGATCGCGTCCGACCTGCTGGCGCAGGCCGAGCACGACGCCGCCTGCCAGGCGATCCTCGTCACCGATTCGGCGGCACTCGCCGATGGCGTTGCCGCTGCCGTCGAGCATCAGTTGAAGACGCTGCCGCGCGGCGAAACCGCCAGCCTGAGCTGGCGCGATGTCGGCGCCATCATCGTGGTGAAGTCGCTGAGCGGCGCCATGGAACTGGCAAACCGCATCGCGCCCGAGCATCTGGAACTCGCCGTCGCCGACCCCGAGATGCTGCTGCCCCGCGTCCGCAACGCCGGTGCTGTCTTCCTCGGCAAGTACACCCCGGAGGTCATCGGCGACTACGTCGGCGGCCCCAACCACGTCCTGCCGACCGCCCGTTCGGCGCGATTCTCGTCGGGCCTCGGCGTGCTCGATTTCCTCAAGCGGACGACGCTGCTGAAGCTCGGCCCCGACCAGCTTCGCGCGCTCGCCCCGGCGGCAATAACGCTGGCCGAGGCCGAGGGGCTGGACGCTCACGCCCGCTCGGTTTCCATTCGCCTCAACCGCTCCTGAGGCGCGGTTCCCTTTCCGGGCATAATCCGCTAGGTTCCCGCGCGTTTTCGCCGGGGGCGCCCTGCGATCCAATCAAGGACCAGAATGGCTAAGGAAGAAATCATTGAACTGCCGGGAGTCGTATCCGAACTTCTCCCCAACGCGACCTTCCGGGTAAAGCTGGAAAACGGCCACGAGATCATCGCCCACACCGCCGGCCGCATGCGCAAGAACCGTATCCGGGTGCTCGCCGGCGACAAGGTGCTGGTCGAGATGACGCCTTACGACCTGACCAAGGGTCGCGTCACCTACCGCTTCAAGTAGCGAGGCCGCCGGTTCTCGCCGGCCTGAGGTAGCGAAGAAACTCAAAGATGGCCGGACGCCTCAAGTTCGTACTCGCTTCGGGCTCGCCGCGCCGCCTCGCGCTGCTTAACCAGCTTGGCGTCGAGCCCGACCGCATCATGCCGGCCGCCATCGACGAGACGCCCAACCGCAACGAGGTGCCGCGCAATCTTGCCCGCCGCCTGGCGCAGGAGAAGCTCGCCGCCGCGATGGATCTGGCGAAGGACGATCCCGACCTCGCCAATGCATTGTTCCTCGCCGCCGACACGGTGGTCGCCGTCGGCCGCCGCATCATGCCCAAGGCCGAGCTGATCGAGGAGGCCGCCGCGTGCCTGCGCCAGCTCTCCGGCCGCTCGCACCGCGTCTACACCGGCCTCGCCTTCGCCAACGCCAAGGGCCACATCCGCCGCCGTCTCGTCGAGACGCGCGTCCGCTTCAAGCGCCTGTCGCGTGAGGACATCGAATCGTACCTCGCCTCGGGCGAATGGCGCGGCAAGGCCGGCGGCTACGCCATCCAGGGCTACGCCGGCGGCTTCGTGGTGAAACTCAGCGGCTCGTACTCCAACATCGTTGGCCTGCCGCTCTACGAGACGATGGCGCTGCTCACCGGCGACGGCTACCCGGTCCACTTCAACTGGCTGAGTCCGGGTTAGGCCCGTGCCGCGCGCCAAGGATAAATCGGGGGCGAAGGTCATCCCGCTCTATCGCCCGCGCAAATGCCCGATCTGCGGCAAGCCCAGCGTGCGCGCCTTCCATCCTTTCGACTCCAAGCGCTGCGCCGACCTCGACCTCAGCAAATGGCTGACCGGCAGCTACGCCATCCCCTCCGCCGACCCGGTGCCCGAAACCGATAGCGAGAACGACGATGGCGAAACCTGACGCCACGCCGGTCACCATCGAAATCGACGACGAGCCCAAGGTCTCCGGCCTGCTGATCGCGCCCAAAGCCGCCCGCGCCATATACGTCCTTGCCCATGGCGCCGGCGCGGGCATGACGCATCCGTTCCTCGCCAAATTTGCGGCGCTGCTTGCCGACCGCGGCATCGCCACGTTGCGCTACCAGTTTCCGTACATGGAGGTGGGCAGCCGCCGCCCCGATTCTCCCAGGGTCGCCGAGGCGACGGTCCGCGCGGCCGTCGCGGAGGCAAGGAAGCGGAAGCTGCCGGTCTTCGCCGGCGGCAAGTCCTTCGGCGGCCGCATGACCTCCGGTGCGGAGGGCCACAGC
Organism: Bauldia sp.; assembly: GCA_037200845.1. Classification (NCBI taxonomy): domain Bacteria; kingdom Pseudomonadati; phylum Pseudomonadota; class Alphaproteobacteria; order Hyphomicrobiales; family Kaistiaceae; genus Bauldia; species Bauldia sp. Next base: position 1,085,907 of record JBBCGQ010000001.1, read on the forward strand.
GCCATGGGCGTCCTCGGTCTCGCCTTCCTCGGCTTCCCGCTCCACCCGCCCGGCGCACCGGCGACGACCCGTGCCGATCACCTCGCCGACGTCACCGTGCCGATGCTGTTCCTGCAGGGGACGAACGACGAATTCGCCCAACTCGACCTGCTGAAGCCGGTGGTGAAGAAGCTCGGCAAGACCGCCACGCTCCACCTGATCGAGGCCGGCAACCACTCGTTCCGCGTGCCGGCCAAGACGGGCCGCAAGGAGCCCGAAGTCATGGCCGAACTGGCCGATACCCTGGTCGCCTGGATGGACGGCCTGATCGGCTAGACACCCCGGAGCCCATTCAATATAACCCCGCGACGTTTTCCGGCCGGATCGGCCGGCGGGCCCGGGTAGCTCAGTTGGTAGAGCAGCGGATTGAAAATCCGCGTGTCGCTGGTTCGATTCCGGCCCCGGGCACCATTGCCCTATCCCTGCCTGTTCCTTTTCAGCGCCGCGAGCGCCGCCTCCGATTCGAACGCCAGCGCCCCCATCACCAGCCGTGTCTCGATCACCAGCGCGAACGCGCCGATGACGAAGGCGGCGAAGCCGATGCCGCCGAGGAACACCGCGAACCCGACGATCACCTCCAGCGTCGCCCCGCCGAGATATTCGGCGAGCACGGCGCCGAGGATCGACATGACAGTGGCCAGCGCGAACATCGCCGCGGCGAGGTAGAAGGCCGCGATCGACTGGGCGATCAGCTTGATCCGCCGCCCGACGATCGGCACCTCGTACTGTTCGACGCTGAGGTCGCGGCCGGGCGGCGGCTTGGCGATGAGGTCGGTCAGGTGGCGCGACCGGTCGATGGCGCGCGCGAACCGGTTGGTCGTGGAAAGCAGGAGCAGCGAGGTGGCGTTGGTCAGCAGCGCCGGCCCGCTGACGTAGGACAGGACGACGAACGGGTTGGTGTCGATGGCCATGCGTAACGTCTCCCCCAGAATCGCTACCAATCGCCGTGGCATATTGCCAGCGCGGGGGCCGGGCGGCCAATCTTCCGCCGCGCGCCCGATTGGGCTATCGCTGGTGCCTGAACGGGGAAGGGCATGCCGGGCCAGATTTTCGATCTCGCCATCATCGGCGGTGGCGTCAATGGCTGCGGCATCGCCCGCGATGCGGCCGGCCGCGGCCTGTCGGTGTTCCTGTGCGAGGAGCGCGACCTGGCGTCGGGGACGTCGTCGGCCTCAACCAAGCTGATTCACGGCGGCCTGCGCTACCTCGAGTTCTACGATTTCCGGCTGGTGCACGAATCGCTCGTGGAGCGCGAGCGGCTGCTGAAAATCGCGCCGCACCTCATCCGCCCGATGCGGTTCGTCCTGCCGCATCACGGCGGCCTGCGTCCCTGGCCGATCATCCGCCTCGGGCTGCTGCTCTACGACAACCTCGCCCCCGGCCGCACGCTGCCCGCCACGCGCACCATCGACCTGCGCACCGACGTGGCGGGAAAAAATCTGAAGCCGACGTACCGCCGCGCCTTCGAGTACTCCGACTGCGCCGTCGATGACGCCCGCCTCGTCGTGCTCAACGCCCGCGACGCCGCCGACCGCGGCGCCGAAATCCGCACCCGCACCCGCTGCCTGACGGCGAAGCGCGACGGCGACCTCTGGCGGCTGACGCTGCACGACGCTCGCGATCCCGCCCACTACGAAACGGTGACCGCGCGTGCCCTCGTCAACGCCGGCGGCCCGTGGGTGTCGGACGTCATCGACGGCGTCACGCATACGCAGTCGCCGACCAGGATCCGCCTGGTCAAAGGCAGCCACATCGTGGTCGACCGCATCTTCGACCACGACCGCGCCTATCTGTTCCAGAACGCCGACGGCCGCGTCTGCTTCGCCATTCCCTACCAGCAGGACTACACGCTGATCGGCACCACCGACGAGGACTACACCGGCGATCCGGCGTCGGCGTCGATCAGCGACGCCGAGCGCGACTACCTGCTCGCCGCCGTCGGCGAATACCTGCAGACGCCGATCGATCCGGCGACGATCCGCTGGACCTACGCCGGCGTTCGCCCGCTCGACGATCATGGCAATGGCGCCGCGCAGAAGGCGTCGCGCGACTACACGCTGGAGCTCGACACCGCCGGCGCGCCGCTGCTCAACGTCTTCGGCGGCAAGCTCACGACGTACCGCCGCCTCTCCGAGCAGGCGATGGGCAAGTTCGCGCGCTTCTTCCCCGACATGCGCGGCGACTGGACGGCGTCGAAGCCGCTACCGGGCGGCGAGATCGCCGGCGCCTTCGACGCGTGGTCCGCCGACATGGCCAGGCGCTACGACATACTCGATCCGCAACTCGTGTCGCGCCTCTGCCGCGCCTACGGCACGCGCATCGACGCGCTGCTCGACGGCGTCAAAAGCACCGCCGACCTCGGCCGCGATTTTGGCGCAGGGCTTACGGAGCGCGAGGTTGCCTACCTCATCGCCAACGAATGGGCGACCACCGCCGACGACATCCTCTGGCGGCGGACCAAGCTCGGCCTCCGCCTCAGCCCCGACCAGGCGGCGACGCTCGCCGCCCACGTCGAGAAACCGCGCGCCGCATGACGCCGCACATTCTCGCCATCGACCAGGGCACTACGTCGTCGCGCGCCATCGTCTTCGACAAGGCGCTGAGCGTCAAAGGCGTCGCGCAGAAGGAATTCGCGCAGCACTTTCCGCAGGCCGGTTGGGTCGAGCACGACCCGGAGGAGATCTGGCGCTCGGTCGTCGCGACCTGCCGCGTCGCGATCCGCAAGGCCGGCGTCAAGCCCGCCGCCATCGCCGCCATCGGCATCACCAACCAGCGCGAGACGGTGGTGATCTGGGATCGCAAGACCGGCAAGCCGATCCATCGCGCGATCGTCTGGCAGGACCGCCGCACCGCGCCGCAATGCGCCGCGCTCCGCGACGCCGGCCACGAGGCCGGGGTGACGGCGCTAACCGGCCTGCTGCTCGACCCGTATTTCTCGGCGACCAAGGTCAACTGGCTGCTCAGCCACGTGAAGGGTGCCCGCAAGCGCGCCGAGCGCGGCGAGCTCGCCTTCGGCACCATCGACACGTTTCTGATCTGGCGGCTGACCGGCGGCAAGGTCCACGCCACCGACGCGACGAATGCCTCGCGCACCGCGCTGTTCAATATCCACGACGCCACGTGGGACGATCGCCTGCTCGCGCTGTTCAACGTGCCACGCGCGCTGCTGCCCGAGGTCAAGGATTGCGCCGCCGACTACGGCGTCACCGACAAGGCGATCCTCGGTGCGGCTATCCCCATCGCCGGCGTCGCCGGCGACCAGCAGGCGGCGACGGTGGGGCAGGGGTGCTTCGCGCCCGGCATGCTGAAATCGACCTACGGCACCGGCTGCTTCGCGCTGCTCAACACCGGCGCGCGGGCGGTGCCCTCGACCAACCGGCTGCTGACCACGATCGCGTATCAATTGGACGGCAAGCGGACCTACGCACTGGAGGGCTCCATCTTCATCGCCGGCGCCGCGGTGCAGTGGCTGCGCGACGGCATCAAGATCATCCGCCGCGCCTCCGACACCGCGGCGCTGGCCAAGGCCGCCGACCCGACCCAGTCGGTCTATCTCGTTCCCGCCTTCGTCGGCCTCGGCGCGCCGCACTGGGACGCCGACGCCCGCGGCGCGCTCTACGGCATCACCCGCGCCACCACCGCAGCCGAGATCGCCCGCGCCGCGCTGGAAGCCGTCTGCTACCAGACGCGCGACATGCTCGACGCCATGCACGGCGACTGGAGCGGCGAGGCCGCCGAGCCGGTCATCCGCGTCGACGGCGGCATGGTCGCCTCCGACTGGACGATGCAGTTTCTCGCCGACATCCTCGACGCGCCGGTTGACCGCCCGGCCGTGCTGGAGACGACGGCGCTGGGGGCGGCGTATCTGGCCGGCCTCAGCATCGGCCTCTGCCCGCCGCCGGCCGCGATGATGAAGAAATGGAAACGCGAGCGCCGCTTCCTGCCGCGCATGAAACCAGCGGAACGGGGGCGGCGCCTCGCCGGCTGGCACGATGCCGTCCGCCGCACGCTGACGCCGGTCGCATGAATACCCTCACCCTTCGCCTCTAGCTCGCTTCGCTCTCAAGAGGCGAAGCCCTCTCCCCCTTGGGGAGAGGGGACATGGCTTGCTGCGGGCGTCCCCTCTCTCCAAGGGGAGAGGGCCCTTTGTCTTGGCGAGCGGAGCGAGCCTGGAGAAAGAAGGTGAGGGGGCAGCCGCCGCCTACCGCCGCGCCGCCGCCAGCCGCTTGATCGCCGCCACCTGCATCGAGTTCGGCCCAAGCTGCATCAGCTCGATCCGGTGCCCGTCGGGATCCGCGATCCACGCTTGCACATTGTCGTCCGCGCCGACCTTGCGCGCCTGCGTCAGCGGCACGCCGTGGGCGGCAAGGTCCGCGATCGCCGCGTCGATGTCGCTGCATTCCAGGCACAGGTGATCGTAGCCGACGGTCCAGCGCTCCGGCACGCCGTCGCCGGCAGCGCCCGGGAAGAGCTCGACGAACTGCGTATCGGTGATCCGCAGGTACACGATCCACAGGCGCCTGGCGTCGTCGGGATGATACAGTCGGAACATCTCCTCGAAGCCGAGCTTGCCGACGTAGAAGGCGAGCGAACGGTCGATTTCCTTAACGGAGAGCGCGACGTGGCCGATCCCGGCAAGTCCCTTCATGGGGCGTGTTGTCCTCTTGTTGCAGGCGGGCGCCAAACTAGCCCACATGCCGCTGCCGCCCTAGATGAAAGCCCACGATGGCCGACGAAAATCCGCTTGCCCTCACCACCCGCACCGGCTGGCCGCAGGAACTGCGGTTCATACTTGAACGCTATCCGCGCGAGACCTGGCCCGATCACATCAACATCCAGGGCATGGCGCGCTTCTGGCTCGACATCCACGCCAGCTTCCGCCGCGCCGGCGCTGCGCTCCGCGGTTCGACCGACGATTTCCGCGAGGGGCTGGTGACGCCGGACAAGTTTCGCTCGCGGTACGCGCCGCGCCTGGAAACCTTCCTCAATCATCTCACCGGCCACCACCAGATCGAGGACTACCAGATGTTCCCGATCTTCAACGCCGCCGAGCCGCGGCTGATGGCCGGCTTCGACACGCTGGAGAAGGACCACGGCGTGATCCACGCCGCCATGGACCGCATGGCCGACGCCGCCAACGCCTTCATGCAGATCGAGGCGGGAGACAAGGATGCCATGCGCCGCGGCGCCGACGCGTACGCGGCGACTGGCGACTGGCTGATGAACCTGCTCGCCCGCCACCTCGACGACGAGGAAGATCTGGTCATCCCGCTGATCCTCGACCGCGGCGAGGAGGAACTCGGCCTGTAGCCCGGCGCGGGCGCACTACGATAAATCTTGACGTGAAAAGAATAATTGTATATACATAAAAGGTCGTGAAGATTACTTCGATCCGGCCAGGCGCGATAGGACGCTGCGCGAGCGCGGTATTGATTTCGCCGATGTCGCGGAAGTCCTCGCTGGCCGCCATACGGTCGCCGTCGATGACCGGAAGGACCATGGCGAGGTGCGCAATATCTCGGCCGGTTTTTGAACGGCCGGATGGTGGTCGTGGTTTGGACGCCGAGCGCTGCTGCGCGGCACATCATTTCGATGAGGCACTGTCATGCTGAAGAGGAAGCGCTCTGGCGCGCGGAGCTGGGTTGATCCGGATGATGCGCCGCCGCTTACCGAGGAGCATTTCCGCAAGGCCGATGTGTATGAAGGCGATAAACTCGTGCGCCGCGGCCGGCCGAAGTCTGAACACCCGAAGGAAGCGGTGAGCCTTCGTCTGTCGCAGGATGTATTGGCCCACTTCCGCTCGAAAGGGCCGGGCTGGCAGACTCGCATAAATGCGACCTTGGAGAAGGCGGTAGCCCGCGCGAAGCGGACCTGACGGGCGTCCCCGAATCCAATTGTTTGTCGGGCGCATCTTCCCTAGTGTCTGCCGCGTTTTGAAAGGCGAGGGCGCCGTCAACGCCCCGCCGCACAAGGAAATGCCTGGAGGAAGTGGGATGGCCGATATCGGGTTGGTGGGGCTTGGCGTCATGGGCGCGAACCTCGCGCTCAACATGGCCGAGAAGGGCCACAACGTCGCGGTCTATAACCGCACCGCCGCCAAGACCGACGCCTATATCGCCGAAGCCGGCAACCTCCGCCCGCGCCTCACCGCCTGCTATACGATGAAGGAACTCGCCGCCGCGATCACGCCGCCGCGCCCCGTCATCATTCTCGTGCAGGCCGGCGCGCCGGTCGACGAGGTCGCGGGCGAGCTCGCCGCCGAACTCGCCACCGGCGACATGATCATCGACGCCGGCAATGCCAACTTCCGCGACACCCGCCGCCGCGTCGGCGAATACATGGCCAAGGGCTTCGACTTCCTCGGCGTCGGCGTGTCCGGCGGCGAGGAGGGCGCGCGCCACGGTCCCTCGATCATGGCCGGCGGCACGCCGAAGGCCTGGGGCCGCATCGAGAAAATCCTGCTCGACATCTCGGCCAAGTTCGAGGGCGAGCCGTGCGCCGCGCTGGTCGGCCCGGAAGGCGCCGGCCACTTCGTCAAGACCATCCACAACGGCATCGAATACGCCGACATGCAGATGATCGCCGAAGTCTACGGCGTGATGCGCGACGGCCTCGGCATGAAGCCGGACGAGATGGCCGACGTCTTCAACAAGTGGAACGAGGGTGCGCTGAAGTCGTACCTCATCGAGATCACCGCCAAGGTGCTCGCCGCCAAGGACGCGAAGTCCGGCGGCCCGCTGGTCGAGGTCATCCTCGACACCGCCGGCCAGAAGGGCACCGGCCGCTGGTCGGCGATGGAAGCGCAGGATCTCGGCGTTCCGGCGACGGTGATCGAGGCCGCCGTCTCGGCGCGCGGCCTCTCCGCCGATCGCACCGGCCGCCTCGCCGCCGAAAAAATCTTCGGCGCCGCGCCGATGAAGATCGGCGACGCGCTGGGCGACCGCAAGGCGGCGTTGACCGCGCTCGAGCAGGCGCTGCTCGCCGGCAAGATCGCCGCCTACGCGCAGGGTTTCGCCGTCATGACCCGCGCCTCGGAAGCGTGGAGCTGGAGCCTGCCGCTCGCCACCATCGCCAAGATCTGGCGCGCCGGCTGCATCATTCGCTCCGTCTTCCTCGACGACATCGCCAAGGCCTACACCTCGGCCGGCAGCGTCGCCAACCTGATGATGATCGAGCCGTTCACCTCGAACCTGAAGCGTAGCGAAGGCGCCCTCCGCCGCGTGGTGTCCACCGCCGCGCTCCGCGGCATTCCGGTCCCGGCGCTGTCGTCGGCGCTCGCCTATTTCGACCTGTCGCGCACCGGCCGCACGACGGCGAACCTGATCCAGGGCCAGCGCGACTTCTTCGGCGCCCACGGCTTCGAGCGCACCGACTCCACTGCCAAGGGCTTTCACGGGCCCTGGTCGACAGCGGGGTAGGCCGCAGGACGACGCAGAGCGCCGGACCCCTCCCCAAAACCGCAAGTGCGGTTTTGGCCCTCCCGCAAGGGGAGGGCTCAAGCGGAGTTTGTTGGGGCGAGATGTTTCAACACGACGAACCCTCCCCTTGCGGGAGGGTCAAAACGCCGAAGGCGTTTTGGGGAGGGGTAACGGTCTCGCCTACTCGACGAACACCGTAACCCGATCCGATTTCCCGTCCTTGTCGACGACGGAAAGTGTCACGAACCCCGGCCCGTCCGGCTGCCACGATTCCTCGCGGCCGAACGGCACCCGCGCGATCGGCGCGCCGTTGACGAAGAAGGTGAACGGCGGCGCCCCGTTGCGCACCTTGATCACCAGCGGCGTCGGGTCGCCTTCCTTGATGCCGAGATCGACCATCACGCCGTCGAGCGGATACGAAATCTCGGGCAGGTCGCGATCGATCATCGTCGGCTCGCCCGGCATGCGGAAATGGCGGAGCGGCGCCGGCAGCGCCGAGGTCGTGTCGGCGACGATGGTATCCGGCGGCCGGCCGGGGAGCGGCGCCCGCTTCGGGCCCAGCCGGTCGAATGCCTCGAACAGGATCGGCGCCGCCGAGACGATGCCCGACAGGCCGACCACCGGCGTGCCGTCCGGCCGCCCGATCCACACGCCGATGACGTGCGCGCCGTCGAAGCCGATCGCCCACGCGTCGCGGTAGCCGTACGACGTGCCGGTCTTGTAGGCGACGCGCCCCGGCGATCCGTTGATCGGCGGCGGCACGTCCTTGAGGATATCGGTGACGTACCAGGCCGCAGCCGGCGACAGCACCGGCGCCCCTGACTCGATCGGCGCCGCGTCGGAGATGCCGTCGCGCAGCGTCACCGCCGTGCCGCCGCGCGCGATCGCGGCGTAGAGCGCGACCAGGTCGCGGAGCGTCACGCCTAGCCCGCCGAGGCCGACCGCGAGGCCCGGCGCCGAGGCGTCCGGCATCACGGCGTTGACCGTCGCCCGCTTCAGCCGCGCGATCAGCCGCGCCGGCCCCACCGCGTTCAGCGCGATCACCGCCGGCACATTGAGCGACTGCTCCAGCGCCTCGCGCACCGTCACGGTGCCGCGGTGGAAGCCGTCGAAGTTTTCGGGCGCGTAGCCGCCGAAGCCGGTCGGCCGGTCCTCAATCAGGGATTCCGGATGTGCCAGCCCCGCCTCGAAGGCGAGACCGTAGATCAGCGGCTTCAGCGTCGAGCCCGGCGAGCGCACCGCCCGCGTCATGTCGACATGCCCGTCGCGCTGCTCATCGAACAGCCCGCCAGAGCCGACGGAAGCGAGGATCGCGCCCGACATGACGTCGGCAACCACGATGGCGACCGACAGCTTCGGCCCCATCGCCTTGATGCGGTCGGACGCCAGCGACTGCAGCGACGCCTGCAGGTCGCGCGAGATGGTCAGCTTGTCGACCGCCTGTCCGGGCCGCGCCTCCACCGCCTGTTGCGCCAGATGCGGCGCCAGCATCGGGAACGGCCGCCGCGCATCCGGCACGCGCTCGGTCTTGGCCGCATCGGCCGTGTCGGCGTCGATGGCGCCGGCCGACGCCAGCCGGTCGAGCACGCGGTCGCGCGCCGCTTGCGCCGCCGCGGCATCCCGGTCCGGCCGCCGCGCCTCGGGCGACTGGGGCAGGGCGACCAGCAGCGCCGCCTCGGCCGTCGTCAGCCGCCCCGGCTCCTTGCCGAAATAGGCGAGGCTGGCCGCGCGGATGCCCTCGATGTTGCCGCCGTAAGGCGCCAGCGTCAGGTAGAGGTCGAGGATCTCGCCCTTGGAGAATTGCGTCTCGAGCTTCCGCGCGATCGCTATCTGTCTGAGCTTGCCGGTGACACTGCGCGTGCCGCTGTCGTCGATCAGCCGCGCCACCTGCATGGTCAGCGTCGAGCCGCCCGAGACGATGTGCCCGCCGGCGAGCACGAACTGCCCGGCGGCCCGCACCAGCGCCCAGGCATCGACGCCGTCATGGGTCGAGAAGCGCCGGTCCTCGTAGGCGACCAGCATGTCGAGATAGCGCTTGTCGACCTCCGCCCGCTTCACCGGCAGCCGCCACCGCCCGTCGACGATGGTGAACGGCCGCAGAAGCTTGCCGTCGCGGTCGACGACGATGGTCGAGGTCGGCACGGCGGAAGCCGCAGGAAAATCCGGCAGCGACGCTTCGATTTCGCCGACCGTCTGCCAGGCGGCGAACCCGACGACGCCGACCGCCGCAAGAAGGAATGCCGCGCTGGCGACCGCGAACTTGATCCTCCCCCGCAAAGCGGGGGAGGGGGACCGGCGAAGCCGGTGGAGGGGGCCGCCCCCTCCGTCGCTACGCGCCACCTCCCCCGCGCCGCGGGGGAGGATCACTGCCGGCCGCGGACCGTCACTCATCCAGCTACCGCGTCGGCCCGACCACCTCGACCGTGCCGGTGCCTGTGCGGGCGAAGAGTTCCGGCCGGTACATGTCCTCGACCGTCGCCGCCGGCTGGGCGAAGACGCCCGGCGAGACGGCGCGCACCGAGTAGGCGACCGTGATGTCGGTCGACGAGCCGTCATCGCGGTCGACCGCGGCGATGAAGCGGTCGGTGCGTGCTTCGGTATGGGTCGCCGTCGAGGTCGACAGCCAGTCGTAGGATTGCACCGAGCCGCCCGTCGAGATGTCGGGATTCTCGATCTCGAACCCGGCCGGGATCGGGTCGGTGATCATCAGGTGGCCGCCGTAGTCGTGGTCGGAGGTCACGTTGATCTCGACCACGAAGCGGTCGTTCTGCTTCACCGTGGCGATGTCGGCTTCCTCGCCGTCGGGCGTGTAGTACGTCCGCTCGATCTTGAAGCCGTTGCCGCCGGCGGGATCCGGCGTCGTCGGCACGCCGGTCGCCGCCACGATCGCGTCGAGCTTGTCGGCGCCGAGATTTTCGATCTCGACCGGCGTCTGCTCGACGCGGTCGCCGGAGAAGCGGCGGAAAAGCGGCGCCGCGATGCGCTGCCCGTCGATCGAGAAATCGGTCTTCGCCGAATCCTTGATGAGGGCCGCCGCGGCGAGCAGCATCCACGAATTCTCCTGCGTGCTCGTGTAGGTCTTCTTCATCTCGTTCGCGGCGATGCGCGAAGCGAGGGTGCGGATATCGACGCTGTCCTCGTTGGTCTCCGCCGCAAGCGTCAGCACTGCCGCCTGGTCGCGCAGGATGGTGCCGTAGTCGCGCCGCCAGAAGGGCTTCGCCTCCTGCTTGTAGACGTCGGCCATCGCCGCGTTGAAGGCGCGCCCGGCCCGTTGCCGGTCGCCATAGAGCGCCATCGCCGCGCCGATCTGGGCCTTGGCGAGCGGGGTGGAGAACGCGGTCAGCTTCGAGTCCGTGTAGTAGCGCAGGTCGCCGATCGCCGCCCGGCCCGTGCGGGCGAGCACGTAGAGCGAATAGGCGATGTCCTCGCCGCCCGACTCGAAGTCGTTGGCATAGGCGATGCGGTTGGCGAGGTTGTCGAGCGCCAGCGTCTTGGCGAGGTCGGGCACCTGGTAGCCCTTCTCCGAGGCGCGCGTCAGGAAGTCGGTGACGTACGCATCGAGCCACAGGTCGTTGCCGGCGCCCTCCGGCCCCCAGAGGCCGAAGCTGCCGGACGCCGCCTGGTCGGCGAGCACGCCCTGGATCGCCTTCTGCACCCGCGCCCGCACGTCCGCGTCGGCCGCAAGCCCGATGGAAGCCGCGACGTCGTCGAGATAGACGAGCGGCATCGCGCGCGACGTGAGTTGCTCGACACAGCCGTACGGGTAGCGGTCGAGCGCATCGAGGATGCCCGACACGTCGAGCGGCCCGGCGCCGCCGAGCGACACCGCCACCGACGTCGTGCCCGGCACGAAATCGGTGAGCAGCTCGCCGTCGATGGTGAGCGAACCGCCGCCCGCCACCGAGACGACGTTACGCCGCGTCACCGGCGTTCCCGGCGGACGGATTCCGAGCATCAGGTTCGCCGGGAAGGTCTCGCCGTTGGGCGCGGTCAGCGTCACGTTGATGTCGAAGTCGCCGGCCCTGTCGCCGCTTATCGGAATGTTGAAGGCGACGCGCTGCTTCTCGGCGAGCGTCACGTTGCGCGTGGCGTCCTCGTCCTTGAAGCCGATGCCTTCGCCGGTCGCGACCGCCAGCGTGTAGTCGCCGGCCGGTCCCGAAAGATTGTTGAGCTCGACCAGCAGACGTGAGGAGTCGCCGACGGCCAGGAAGCGCGGCACGCTCGCGGTCACCACGACCGGGTCGCGCACCAGCACGTCCTTGGCAACATGGCCGACGCCGCCCGCCGACCACGCCATCGCCATGATGCGGACGCTGCCGTTGAAGTCGGGCACGTCGAAGGTCACCGACGCCTTACCCTGATCGTCGACGGCGAGGATGCCGGAGTAGAACGCCAGGAGCTTCTGCGTCGGCGGCGGCGATTTCAGCCGCACCGCCTCGCTGTCGCCGCCCGAGCGCACCGCGCCCGGCACGCCCTGCATGCGGTCGATCAGCAGCCCGTAGAGGTCGCGGATCTCCATGCCGAGCTTGCGCTGGCCGAAGTACCAGTCGTCCGGCGCCGGCGTCTTGAAGTTGGTGAGGTTGAGGATGCCGACGTCGACCGCGGCGATGGTGACGAACGCATTCTCGCCCGGCTTGAGGTTGGTGATCGTGAACGGGATCGTCATCGGCCCGCGCGGACGCAATTCGTCCGGCACGTCGAGCGACACGTTGAGTAGCCGGTCTCCGGGCGAGACCTTCGCCCACGTCAGGCCGACGGCGCGCGCCGGCATGCGCTTCGCCTCCACGTCCATCGGACGGTAGAGCGTCGCGGTGACGTAGGCGCCCGGGCCCCAATCCTCGGTGATCTGCAGATCGACCGTGGTGCCGCCCTCCGGCACGTCCACCGTCTTCATCGCGATCAGCCGGTCGTCCATCACCTGGATGAGCGCCGTGCCCGCGAAGCGCGGGTCGAGGCGAAGCTTCGCCGTATCACCGATCTGGTAAGCCGGCTTGTCGAGCGCTACCTGCAGCGTGTCCGGGGTGTCGGACGACGCCACGGCGCGGTACCAGCCGGCGTAGAACTCGACGCTCGACGCGGTGCTGTCGCCGTCGCTGACGGTCAGGCGGTAGTCGCCCCATTTCACCGACGAATTGATGCGCGCCGGCCCGTCCGCCTTGAAGTCGACGGTGCCGCCATCGACCTTGGAGGCGGTCGTGATCAGCTCGTAGTTCCACGTGCCGTTGGTGCGGTACCACTGGTAGTCCGACTCGATGCGCTCGAGCTTCCACGTGGCGCCGGCCTTGCCGATGCGGTTGCCGTCGGGGCCGACCAGGATCGTGTCGAACCCGGCGGAGGCGCCTTCCTCGACGTCGCCGTCGAAGGCCGTCTTGATGCCGATCATCGGACCCGCCGCGGAAACCGGGCGGGCGAGGGTGCGCTCCACCGCGCGGCCGTTGGTGTCGGCGACGCGCAGGATGAGGTTGGCGCTGAACGGCCGCGTCGAGGAGGGCAGCGTCGGCAGCGTCACGTCGAACGTCGCCTTGCCGTCCTCGTCGGTGGTCGCGTCGATGTCCAGCGTGTCGCGGGTCGGGTCGATGCTTTCCTCCGCCAGGCCGAACTTGTAGCCGGGGAAGGCGTCGATCGTGTCGGTCGGCATCAGTACGGCCTCGCCCTCGACGGTGAGGTCGGGCGCGGCGGCGCCGTAGAGGTAGCGCGCCTCGAGGTTGATCGAGGTCGCCCCGGTGCGGTCATAGACCTTGGCGTCGGTGTCGACGGTCAGCGCCAGCCTTTCCGGCTCGAAATCCTCGACCAGCACCGTCGTCTCGGCGATCGGCGAATCCTTCGGGTCGGCATAGAGGCTGATCTGCCACGAGCCGCGCATCGTGTTGTCCTGCAGCACGATGTCGTCGCTGTAGCCGCCGAGGCCGGCGTCGCTGAGGGTGTCGCGCTTGTACTCGACGCCGTCCGGCCGCTCGACGATCAGCGTCATCGCCAGATCGTCGACCGCCTTGGCGTGCGTGTCGCGCACCAGCCCGGTCAGGTGGATCGTCTCGCCGGGGCGATAGATGCCGCGCTCGGGCGTCAGGAACGCATCGAGCTTCTGCGGGGCAGGGCGCCCGTCGACGCCGCGGTCGGTGAGATCGAAGGCGGCGCGGGTGAGATCGAGGAAGGCGAAGTCCGTGCCTGTCGGCGTGCCGGCGAGCACCAGTTGCGGGGCGTTGCCGCCGGTGCCGCGGGCGAGCCCCGGCTCGAAGACGGCCGAGCCGTCGCCATCGGTCTGCGCGGTGCCCAGAATCTCGTTGTTCACCGCCAGAAGCTGCAGGCCGACGCCGGCAACCGCCTGCGCGTTCGACAGCGAGCGCACGACGACGTGGATGCCGTCGTCGCCCGAGAGCGCCGTCAGCCCGAGATCGGAAACGATGAACCACTGCGTCGCCACCGGGCCGTAGTCGTCGCCGTTGCCGGTCGCCGGCGCCGCGGTGATGACGTAGACCCCCGGCCGCATGGCCGGCACGGCGTCCGAGATCGGGATGCCGGTGACCTGGTTCTGGTTCAGCTCCGACTTGATGTCGACGGTGCCTTCCCAGACCTGCTCGCCGCTGCTGTTGGCGATGTCCTCGGCGCTGTACTGGCTGAGCTGCGACAGGAAATTGCCGCCGCGCACGACGTCCACCAGCCCGCGGTCCGGGATGCGGTAGATCGTGGCCTTGGCCTTGTCGGTGTTGACCGAGGTGAGCGGGATCGAGGCGCCCGGGCCCGCCGGCAGCACGTAGGCATTGCCGGCAAAGCCGACCCACGGCGCGCGGTCGCGCACGTAGACCGACAGCTCGACCGGATGGCCGAGCGTCTCGCCGTCCTTCGCCGGCAGCTCGCCGCGCAGCCGCACCGTGTAGCGGCCACCATGCTTCACGCCGTTGATGCAGATCTGCTGGTCCTGCGGCTCGACGGCGAGGCCCTCGCCGCCGTCGACGGTGACGAAATTGGCGAGATCGGGCCGGTCGACCGGCAGCGAATCGGAAAACTTTACGCAGATCTGCGGGCTGGCGCTGTCCGCCTCGACCGTGTTGTCGACGACGCGGAAGCCGTGCTCGGCGACCACCTTGTCGTAGGAGTCCTGCACCCGCTGGACCTTGTTGATCGCCAGGCTGGCGCGATAGGCGCGGATCGAGGGCAGCCAGATTTCGCGCTTGGCGAGTGCGTCGCCGAGCAGGCCCAGCGCCTCGGCGCGGTCGGATTTGGTCTCGGCGCGGAGGTACGCGTTGGTGGCCGCGGCGGATGCATCGATGTTGGCGCGGTCCTTGTCGGAATAGCTGTCCGGGTTGCGGGCAAGCGAGGCGACCGCATAGTCGAGCCATGCGCCCGGATCTTCCGGCGCCAGCGCCAGCGCCTCGCCGAAGGCGGCCGCCGCGGCGTCATACGATTGCGTGCGGAACGCGACGCCGCCCGCCTTGCGCTGGTCGGCGTAGCTGTCGCCGCTCACCGAGTAGCGCGTCTTGAGGTCGCCGACCTGGGTGCGCGCCTCGTCGATCATGCTCTGCTCGAGGAAGGTGAGTTCGCCGAGCCGCTGCTTCTCGATGCTGGGCGTCAGGTCGGCCACCTCGACGACGCGGCCGGCAATGGCGCTGGAGGAGGCGGCGAGTTCGCCGAAGTCCGACTTCAGGAAGCACCAGCCCGCCTTGGTGTTGAAGGTGAAGGCGCGGCAGGTGTTGTCCGAGAGGCAGGCCGCCTGGCAGGCCGGCAAGTCGACATTCTTCACCGTCTTTGTATCGAAGCCGGAGTAGTCGGCATCGTTGGTGACGATCACGCGTCGCTCCGCGGCGGTGGCGTTGCCGGCGGCGACCGCAGCCACCGCGAGAAGAACGACAGTCAGGAGATGCCGGTGAAGGGCGTGAAGGACGCGCATGGGACCTCTGCGTGGCTGCCGCCCTGCCGATGGGCGGTGGCTGACATTATGAAAGGGCCGCTGCACGGTAAAGGTGACACGCAACCGGTGTGAGACACCGATCACACGCCTGCGGGCCGCCGCCGCTAATACAGGCTGCCACTGCTCATTCCCTGGGCGCGATCAATCCGTGAGCATCGCGCTCTGCTGCGCTGCCGAAAGAAGCAGCATCGCAGCGCGAAGAGGCCGCGCGGAATCTGGATTCCGTCTTCGCATATCTGGCACACCGTTTGCGAAACCCTGGCGCGGCGTCCTCCCAATGACGTCCAGTTTCAACAGGGGGAATACAATGCGTACACTGCTCAAGGTCGCCGGTGCGGCCGCAGTGGCGGCCGTACTTTCGGCCCCGCTGGCACTTCCGGCATATGCCGCCGACGACACGATCAAGGTCGGCATTCTGCATTCGCTGTCTGGCACGATGGCGATCTCCGAGACCACCCTCAAGGACACGATGCTCTTCCTGATCGATGAGCAGAACAAGAAGGGCGGTCTGCTCGGCAAGAAACTCGAGGGCGTGGTCGTCGACCCGGCCTCCGACTGGCCGCTCTTCGCCGAAAAGGCGCGCGAGCTGATCAGCCAGGACAAGGTCGTCGCGGTGTTCGGCTGCTGGACGTCGTCGTCCCGCAAGTCCGTCCTGCCGGTCTTCAAGGAACTGAACTCGATCCTCTTCTATCCCGTGCAGTACGAGGGCGAAGAGTCCGAGCGCAACGTGTTCTACACCGGTGCCGCTCCGAACCAGCAGGCCATTCCCGCCGTCGACTACCTGATGAGCGACGAAGGCGGCGCGGTGAAGCGCTGGGTGCTGGAAGGCACCGACTACGTCTACCCGCGCACCACCAACAAGATTCTCGAGGCCTACCTCCTGGCCAAGGGCGTCGCGCCGGAAGACATCAAGATCAACTACACGCCGTTCGGCTTCTCCGATTGGCAGACTGAAGTCGCCGCCATCAAGGAGTTCGGCTCGGCCGGCAAGAAGACCGCCGTCGTGTCGACCATCAACGGCGACGCCAACGTTCCCTTCTACAAGGAACTCGGCAACGCCGGCGTGAAGGCGACCGACATCCCGGTCGTGGCGTTCTCGGTCGGTGAGGAAGAGCTCGCCGGCCTCGACGCCAAGCCGCTCGTCGGCCATCTCGCTGCCTGGAACTACTTCGAGTCGATCGATACGCCCGAGAACAAGGCGTTCATCGATGGCTGGCACAAGTTCATCGGCAACGACAAGCGCACCACCAACGACCCGATGGAAGCCCACTACATCGGCTTCAACGCCTGGGTTAAGGCGGTCGAGAAGGCCGGCACCACCGACGCCGACGCGGTCATTGCCGCGCTCCCCGGCATCGAGGTTCCGAACCTGACCGGAGGCACTGCCAAGGTGCTGCCGAACCACCACATCACCAAGCCCGTCTACATCGGCGAAATCCGCGAGGACGGCCAGTTCAACGTCGTGTGGAAGTCCGACGGTCTCGTGCCGGGCGACGCCTGGTCCGACTACCTGCCGGGCTCCAAGGACCTCGACGCCGACTGGGTCACGCTCAAGTGCGGCAACTACAACACCGTCACCAAGACGTGTGGCGGCGCGAGTTAGCGCGTAGCTGATCGAAGACAGGGGAGGCGGCACGTTGCCGTCTCCCGCTTTTCGCGGACCGGAGTGATGATGCGCGCCTTTCGTGACCTGACGCAGGCCCTGGTCTTCGCGTTCCTGCTTATCGCCACCCTTACCGTCGGTGCCCACGCGGCGACCTTCGCCGATGCGCTGGCGCCCTTTGCCGAAGATTCTTTCCCGAAGACCGAAGCCGCCCTGAGTGCGGTCGCCGCCAGCGGCGATCCCCAGGCTTCCGCCGTCATCCAGGCGATGAAGAGCGGCAAGCTTCTCTTCGACCCCGCCGACAAGCACGTCTACATCAAGACCGACGCCGGCAGCCTGGTCGACGCCGCTACCGGCGCGCCTGTCGCGACGGAGCCGGCCGGCCTGAAGCCGGTTCGCCTCAACAACAAGATTCGCGGCGCCGTTGACGCAGCGATCGGCACGCTGACCCTGCTTGCGGCCGATCCTGCCGCCCGCCTGCGCGCCGCGCAGGCGGTGTTCAAGTCGCACGATGCGACCGCGCTGCCGGCGCTCGAGACGGCGCTCGCCAAGGAAACGAATCCCGCCATCAAGCGCACGCTCACCCAGGCGCGCGCCGCGGTCATCCTCAGCCAGCCGGGCGCCAGCGAGGCCGACATCATCGACGCCATCGCCGTCATCCGCGATCGCGCCGACGGCGACGCTCTCGCGCTGCTGACGTCGCTGCCCGCGAGCGCCTCGCCGGCGGTTCATGCCGCCGCAGACAGCGCCATCTCCGTCATCAAGGGCGAGCTCGCCGTCTGGACCACGATCCAGAACCTCTGGTACGGCCTGTCGCTCGGCTCCGTCCTGCTGCTCGCCGCCATCGGCCTTGCCATCACCTTCGGCGTGATGGGCGTCATCAACATGGCGCACGGCGAGATGGTCATGCTCGGCGCCTACACGACCTTCGTCGTCCAGGATCTGATCCGCAATCAGGCGCCGTGGCTGTTCGACTGGTCGCTGGCCATCGCGCTGCCGCTTGCCTTCCTGGTGTCCGGCCTGGTCGGCATCGTCATCGAGCGCGGTGTCATCCGCTTCCTCTACGGCCGGCCGCTCGAGACGCTGCTCGCCACCTGGGGCGTGTCGCTCATCCTTCAGCAGGCGGTGCGCACGATCTTCGGCGCCAACAACCGCCAGGTCGGCAGCCCGTCATGGATGTCGGGCGCGTTTGACCTCGGCGGCCTGACGATCACCTTCAACCGCATGTGGATCATCGTATTCGCCATCGGCGTGTTTGCGCTGCTGCAGGTCGTCCTGCGCTTCACCTCCTTCGGCCTGCAGATGCGCGCCGTCACCCAGAACCGCCCGATGGCGAGCGCCATGGGCATCCGCACGCCGTGGGTCGACGCGCTTACGTTCGGCCTCGGCTCCGGCATTGCCGGCATCGCCGGCGTGGCACTGTCGCAGATCGACAACGTCAGCCCCAACCTCGGGCAGGGCTACATCATCGATAGTTTCATGGTCGTGGTCTTCGGCGGCGTCGGCAACTTGTGGGGCACGCTTGTCGGCGCGCTGTCGCTGGGCATCGCCAACAAGTTTCTCGAGCCGGTCGCGGGCGCCGTGCTCGGCAAGATCGCCATTCTCGTCTTCATCATCCTGTTCATCCAGCGCCGTCCGCGCGGCCTCTTCGCCCTCAAGGGCCGGGCGGTGGAAGCATGATCGGGCGTTTCTTCGGCCGCGGGCTCGACGCCAACACGCTCGTCGTGGTGGCGATCATACTCGCCGTCGGCGTGATCGTGCCGGTGCTGAATCTCTATACGTCGCCCTCCTTCGCGCTGCACATTCCGAGCTACCTGGTGCCGCTGCTCGGCAAATACGTCGCCTTCGCCCTTCTCGCATTGTCGGTGGGCCTCATCTGGGGCTTCGCCGGCATCCTGTCGCTCGGCCACGGCGCCTTCTTTGCCCTCGGCGGCTACGCCATGGGCATGTACCTGATGCGCCAGATCGGCACGCGCGGCGTCTACGCCGATCCTGTCCTGCCCGACTTCATGGTGTTCCTGAACTGGAAGGCGCTGCCCTGGTACTGGCACGGCTTCGACCACTTCTGGTTCGCCGCCATCATGGTCGTCCTGGTCCCCGGCCTGCTCGCCTTTGCCTTCGGCTGGTTCGCCTTCCGCAGCCGCGTCACCGGCGTTTATCTGTCGATCATCACCCAGGCGATGACCTACGCGCTCATGCTGGCGTTCTTCCGTAACGACATGGGGTTCGGCGGCAACAACGGCCTCACCGATTTCAAGGACATCATCGGCTTCAACGTGCAGGCAGACTCGACCCGCGGCGTCCTCTTCTTCACGACGACGCTGGCGCTCGCCGCCGCCTTCCTGCTCGCCCGCGCGCTGACCGCCTCGAAGTTCGGCAAGGTGCTTGTCGCCGTCCGCGACGCCGAGAGCCGCACGCGGTTCATCGGGTACCGTGTCGAGAACTACAAGCTCGTGGTGTGGACTCTGTCGGCGTGCATCGCGGGCGTCGCCGGCGCGCTCTATGTCCCGCAGGTCGGCATCATCAACCCATCCGAATTCGAGCCGGCGAATTCCATCGAGGTCGTGATCTGGGCGGCGGTGGGCGGGCGCCTGACCCTGATCGGACCGATCGTCGGCGCGGTGCTCGTCAACTACGCCAAAAGTTACTTCACTACTGGCGCCCTTGCCCAATATTGGCTGTTTGCACTCGGCGGACTGTTCATCGCCGTCACGCTGTTCTTGCCAAAGGGCATTGTCGGCACGCTTGGCGGGTTCTTCACCGCCAGGCGCCGCGCACCACCGTCGGCTGCCGAGGAGCCGACGCCCAATTCGCCCGGCCTCAGCGTCGCCGCCCGGGAAGAGACCGTTAATCCCCAGGCGGCGGAGTAGCGGCGATGCCCGACAAAGCGAAAAACTCGCTGCTCTACCTCGACGGCGTCAGCGTTTCCTTCGACGGCTTCAAGGCGCTCAACGATCTCTCGATGGTCATCGAGAAGGGCGAGATGCGCGCCATCATCGGCCCGAACGGCGCCGGCAAGACGACGATGATGGACGTCATCACCGGCAAGACGCGCGCCGACACCGGCGACGTCTACTTCGACGGCACCGTCGACCTCACCCGCCTCGACGAGGCGGCGATCGCGACGCTCGGCATCGGCCGCAAATTCCAGAAGCCGACGGTCTTCGAAAGCCACACCGTCGAGGATAATCTCGAGCTGGCGCTCGCCGGCGGCCGCAGCCCGTTCCAGGCGCTGTTCTCGACGCTCTCGCCGGCCGCCAAGGCCCGCATCGACGAACTACTCGGCATCATCCGCCTCACCGACAAGCGCTACGTCCAGGCGAAGAACCTCAGCCACGGCCAGAAGCAGTGGCTGGAGATCGGTATGCTGCTGGCGCAGGAACCCAAGCTGCTGCTGGTCGACGAGCCCGCCGCCGGCATGACCGATGCCGAGACCGAGGCGACGGCCGAGCTGCTCAAGGAAATCGCCAAGGAAAAATCGGTCGTCGTCGTCGAGCACGACATGGCCTTCGTTCGCGCGCTGGGCGTCAAGGTCACCGTGCTGCACGAGGGCAGCGTCCTCTCCGAGGGCACGATCGACCACGTCTCCGCCGATCCGCGCGTCATCGAAGTCTATCTGGGGCGCTGAAGATGCTAGTCGCCGAAAACGTCGACCTCTACTACGGCGCCGCGCAGGCGCTGCGTCACGTCTCGATCTCCGCCGAGGTCGGCAAGGTCACCGCCCTGATGGGCCGCAACGGCGTCGGCAAGACCAGCTTCCTGCGCGCCGTCGTCGGCGAGCAGCCGATCGCCAAGGGCATCATCAGCTTCGACGGCAAGCCGCTCGGCACCATGGCGCCGCACCAGCGCGCCCGCCTCGGCATCGCCTACGTGCCGCAGGGCCGCGATATCTTCCCGCTGCTGACGGTGAAGGAGAATCTCGAGACCGGCTACGCGCCACTGAAGCGCGCCGACAAGTCGATCCCCTCCGACGTCTTCGATCTTTTCCCGGTGCTGCACGACATGCTCCGCCGCCGCGGCGGCGATCTCTCCGGCGGCCAGCAGCAACAGCTGGCCATCGCCCGCGCACTGGTCACGCGGCCGAAGCTGCTGGTGCTCGACGAGCCGACCGAAGGCATCCAGCCCTCGATCATCAAGGACATCGGCCGCGCCATCGAGTGGCTGCGCCAGAAGGGCGGCATGGCGATCCTGCTGGTCGAGCAGTACTTCGATTTCGTCAAGCAGCTCGCCGACAATTTTGCGGTGATGGACCGCGGCGAGATCGTGCTCGCCGGCACCCGCGCCGACCTTGAAGACACCGAGCGCGTCCGCCGGCATCTGACGGTCTAGCCTCGCCGTCATAGCGCCGCCGCCCGGGTCTGGCCTACGGCCGGCCCGAGGGGTGAAACCCGGCGGGAACCGGTAAACGCCGGCGCTCGGGGTGTACCGACCGGCGCCCCCGCGACAGGCATCTTTCTCCGCGCTATCGTCCGCGCCCAACAAAGGGGGAGGGGACGATAGTGCCGCTGGTTGCGCTCCATCACGTTTCGCTGCTTTCGACGAACCTCGAACGGTCCGTCTCGTTTTACGAACGCGTCTTCGGCCTGAAGCGGATCGCGCGGCCGGATTTCCAGACCGCCGGCGCGTGGTTCGCCTGCGGCCACCTGCAAGTGCACGTCATCGTCTATCCGCCGGGCAATTTCCGCCGCCGCGGCATCGACCGCGACGACATGCACTTCGCCTTCCGCACCGACGACTTCGAGGGATTCGTCGCGCACCTGACGGCGGAAGGCTTCCGCGAGGACACCGCCGAGGACGACCTGCAGCGCATGGTGATAAACCGGAGCGGCCGCGCCGGCTTCCCGCAGGTCTACCTGACCGATCCCGATCGCAACATC
Source organism: Bauldia sp. (assembly GCA_037200845.1). Taxonomy (NCBI): domain Bacteria; kingdom Pseudomonadati; phylum Pseudomonadota; class Alphaproteobacteria; order Hyphomicrobiales; family Kaistiaceae; genus Bauldia; species Bauldia sp. Next base: position 1,107,750 of record JBBCGQ010000001.1, read on the forward strand.
ATCGAGATCAACGGCGCGCCGCCGTAGCCGTTGCCGCGTCACCATCCGCGCACTCCCCGCGCAGGCGGGGACGGAGTAAACGCCGCCCGTTCAGTGAATACCGGGATCCCCGCCTGCGTGGGGACGACACCGCAAGGATGCGCCGTCAGAGCATCCCCGCCGCCCGCGCCAGCCGCATCAACCCGGCCAGCGCCGTCGCATCGCCGTCGCGCACCTCCGCCTCGATGCCGAACACCGCGAGCGCCGCGCGATATGCCCGCGCCAGTGCCGGCGCCGCGACGATCCGCACCGGCGACCGTGCGAGACCGAGCGAAACCGCGGCGGCAATCTCGCCGCCGATCACCAGCCCGGAGAGATAGGCAAGATTGTCCGCCGGCTTGGCATCGGCGAGCAGATACCGCACGCGCACCGAAAACAGCGTCGCCGCAAACGGCACATCGCGCGCCCGCTCTGCGCCTGCGCGAAAATCGGCGGACGCCGAGACATCGCCCGTATCATTAGGGTCGGCCACCGAGTGCCGCAGGAACGACTGCCGCGCCAGCAGCGCAAACAGCTCGCCGGAAATGAACGACGCAAAATCGGCGATCGTCCCGCGCTCGACCTTCGCCCATTTGGAATGCGTGCCCGGCAGCACGACGCTGCCGGCGAACGCGGTTTCGGCGTCGATCAGCCCGACAATCTGCGTTTCCTCGCCGCGCATCACGTCGCGCTCGCCGGCGCGCAGGCCCGGCACGATGGCAACCGGCCGCCGGCGCTGAGTTTCAAATCGCGTCATCGCCGCGGCAATTGCCGCCGCGTCGGCCGGGCAGGGGACGTACGCCGCCTCGCGCCACCCCTGCCGGCTGCCGACCATGCCGGCCATGATCGCCGGCACCGCGGGCCAAGCCGCGACCAGCGCCTCGAACGCCGCTTCGTGCCCGCTGCCGTTCAGCGCGCCGATGCCGTCGTCGCTCGCCGCTTCGGCCAGGACCGCGCCGGCAGCATCGACGAGCCGCGCGCGCAGCCGCGTCGTGCCCCAGTCGACGGCGATAAGTTTTGCGGAAGAGAGATCGGCCATGCCGCCTTGTCGGGCGGACGGCACGGTCAGGTCAAGCCGGCACCGGTCCGGTGGAGCCGCGGATGATCAGATCGACGGGCCACAGTTCGTGGATCGTCTCGCAGGCGCGCCCGTTGAGCAGCTCGAGCACCAGCTCCGCCGAGCGCGTGCCAGCGGCCCGGATCGACGAGCGCGTCGTCGACATCGGCGGATACATGCGATCGGCATTGAGGAAGGGGAACACGTCGTCGTGCGCGATCATCGAGACGTCGCGCCCGAGCTCAAGGCCGGCGGCGCGTACAGCGCGGAAGGCGCCCAGCGCCATCATCATCGAGGAGACCAGCACCGCCGTCGGCCGCGGCCGCTCGGTCAGGAATCGCTCCATCAGGCGATAGCCGTTGTCGTCGGTCATTACGGCCTCGGCGGCGAGCCGCTCGTCGAGCTTGATGCCGCGCGCCCTGAGCTCGGTGCGGTAGCCGCGCTCGCGGTCGGCCGCGTAGGTGTAGGTCTTGAAGCCGTTGATCAGCGCGATCCGCGTATGGCCGAGGTCGAGCAGATATTTCGTCGCCTGCCGGAACGCGCTTTCGTTGTCGATGTCGAGCCAGGCGTGCGGCGGCTGGTTGATCGTGCGCCCGTGCAGGATGAACGGCAGGCCGAGGCCGGTGAGCAGCTTGACGCGCTCGTCCTCGATCGGCGGCGAGGAAAGGATCAGCGCATCGACGCGCTTGCCGGTGGCGATGCGGCGATAGCTCGGCGTCTCCTCGCCTTCGACTTTCGTCGGGCTGAGCACGATGTCGATCTCGTCTTCCGCCAGCCGCTCGCCGACGCCGGCGAGAAACTCGACGTAGTGCGGATCGATGAGCTGGCTGCGGTGGGTGTGCAGTACCGCGCCGATGGCGCCGACCCGGCCGGTGGCCAGCCGCCGTGCCGAGGCGTTGGGGCGATAGTGCAACCGCCGCGCTGCCTCGACCACACGCCAGCGCGTTTTTTCGTTCACCTCGGGATAACCGTTCAGCGCACGGCTCACTGTCGTCTGCGACAGCCCGAGCGTATCGGCGAGGTCCTTGAGCTTCATTCCACCCAACGAATTGTTGCTTTGCCGCTATTCAAAGCGCTTTCAATGCCGTTTCGCAAGGCCGCGTGCGATCCCGGCGCAAACACGCGCCGCGCATATTGACTCTCGACCTCCTTCAGCAAAGGATATGCCCAAAGCGCTTTGGAAGATGCCGTACGCCGGGCGCTTTGTGGGAGGAAACACTAACGGCACAGGGTTCCGAACCGGCGCGTCAAGACGCCGGAGAGGGCCGCTGCATCGGATCCTCCCGCGATTTCGTCAAACGCCCCTAAGGGAGGTTTTCGCATGAAACTTCGTCACTTGCTTCTGGCGACGGCGGCGGTCGCCGGCATGTATGCCGGCTCCGCTTACGCAGCCGCCGACCTGTTCCCGGTCGGTCAGGACGCCAGGTTTTCGTGGAAGTCGCTGGAAGATTTCAAGGCGGCCCATCCGGGCCTCGCCGGCCAGAAGCTGACCATCTGGGACGCCTGGTCAAGCGAAGGCGACAAGTCGCAGTGGGAGGCGGTGCTTTCTTACTTCAAGGATGCCACCGGCATCGACGCCCAGGACAATTCGTCCAAGAACTACGAAGAGCAGGCCCGCATCGATCTGCAGGCCGGCAGCCCGTCTGACATCACCATACTGCCGCAGCCCGGCCTGCTCGCCGACTTCGCCAAGCAGGGCTACCTGACCGACCTCGGCGCCGACACGACCAAGTGGCTCGGCGACAACTACGCCGCCGGCGCCTCGTGGGCCGCGCTCGGCCAGTTCGAGGGCAAGGACGGCGCCGTGCACCAGTACGGCTTCCCGTACAAGCAGGAGTTCAAGTCGCTCGTCTGGTACTCGCCGGATAACTTCAAGGAGAAGGGCTACACGGTCCCCAAGACCATGGAAGAACTCCTCGCCTTGACCGACAAGATCGTCGCCGACGGCGGCACACCGTGGTGCATCGGCATCGAGTCGGGCGGTGCCACCGGCTGGACCGCCACCGACTGGATCGAAGACATCATGCTGCGCACGCAGCCGCCGGATGTCTACGACGGCTGGGTCAAGAACACGGTCAAATTCAACGATCCGCGCGTCATCGCGGCGCTCGACATCTTCGGGTCGATCGTCAAGGACGACAAGAAGGTCGCCGGCGGCACGAAGGCCGTTGCCACCACCGCGTTCGGCGACAGCCCGAAGGGCCTCTTCACGGTGCCGCCGCAGTGCTACCTGCACCGCCAGGCGTCGTTCATCGCCTCGTTCTTCCCGGAAGGTTCGGTTTCCGGCCAGGACTACGACTTCTTCTACATGCCGCCGTACGCCTCGCATCCGGAACTCGGTAACCCGGTTCTCGGCGCCGGCAACATCGCCACCATCACCAAGGACTCGCCGGCCGCTCGCGCCTTCATCGACTTCCTGAAGACGCCGATCGCCAACGAGATCTGGATGGCCCAGACCAACAGCTCGTTCCTGAGCGCGCTGAAGTCGGTCAACACCGCGGCCTACTCGAGCGACGCGCTGCGCAAGCAGGGCGAAATCTTGCTGAACGCCACGACGTTCCGCTTTGACGGTTCCGACCTCATGCCCGGCCCGATCGGCGCCGGCGCGTTCTGGACCGGCATGACGGATTTCGTGAACGGCAAGTCCTCGAAGGACGTCGCCGACCAGATCCAATCGGCTTGGGATAAGCTCTAAGCCGGCTTAGGCTGACGACTCAGGGATCCGGCGTTCGCGCCGGATCCCATCTTCCCGGCAAGGGCGCGAGCCGGAACCTGCGAATTCAACGACGGGGATCGCGCTTAGGGGTGGGAGCGGATGTTCCAGCAGATACTCGCCGCCGTCATCGCGGTGGTGGTCGCACTGGCGGTGTGCTTCGCTTACTTCTGGGGCACCAACTGGGTGCTCGACAAGCTGCTGACGCCGCGCCCCGGCATGTCCGACGACGCGCTCACCCGCCGCGACACGCTGCGCTCGCAGATCCGCCCGTGGCTGTTCATCGGCCCGGCGCTGCTCTTCCTCACGGTCTACCTGATCTACCCGGTGTTCGAGACGCTGCGCCTGTCGTTCTTCGACAAGTACGGCACCAAGTTCGTCGGCGTCAGCAACTACGTCTGGGCGCTCACCGACGAGACCTTCTGGCGCTCGGCGCTGAACAACGCCGGCTGGCTGCTGATCGTGCCGGCCTTCTCCACCGCCATGGGCCTGATCATCGCGACGCTCGCCGATCGCCTGTGGTGGGGCAACATCGCCAAGTCGCTGATCTTCGCGCCGATGGCCATCTCCTTCGTCGGCGCCTCGATCATCTGGAAATTCATCTACACCTATAAGGGCCCGGGCATCGAGCAGATCGGCGTCCTCAACGCCGTCGTCACCGGCCTCGGCTTCCCGCCGCAGGCGTGGATCACGGTGCCCTACCTCAACTCGCTGCTCCTGATGATCATCCTGATCTGGATCCAGACCGGCTTCGCCATGGTCATCCTGTCGGCGGCGCTACGCGGCATTCCCGAGGAGACGCTGGAGGCGGCGCGCATCGACGGCGCCAACGAGTTCCGCATGTTCTTCGACATCATGATCCCCCAGATCTGGGGCACGATCATCGTCGTGTGGACGACCATCACCATCACGGTGCTGAAGGTGTTCGACATCGTCTACGCCATGACCAACGGCGAGTTCCAGACGCAGGTGCTCGCCAACCTCATGTACCGCTGGATGTTCATCTCGGGCGACTTCGGCCGCGGCTCTACCATCGCCGTCATCATCATGCTCGCCGTGCTCCCGGTCATGGTGTGGAACATCCGCCGCGTCCGTTCCGAACTGGGGACCGCCTGATGAGCTCGATCGCGACCGATCTCCCCGTCGCCGGCCAGCAGGCGGCACCGGCCCGCCAGCCGCGGATCAAGCTCGGCCGCATCGCGGCGCATCTCGCCCTGCTTTTCCTGGTCGCGCTGTGGACGTTCCCGACCGTCGGCCTGCTCGTCTCCTCGATCCGCGACCGCGACCAGCTCGCCATCTCCGGCTGGTGGACGGCGCTGACGCCCTCAATCCGCCTCAACGCCGCCCGCGTCGGTCCGGCGAGCGCCCAGACCCAGGAAGGCGGCAACTACGTCGTCAAGGGCAACCTGTTCGGCGCCGACGCGCGCGGCCTCTCGATCGAAGGCTTCGGCGCAACCAACGCCGATGTGCGCGCCCACGCCGCCGGCAGCACGATCGACAACTTCAACGGCGGCAGCCTGACGGTCCAATCCAGCGGCGAGTACACGCTGTCCTCGCCGGCGCCGTTGTCCTACAGCGGCCAGCCGCGCGTTTATTTCGGCGTCGGCAGTCCGCCGCGCTTCACGCTCGAAAATTATCGCGACGTGCTGGCGGCGGAGGGCATCGGCCAGTCGTTCATCAATTCGCTCACCGTCGCGATTCCATCGACGGTCATCCCGATCATGATCGCCGCCTTCGCCGCCTACGCGCTGGCGTGGATGCGCTTCCCCGGCCGCGGCTTCGTCGTGGCACTCGTCGTCGGCCTGCTCGTCGTGCCGCTGCAGATGTCGCTGATCCCGCTGCTCACGCTCTACAACCAGATCGCCCACCTCTTTGGAGGTGAGGCCAAAGGGTATGTCGGCGTCTGGCTGGCGCACACCGCCTTCGGCCTGCCGCTCGCGATCTATCTGCTGCGCAACTACATGGCCGGCCTGCCGCGCGAGATCATGGAGTCGGCGCGCATCGACGGCGCCTCGCACTTCAAGACTTTCACGACCATGGTGCTGCCGCTGAGCTTCCCGGCGCTCGCCTCGTTCGCGATCTTCCAGTTCCTGTGGATCTGGAACGATCTGCTCGTCGCGCTGGTCTTCCTCGGCGCCCAGAACGACCGCGTCGTCCTGACCGGCCGCCTGGTCAACCTGCTCGGCACGCGTGGCGACCACTGGGAGCTGCTCACCGCCGGCGCCTTCGTCTCGATCATCGTTCCGCTGACCGTGTTCTTCGCGCTCCAGCGGTATTTCGTTCGCGGCCTCTTGGCCGGCTCGGTCAAGTAGGGAGGAGGGGGCGTGTCAACGGTCCAGATCAACGGTCTCCACAAGCGCTACGGCAACGTAGAGATCCTCAAGAACATTAACCTCGACATCAAGTCGGGCGAGTTCATGGTCTTCGTCGGTCCGTCGGGCTGCGGGAAGTCGACGCTGCTGCGCTGCATCGCCGGGCTGGAGACGATCAGCGACGGCACGCTGTCGATCGACGGCGAGGTGGTCAATCTCCGCGCCCCCTCGCGCCGCGGCATCGCCATGGTGTTCCAGTCCTACGCGCTCTACCCGCACATGAGCGTCTTCGACAACATGGCCTACGCCCTCAAGCTGCAGAAGCTGTCGAAGGACGAGATCAAGAAGAAGGTCGGCGCCGCCGCCGACACCCTGCAGCTCACGCCCTACCTCGACCGCCTGCCCAAGCAGTTGTCCGGCGGCCAGCGCCAGCGCGTCGCCATCGGACGCGCCATCGTGCGCAACCCGAAAGTCTTCCTGTTCGACGAGCCGCTGTCCAACCTCGACGCTGCGCTGCGTGTCGCCACGCGCATCGAGATCAACAAGCTGCACGAGCGCATGGCCAAGACGACCATGATCTATGTCACCCACGATCAGGTCGAGGCGATGACGCTCGCCGACCGGATCGTCGTGCTGAGCGCCGGCCGCATCGAGCAGGTCGGCTCGCCGATGGAGCTCTACGAGCGCCCGGCGAATCTTTTCGTCGCCCGCTTCATCGGCTCGCCGGCGATGAACACCGTGCCGTGCATCATCGAGGAAGGCGGCGCCAACGCCCGCGTGCGGCCCGTCGGCCACAACGCCGTCCGTGTCGCCGAGGCGATCCCGGCGAGCGCCGCCGGCCAGAAGGGCACCTTCGGCGTTCGTCCCGAGGACCTGACCCTGACCCAGGGCACTGACGCGATCTTCAAGGGCCGCGTCGAGATCGTCGAGCACCTCGGCGAGCTGACGCTGCTCTATGTCGATTGCGGCAACCCGGACGAGCCGGTGCTGGCCAAGCTGCCCGGCAACGCCATGGTCAAGCGCGGCGACGAAGTCTCGCTCACCGCCCCGATCTCGACGCTGCATGTGTTCGACGACAAGGGCGTCGCGTTCCCCCGGAAGGGATAGGGCGTCCCCCACCCGCCTCGTTCATCCTCTCACTGTCATCCTTCGGCGGCGCGAAGCGCCGACCGGAGGACCAGAATCAACGCACGCTGACAATCCAGAGTTAGCGCGTTGCCGCTGGTCCTCCGGTCGAGGCCTTCGGCCTCGCCGAAGGATGACAGCGAGTGATGTGGCCGACCCCATGCCACCCGCGGCAAATTTCTCCGCGATGACGGGAGTCGCGTGACTCCAAAACGCAAATCCCTACCAACTTTGCCGTGATTTTCCGCGGACCGGTTCCGGCGTCTATTTCATTTCGTGGGCATTCGCCGAAATCTTTTTCCTCGTCATCGAACCAGAATGAAACGGCCGCTATAGCTTCGAAGTCGACGACTTCTTAAATGTTTGCCGCAAGAAAGGCACCGCCGCCTTTCCCTCCGAATCAACGCCGCCGACCCCGTCCGGTCCAACCGTCCGAGCCTGCGACCGGAAAGCACGATCGATGTCCGACGCCTCGCGCAAGCTGTCCGTCTTCCCCGCCTTCCACAAGGTCGCCGGCCGCCGCGTCGTGGTCGTCGGCGGTGGCCCCGAGGCCGCGGCCAAGATCCGCCTGCTCGCCGAGACCAAGGCCGAGATCGTCGTCTTCGCCCCCTCGCTCGACAAGGAAACCGGCGCCGACCTGATCGCCGCCCTCGGCGACTGGCGCGGCGCCCATCCGACCCGCGCCGATATCTCCGGAGCCGCGCTCGTCTTCGCCGCCACCGGCAGCGAGGAAGGCGACCGCGAGATCGCGACTCTCGCCCGCGAGGCCGGCGTGCCGATCAACGTCGTCGACCGCCCCGAGATGTGCGATTTCTACGCGCCGGCGCTGGTCAACCGCGCCCCGCTCGCCGTCGCCATCGGCAGCGAGGGCGTCGCCCCGGTCCTGACCCGCCATGTCCGCGCGAAGATCGAGACGATGCTGTCGCCCGCCTTCGGCGATCTCGCCGGCCTCGCCGATCGGCTGCGCGAGCGCGTGTCGCGCACGCTGGGCACGGCCTCCGACCGCCGCCGTTTCTGGGCGCGCTTCTTCTCCGGCGCCGTTGCCGAGAAGGTATTCGCCGGTGACGTCGATGCCGCCGAGCAGGAGGCGCTGCGATCGCTGGAGATTGACCCGGTTCGTTCCGGCCATGTCTCGCTGGTCGGCGCCGGCCCCGGCGCCGAGGATCTCCTGACGCTCCGCGCCCAGCGCGCCCTGCAGGAAGCCGACGTCATCGTCTACGACCGCCTCGTGCCCGACGCCGTGGTGGCGCAAGGCCGCCGCGACGCCCGCCGCATCTACGTCGGCAAGGCCAAGGGCGCCCACGCGGTGACTCAGGGAGAGATCAACGCGCTGATCGTCAACGAGGCCCGCGCCGGCCACCGCGTCGTCCGCCTCAAGTCGGGCGACCCGCTGATCTACGGCCGGGCAGGGGAGGAGATGGCCGCGCTCCGCGCCGCCGGCATCTCGTTCGACATCGTCCCCGGCATCACCGCCGCCTTCGCCGCCGCCGCCGAAGCCGAGATCCCGCTGACGCTGCGCGATTCGTCTTCCTCGCTGGTCTTCGCCACCGGCCACGACGCCGACGGCAACACACTGCCCGACTGGGCCGGCCTCGCGCTCGGCGGCGCCACCGTCGCCGTCTACATGGGCCGCACGGTTGCCGCCTCGGTTGCCGCGCGCCTGATCGAAGCCGGCATGAAGCCATCGACCCCGGTCGCCGTGATCGAAAACGCATCCCGCAAGGATCGCCGCGCCTATGCCGGCATCCTCTCCGAGCTGGCGCAAATCGCCGAGCGGCCGGAACTCACCGGCCCCGTGCTGATCCTCGTCGGCGACGTCGTCGCGCAAGGCAACATCGCCGAGGCGCCCGCGCCACTCGCCGAGCTGGTGGCCGCATGACCCAAGAGGCGAGGAGCGCCGAAGGCGCGACCGGGACGAAATAATGTTCAAAGCCGCCAAAGAAGGTCCGGCAAAAGTCATCACCGCGAACGATCTCCGCGACGGCCTGGTCGTGTTCCTCGATCACGACGGCGGCTGGACCCACGACATCGCGCTCGCCCGCGTCGTCGAGGACGGTCCCGATCTGGATTCCGCGAACGCCTACGCCAAGGCCCAGCACGACGCCCGCATCGTCGTCGAGCCATACCCCATCGACGTTGAGGTGAAGGCCGGCATCCCGGTCCCGACGCGGTTGCGCGAAAAGATCCGCGCCGACCGCGGCCCGACCATCGTCTATGGCGAGGCCGAGGTCGCCAAGATCAGCGGAGCGCGGCAATGACCGCTGCCCCCTCAGTCGGCTACGCCGACAGCTCCGCCATAAACGGGGGAGCACCGTGCTGCGCCGGTTCATCCGGATTCTCCCCCGCAAGGCGGGGGAGGGGGGACCATGCGAAGCATGGTGGAGGGGGCGCGCGCCCTCGGAGTGGCGGCAAATGTATAGATACGACGAATTCGACACCGCCTTCGTCCACGAGCGCGTCGCGCAGTTCCGCGGCCAGGTCGAGCGGCGCCTGTCCGGCGAGATCAGCGAAGACCAGTTCAAGCCGCTCCGCCTGCAGAACGGCGTCTACCTGCAGCTCCACGCCTACATGCTGCGCATCGCCATTCCATATGGCACGCTGAACCCGCAGCAGATGCGCATGCTGGCCTTCATCGCGCGCAAGTACGACCGCGGCTACGGCCACTTCACCACGCGCCAGAATCTCCAGTTCCACTGGCCGGCGCTGAAGGACATCCCCGACATCCTCGAGCATCTGGCGAACGTCGAGATGCACGCCATCCAGACGTCGGGCAACTGCATCCGCAACGTCACCGCCGATCACTTCGCCGGCGCCGCCGCCGACGAGGTCGTCGACCCGCGCCCGTACGCGGAGATTCTCCGCCAGTGGTCGTCGCTCCACCCGGAGTTCCTGTTCCTGCCGCGCAAGTTCAAGATCGCGGTCACCGGCTCGGAGCGCGACCGCGCCGCGATCCAGGTCCACGACATCGGCCTGCACGCGAAGCGCAACGACAAGGGCGAGCTGGGCTTCGCCTACTACATCGGCGGCGGACTTGGCCGCACGCCGATGATCGGCCACCTGATCAACGACTTCCTGCCGGTCGAGGATTTGCTGTCCTACACGGAAGCGGCGCTCCGCGTTTACAATCTCTTTGGCCGCCGCGACAACAAGTACAAGGCGCGCATCAAGATCCTCGTCCACGAGACCGGCGCCGCCGAGATCAAGCGCATGGTCGAGGAGGAATGGCAGCGCATTCGCCACGGCGCTCTCGCGCTGCCCGACGACGAGGTCCACCGCATCGAGTCCTACTTCGCGCTGCCCGCCGGCCTGACGCCGCGCCCGGCGACGAGCATCGTCCTCGAGCGCGCCCGCGTGACGAACTCGGCGCTCGCCACCTGGGTCGACCAGAACACGGCGAAGCACCGCATCTCCGGCCACGCGCTGGTCACCGTCTCGCTGAAGCCGATCGGCGGCACGCCGGGCGACGCCACCGCCGACCAGATGGACCTGCTCGCCGATCTCGCCGAGCGCTACAGCCAGGGCGAAATCCGCGTCAGCCACGAGCAGAACCTGATCCTGCCGCACGTCGCGCTCGACGATCTGCCGGCGCTGCACGAGGCGCTCGCCGCCGCCAATCTCGCGACCGCCAACGCCGGCCTGGTCACCGACATCATCGCCTGCCCGGGCCTCGATTATTGCGCGCTGGCCAACGCCCGCTCGATCCCGATCGCCCAGCGCATCTCCGAGCGCTTCGCCGATCAGGCCCGCCAGCAGGAAGTCGGCGACCTCAAGATCAAGATTTCCGGGTGCATCAATGCCTGCGGCCACCACCACGTCGGCCACATCGGCATCTTGGGCGTCGAGAAGAAGGGCGAGGAGTTCTACCAGATCACGCTCGGCGGCTCCGGCGACGAGACCGCCTCGGTCGGCGAGATCGTCGGCCCCGGCTTCTCCTCCGACGAGGTCATCGACGCGGTCGAGACCGTCGTCGATACGTACCTGAAGGTGCGCGAGAGCCGCGACGAGAATTTCCTCGCTGCCGTCCGCCGCGTCGGCATCGCGCCGTTCAAGGAGGCGCTGTATGGCGCCGCTTGACGCACTCGCTCGCGTCGCCGAGCCGGAGGCCTTCGCGCCGCCCGACGTCGGCACGCTGAACGCGCTTCACGGCAGCCGCGGCGCCGAGGGCATCATCGACTTCGCCGCGCACGAGCTGTTCCCCGGCCGCATCGCGCTGGTCTCGAGCTTCGGTGCCGAGTCGGCCGTGCTGCTCAGCCTCGTGGCCGAAGTGGATCGCAGCCTGCCGGTCGTTTTCCTCGACACCGGCAAGCTGTTCGCCGAGACGATCGCCTACCGCCATTCGCTCGCCGACCATCTCGGCCTCACCGACGTGCGGACCATCATCCCGGATCCCGATCGCCTCGCCGCCGGCGATCCGCACGGCGCGCTGTGGATGACCAACCCCGATCTCTGCTGCCACTATCGCAAGACAGAGCCGCTCAACCGCGCGCTCTCCGGTTTTGACGCCTGGTTCACCGGTCGCAAGCGGTTCCAGAACCGCGTCCGCGCCGAGCTGCCGGTCTTCGAGGCCGACGGCGACCGCATCAAGGTCAACCCGCTGGTCAACTGGTCGAGCGACGACCTCAAGGCGTACACGGCGAAGCACGCGCTCCCAGAGCACCCGCTGGTCGCCAAGGGCTTCCTGTCGATCGGCTGCGTCCCGTGCACGACCAAGGTCGCCCCGGGCGAGGACCCGCGCGCCGGCCGCTGGCGCGGCCTCGGCAAGATCGAGTGCGGCATCCACACCGACCTCGAAATCGACGGCAGCGGCATCTGATTTTCACGCTGCCTGTCGCTTGCCGCATGCTCCCCGATGAAATACTCACGTGTCGTCCCCGCGAAGGCGGGGACCCAGTACACACGGAACGGGCGGCGTTTACTGGGTCCCCGCCTGCGCGGGGACGACAATGATGGGAATGCGAGCACGGTAATGCCCCTCTGGAAATCCGGCGCCTTCGTCGACGACCCTTGGCAGATCGTCCCCGACGATCAGCCCGTGCCCGCCGACGTGCCCGCGATCCTGACGCTGAAGCGCTGGCGCGAGAACCGCGACACGCTGCAGACGCGCAATGCGCCGATCGGCCTGCAGATCGACCCCGGTAACGACTGGAGCGACATCGTCCCCGATCTGCCGCGCTTCCCGGTTGTGGTGGTGACGATCCCGAAATATGCCGACGGCCGCGCCTTCTCGATCGCCCGGCTGCTGCGCGAGCGCGACGGCTACAAGGGGGAGATCCGCGCGGCCGGCAACTACATCATCGACCAGGTGCCCTACATGGCCCGTGTCGGCATCGACGCGTATCTCACCGCCGATCCGCACGTCATCAAGGCGTTCGACGAGCACCTCTGGCCCGAGGTGCCGCACTACCTCCAGCCGGCCTGGTCCGGCGACGGCGAGGTTCCCGCCGGCACGCGCCCTTGGATCAGGAAGCGGACGTAGTCTCCACTACGCTTTGTTCCGGCGCCTCATCCCCTAGCTGTCATCCCCCGGCTTGACCGGGGGACCACGCGCAGCAAGCGCATCAGAGCGTCTTGAAACTGGTCCTCCGGTCGACGCTTCGTGCCGCCGAAGGATGACAGCGTAGGAGTGCGCCGTCCCGGTAGAGGAGGACAGACACCCCTCCCCAAAACGCCTTCGGCGTTTTGACCCTCCCACAAGGGGAGGGTTCATCCTTGTTGGACTAGCTAGCTCCCCCCAAACTCCGCTTGAGCCCTCCCCTTGTGGGAGGGCCAAAACCGCAACGCGGTTTTGGGGAGGGGTGTGCCTCCTCCGCGCGGAGTGGGAGGCGCCGCTACAGCACCCCGGCGCCCAGCTCCGCCGGCTTCGCATTCGCCCGGAACATCGCGAACAGCTCCCGCCCCATGCCGAACTGGTTGCCGGCGAGGTTGGGCGCGGTCGGCGCCCGCGCCGCGAGGTCGGCAGGGTTGGCGAGCACCTCGAGGATGCCTTTCTGCGCATCGACGCGCACGACGTCGCCGTCGCGCAGCCGCGCCAGCATGCCGCCTTCGGCCGCCTCCGGCGTGACGTGGATCGCCGCCGGCACCTTGCCGGAGGCGCCCGACATGCGGCCGTCGGTGACCAGCGCCACCTTGAAGCCCTTGTCCTGCAGCACGCCCAGCGTCGGCGTCAGCTTGTGCAGCTCCGGCATGCCGTTGGCGCGCGGCCCCTGGAAGCGGATGACCGCGACGAAATCCTTGTTGAGCCGCCCGGCGCGGAAGGCTTCGCGGAGCGCCTCCTGCGAATCGAACACCATGGCCGGCGCCTCGACCACCTGATGTTCGGTCGCGACCGCCGAAATCTTGATGACCGCGCGGGCCCATGTTGCCGGAGAGCAGGCGGATGCCGCCCTCGGGCAGGAACGCCTTCTTCACCGGCGCCAGCACCTTCTCGTTCTTGCTCTTCTTCGCGCTTTCGACCCAGACGATCTCGTCGCCGGCGCCCATCGTCGGCTCGGTCAGGTAACCGCGCAGCCCCCGTGCCCCACACAGTCTTCACGTCGTCATGCAGCAGACCGGCGCCGATCAGTTCGCGCATCAGGAACTGCATGCCGCCCGCCTGGTGGAACGCGTTCACGTCCTCCGTTCCGTTCGGATAGACGCGTGCGAGCAGCGGCACGGCCTCGGAGATGTCGTGGAAATCGTCCCACGTCAGGTTGATGCCGGCGGCGCGCGCGATCGCGACGAGGTGGAGGGTGTGGTTGGTCGATCCGCCGGTCGCGTTCAGCCCGACGACGCCGTTGACGATGGTGCGCTCGTCGACCACCTGGCCGACCGGCGTGTACTCGTTGCCGAGCGCGGTGATCGCCAGCGCCCGCTTGGTCGCCGCCCTGGTCAGCGCATCGCGGAGCGGCGTGTTCGGATTGACGAACGAGGCGCCGGGCAGGTGCAGGCCCATGATCTCCATCAGCATCTGGTTGCTGTTGGCCGTGCCGTAGAAGGTGCACGTGCCTGGCGCGTGGTACGACTTCGCCTCGACGTCGAGGAGCTGCTCGCGGGTGATCTTCTTCTCGGCGTAAAGCTGCCGCGCCTTGGAGCGTTCCGGGTTGGACAGGCCGGAGGGCATCGGTCCGGCCGGGATGAACACCGCCGGGATGTGGCCGAAGGTCAGCGCCGCGATCATCAGGCCGGGCACGATCTTGTCGCAGATGCCGAGATAGACGGCCGAGTCGAACATGTCGTGCGACAGGCCGACGCCGGCCGCCATCGCGATCGTGTCGCGCGAGAACAGCGACAGCTCCATGCCGGTCTGCCCCTGCGTGACGCCGTCGCACATCGCCGGCACGCCGCCCGCGACCTGCGCCGTGCCGCCGGCCTTGCGCGCGCCTCACGGATGATCTCGGGGAAGCGTTCGTACGGCTGATGCGCCGACAGCATGTCGTTGTAGGCCGTGATGACGCCGAGGTTGGGCGCGTTCGCCGCCCGCAGCACCGCCTTGTCGCTCGGCCCGCACCCGGCAAAGCCGTGCGCCAGGTTGGAGCAGGAGAGGTGCCCACGCCGCACGCGATGCTCCGCCGCCGACTGGATGCGTTCGAGGTAGGCGCCGCGCGTTGCCTGGCTGCGCCGCGCCAGCCGCTCCGTCACCTCGCCGATGCGCGCGTTGATGCTCATGATTCTTCTCCTTGCGACGCCGGGAGGGGCGCCGCGTTTCCGAGTCTTAAACTGGAATAGAACTCGACCATTTCTACCGGCAACGCGACATCTTTGCGACGCGGTCGGCGCTCAAACTTAAAGCGCACCGTGCTCACGGCTTCATCCGCCCGCTTCGAGAGCAGCAACTCCAAACTCCGCTTCCCCCCGCGAAAGCGGGGGCCAGGTGCCGCGTACGTGCACCGATGGCGAGCTTCGCCGCGCTACCTGAATCCCCGCTTTCGCGGGGAAAGCGGGGAGGCGACTGCCGGCCTGCCTCAAACCCAAACGCGGCCTAATCCGTATCGTCGTGCCAGGTCCGCCCATCGCGCTCGATCAGCGCGATCGACGCGGTCGGTCCCCAGGTGCCGGCCGGATAAGGCTTCGGCGCCTCGCGCGACTTGTCCAGGCGTTGGCGATCGGGTCGATCCACGCCCACGCGGCTTCCACCTCGTCGCGCCGCATGAACAGCGTCTGGTTGCCGCGGATGACGTCGAGGATCAGCCGCTCGTACGCGTCCGGCGAGCGCGCGCCGAAAGCTTCGGCGAAGCTGATGTCGAGGGGAACGTAGCGGAGCCGCATCCCCCCCGGGCCCGGATCCTTGATCATGATCCACAGCTTCACGCCTTCGTCGGGCTGGATGCGCAGGACCAGGCGATTGGCCTCGATGCCGCCGGCGCCCGCATCGAAGATCGAATGCGGGATGGCGCGGAAGGTAATGACGATCTCCGACTGCCGGATCGGCAGCCGCTTGCCGGTGCGCACGTAGAACGGCACGCCCGCCCAGCGCCAGTTGCTGATCTCGGCCTTGAGCGCGATGAACGATTCGGTCGTCGAGTTCGGATTCTCGACCTCGGTCGTATAGGCCGCCATGTTGCCGGCGGCGCGATACTGCCCGCGCACGATTGACTGGTTGATGGTCGCCTCGTCGATCGGCTTCAGCGCGCGCAACACCTTCAGCTTCTCGTCGCGCACGCCGTCCGCGTCCATGTGCGTCGGCGCTTCCATCGCGACCAGACACAGAAGCTGCATCAGGTGGTTCTGCATCATGTCGCGCAGCGCGCCGGAATGGTCGTAGTAGCCGCCGCGCCCCTCGACGCCGATCGACTCGGCGACCGTGATCTGCACGTGGTCGATGTGCGCCGCGTTCCACAACGGCTCGAACAGCGCGTTGGCGAAGCGCAGCGCCATCAGGTTCTGCACCGTCTCTTTGCCGAGGTAATGATCGATGCGGTAGATCTGGCTTTCGCTGAACACCTTGCCGACCGCGTCGTTCACTTCCTTGGCCGAGGCGAGGTCGTGCCCGATGGGCTTCTCGATGATGACGCGTGTCTTGGGCGTCACCAGGCCATGCGCGCCGAGCTTCTCCGAGATCGGCCCGAACAGCTCCGGCGCGACCGCCAGGTAGAAGGCCCGGATGCGATCCTCGCCCGGCTTGAGCAGCGCCTTGAGCTCGTCCCACCCGGCTTCCGCCAGGGCATCGACCGGCGCAAAGTGCAGCCGGTGCAGAAACGTCTCGAGCACCGCCGGGTCGTCGCGATCGCCGGCGCTGACGAACTGCTCCAGCGCCTTCTTGGTCGCGTCGCGATATTCCGCATCGCTCATCGCGCGCCGCGAAACGCCGACGATCCGCGCCACGGTCGGGATCTGCCCGTCGCGATGGCGGTGATAGAGGGCGGGCAGGAGCTTCCGGTAGGCGAGGTCGCCAGAACCGCCGAAGACGATGATATCGAACGGCTCGACGGCAATAATCCGGCTGGTCATGAGATAAAGTCGCTCCAGGGCGGCCACGGGAGTTGCGGCGCCGGGTGTTTACACCGGCGCGGCGTCTTTTGGCAGGGGGATCATGCTCCCGCCAAGGTGACAAAATCGTTGCAAACTCCGGGCCGACCACCCTGCCTGCCGCCTGATTTCCGTCATTCAGGTGGCGTTCACTCTGTTGCTGGCAAGACGGCGCAGCATCTCGCGGAGGGTGAAGTCGATGTGGCGCGTATTGTGGGCCTCGCTGGCGCTGGCGGTTTGGGCTTCGGCCGCCCCATGGGCCGCCCATGCTGAGACGCGCCTGTTCACGGTGCGCACCACCCTGCCAGGCGTCACCGTCGTCGAGGCGACGCGAAACGGCGCCGATCTGCCGGTCGCCGGCACCAACGCCGGCGCCACCTTCTTCCGCATCGACAATCCGCAGGGCGCGGTGCCGTGCGCCAGCCGCATCCGCTTCGTCGCCTCCAACGGCCAGACCATCGACCGCCAGGTCGATCTTTGCGCCAACAACTGGGACCTGACGCTGGCCGTCAGCGGCGGCGGCGCCGCGACCCCGACGCCGCCGGTCGTGAGCAATCCGCCGCCGGCGCAGGTCAACCTGCCGGCCAGCACGCGCCAGGCCGTCGCGATCGCGACGGACGATCCGGGCATCACGATCGCCAACGTCTTCCTGCGCGGCGAGGAGGTGCCGATCGTCGCCCGGCAGGATCCGTACGTGCAGATCAACGTGCTCGGCGGCCCGTCCGGGTTCGACTGCAGCCGCGACCTTGGCCTCGCGCTGTCCGATGGCCGCCGCATCGCCCGCCCGGTCGATATCTGCGCCGCCAATTATCTCGTGGTCATCCCCCTGGTCGGCGGCGTCGTCCCGCCGGTGCCGCCGGCGAACTTCCGCCCGCGCGCCGTCATCCAGCCGCTGCCGCGGGCGACCGCTCCGCTGCCGCGGGCGCAGCTCCCGGCCCCGCCGCCTGTCGCCGCCGCGCCGGAATACGTCACCAACATGCAGTGGCTGTTCTCGGCGACCGGCACCAACGCCAGCTTCGCCTACGCCATCCCCAACACCGAGGCGAGCGAGTTCACCGCCGTCTGCGCGCTGCGCTCGCGCCAGATCACGCTGACGCTGACGCGCACCGCGGATGAACTGGGTCCCGGCGGTACCGTGCCGGTCACCTTCACCGCCGGCGCCTTCGCGCGCACCTACGCCGCGACCGGCAGCGCGGTCAGCGAACTCGACGGCGTCTCCCATCCGGTTCTTCGCCTCAACGTCGCCGACCCGCTGTGGCCCGCGATGATCAAGGAGAAGGCGCTGCAGATCCGGATCGGCTCCAGCCCGGCTTACGCCCTGTCGCTGTCGGGCAGCGCCGTGCAGGCGAAGCAGTTCCTCGCCGCCTGCAGTCCGTCGCCGCCGCCTCCGGGGCTGACCGACCTGCCGCCGCCGGTGCCGGGTCCGCCCATCGCCGGTCCGGTCGCCTCGGCATCGAGCTTCCTCTGCGACGACGGCTCGACCATCAACGTCGCCTTCCAGCAGGACACCGCCGTCGTCTACGAGCCCGGTGCCCCGCCCGTGGTCCTGTTCAGCGCGCCGTCGCAAAGCGGCACGCGCTGGATCGCCGGGTTATCGCAACTCGTCGGCCTCGGCGAGCAGGTCTTCTGGACGCGCCAGGGCGGCAACTCGCGCGCCTGTCAGCGAGGTTAGTCCCGGCGCCTCCGCTCGTCCCTGCTTTCGCGGGGACGGGCGAGAGGATCCGTGGTGTCCCCGATCACACACGGCGCCGAATAGTTCCGGCCCGGGGTGGCGCGAAGCGGCGTGCCGGTCTAGAAGGCCGCCGTCATGACATCGATGGTTGCGGAAGGGCCGGCCTCGCAGGGGGCGTGGAGCACCGAGCTTCGCGCCACGATCGCGCTCGCCTGGCCGCTGATCCTCACCAACCTGTCGCAGATCGCGCTCGCCACCACCGACGTCATCATGATGGGCTGGCTCGGACCGGAGACGCTGGCCGCCGGCGCGCTCGGCGCCAACCTTAACTTCGCGTTTCTCATCTTCGGCATCGGTCTGGTCACGGCGACGTCGCCGCTGATCGCGATCGAGCTCGGCCGCCGCAGCCACGCCGTCCGCGACGTGCGCCGCACTTTCCGCCAGGGCATCTGGGCGGCGATCACGTACGCGATTCCCGCGTGGCTGCTCCTCTGGCACGCCGAGTGGATATTCCTTCGCCTCGGCCAGCAGCCGGCGCTTGCCGCCAACGCGGCGAGCTACCTCCACACCTTCATGTGGTCGATCCTCCCATTCCTCGCTTACCTCGGCCTGCGCAATTTTGTCTCGGCGCTGCAGCGCCCGCTGGCCGCGCTGTGGATCAGCGGCGCCGCGGTCGGCGTCAACGCGTTCCTCGTCTGGCTGCTGCTCTTTGGCAACCTCGGCTTCCCGAGACTCGGGCTCCCCGGCGCTGGCATCGCCACGACAGTGACCAACATCCTGATGTTCCTGGGGCTCGCCGCGATCGTCATGCTCGACCGCAAGTTCCGCCGCTACCGCCTGTTCGGCCGCTTCTGGCGCGCGGACTGGATGCGCTTCCGCGAGATCTGGAAGATCGGCATCCCGATCGCGCTGACGCTCGGCTTCGAGGTCACCATCTTCAACGCCGCCGTATTCCTCATGGGCCTCATCAGCGCCGAGTCGCTCGCCGCGCATTCGATCGCGATCCAGATCGCCTCGGTCGCCTTCATGGTGCCGCTCGGCCTCGGCAACGCCGCCACGGTCCGCGTCGGCCTCGCCTTCGGCGGCGCCAACCGGGCAGGCATGGCGCGCGCCGGCTGGGCGGCGTTCGTGCTCGCCATCGGCTACGCCTGCTGCACTGCGGCGATCATGCTGGTCTTCGGCCGCGAACTCGTCGGCGTCTTCCTCAAGCTCGACGTGCCCGGGAACCAGACCGTGATCGATCTCGCCGTCTCGTTCCTGGTCTTCGCCGGCATCTTCCAGCTTGCCGATTCGGGTCAGGCGGCAGCCTCCGGCATGCTGCGCGGCTTGGGCGATACGCGCGTGCCGATGCTCTATGCCGCGCTGGGCTACTGGTGCATCGGCCTGCCGCTCGGCGTCGTGCTGGGTTTCTGGACGCCGCTCGCGGGCAGGGGCATCTGGATCGGCCTCGCCACCGGCCTCGCCGTCGTCGCCGTGCTGATGACGACGCGCTGGGCGCGCCGCGAGAAACTCGGCCTCACCGCCAGCGCGGCGAACGTCGTGCCGGTGCCGCTCCACTAGCAACACACTGTTACAGTGAGGGCCGCTTCCCGAAACATTCGGCTTACAGCCGCGTGGTGATTTCCCTCAGCCGCGAACGATGACGCGCGGCCGACAGAAAATCCAAGTCACCACACGGAGAAATTCCAATGGTTCGCAATATCCTCCTTGCCACCGCGCTCGCCGCTGCCTTCGCCATGCCGGCCTTTGCCGCCACGACCACGGCGCCGAAGCCCGCTCCGAAGCCGGCGAAGCTTTACTACGTCGAGCTGGTCGGCGGCGTCTGCAAGGTGTCCGACGCGGTGACCGCCGCCCCGACGCTGACCGCGCCCGACGTGATCGAGCCGAACGCCAAGGGCTACAAGAGCCTGGCCTCGGCCAAGGCCGACCTCGCCTCGCTGGTGAAGGCGAAGACCTGCAAGACGGCCTGATCCTCCCGGTCTTTCCGTCTGAAACGAGAAGCCCGGCCTCGCGGCCGGGCTTCTTGCTTCTTTCTTCTTTGCCTCCCCCTTGCGGGGAGGCCGAAATCACGCAGCGATTTCGGGTGGCGGATTGATTTGTTCGCCGTCCACTAAACCTTCGGCGCGACGCCGATCAGATGCAGCGCCGCGCGCAGATCGAACGCGCCGCGGACAGGCGAGCCGGTCGAGCACAGCTTCGCGCCGCGCACATCGAGTTTCTCCGCCTTCGCCAGCCACATCGACTTGTGCTTCGGCGCCTTGCTGAACTGATGCGCGAGGATCGAGCAGTCGGTCGCCGCGACGATCTTGTGCTTCATCATGGGATGCATGACGGGCTGGGCGGCGAACGCGGCCGTCGACAGGACGAGGGTGAGGGCGGTGGCGCCGACGATGGTGCGAAGGGTCATGGAATTCTCCGGTTTGGTAAAAGCGAGCCGAAAGCCGCCGGCGGCGCCGGTGGCTGGACCGCGCCAACCCATCACCGGCCTGTAACCCGCGCGTGTCTGGCGGTGCCGGCCATGAAACCGCCTGTTTCCGGGACGCCTTTTTGCAACAATCTGTAATCCTCGCCGCCGGCCCGTCGTCCTAGATTGGCCGCGCTGGGGAGGGGCCTCCGACGGACGAACATCGCGTGAACGACCGGCCGCATCTGTTGATCGTCGATGACGATCGCGAGATTCGCGATCTCATCGCGCGTCTGCTGCAGAAGCACGACTACAAGGTCGAGACCGCCCGCGACGCCAACGCCATGGATGCGATCCTGGCGGTCACCCGCGTCGATCTCGTCATCCTCGACGTCATGCTGCCCGGCAAGAGCGGCCTCGACATCTGCCGCGATCTCCGCGCGCGCTCGCCGGTGCCGATCCTGATGCTGACCGCGATGGGTGACGAGACCGACCGCATCGTCGGGCTCGAGATGGGCGCCGACGACTACCTCGCCAAGCCGTTCAATCCGCGCGAACTGCTCGCCCGCATTCGCGCCATCCTGCGCCGCGTCCACGCGCCGGCCGCCGCAGGTCCATTGCAGCCTGCCGCCAAGCGGCTGAGCTTCGCCGGCTGGCAGCTCGATCTCGGCCGCCGCCGGCTGGAGGCGCCCGACGGCGTCATCGTCGACCTCACCACCGGCGAATACGAGCTCCTGATCGCCTTCGCCGAGCGCCCGCAGCGCGTGCTCACCCGCAACCAGCTTCTCGATCTCGCCCGCGGCCGCGACGCGACGCCGTTCGACCGCAGCATCGACGTGCAGGTGAGCCGCATCCGCCGCAAGATCGAGAGCGACCCGCGCGCGCCGGAGATGATCATCACCGTGCGCGGCGACGGCTACATGTTCACGCCCGAGGTGCAGGTCGCATGAGGCGCCTGCTGCCCGACAGCCTCGCCGCCTGGGCGCTTCTCATTCTCATCGCCGGCCTCGCCATTGCCGAGGTTGCGACGCTGACGACCATCCTGCAGAACCGCGCCGTCAACACGCGCATGACCGGCTTCTTCCATCTCTCCGAGCGCGTCTCCTCGATGAGCCGCGCCATCGCCGCCGAGCCGACCGACGGCCGCGCCGCGCTGGTCGCCGCGCTTTCCTCCGACACCCTGTCCGTCGGCATCGGCCGCACGCCGGTGGCGCGCGACTCCGCCGGCGGCAACGAGGAGCTCGCCGAGCTCGAAGACATCATGCAGGAGCGCCTCGCCGACAGCGGCGTCACTGACGTTCGCGTCGAGCGCAACTTCCCCGACGCCGGTGACGACGCGGCCAGTCCGGAGGTTAACGGCGACGCCGGTCCGGTGGAGCGCTTCCTGACCGAGTTCGGCGAGGACTACACGCTCGACGACAGCTACATCGTCTCGGTCCAGTTGAAGGACGGCACCTGGGTCAACTTCGGGATTCCGGTCGCGCCGTCGCCGAACTGGTGGTCGCTCAACACCGTCGCGCTCACCGCGCTGGTCATCGCGCTGGTGCTCGCCGCGTCGATCTGGGCGCTGCGCGGGCTCACCGCCCCCTATGCCGTGCTCGCCGCCGCCAGCGAACGCCTCGGCCGCGACCTCAACGCCTCCGCTTTGCCGGAGAAGGGCCCGCGCGAAGTCCGCGCTGCCGCCCACGCCTTCAACATCATGCAGGAGCGGCTGCAGCGATCCTTCGCCGACCGCGAGCAACTGGTCGCCGCCATCTCGCACGACCTGCGCACGCCGACGACGCGGCTGCGCCTCCGCGCCGACTTCATCGACGATCCCGAGCAGCGCGCCCGCATGCTCGCCGACCTCGACGAGATCGAGACGATGACGCGCTCCGTGCTGACCTTCGCGTCGAACAACGCCCAGCCCGAGCCGCGCGCCGTCATCGACCTCGTCTCGATGCTGCGCTCGCTCTGCGACGACATGCCAGGCGCAACGCTGGCCCTCGCCGCCGACACGCCCGCGCGCGTCGCCTACCAGGCCGAGCCGGTGGCGCTCCGCCGCGCGGTCACCAACATCATCGACAACGCCGTGAAATACGGCCACGCGGCGCGCGTCTCGTTGGCCGTGGCGAAGCACGCCGTCCACATCGTGGTCGACGACGACGGCCCCGGCATCGCCACCGCCGACACCGAGACGGTCTTCCGCCCGTTCCGCCGTCTGGAATCGTCGCGCAACCGCGAAACCGGCGGCACCGGCCTCGGCCTCACCATTGCCCGCACGGTAGCCCGCGCCCACGGCGGCGAGGTGACGTTGACCAACCGCGCCGAGGGCGGATTGCGGGCGGAGATCGTGCTTCCGCTCGACCGTCATCCCGCGCCTGCAGCGCAGACAAAAAACTGGATGCCGGCCTCGGCTCCCCTGACAAAGGAAGAAGCGTAGCCCCTCCGCTCAGCCGTCGTTGTTTGTCCTCCCTCCCTCCCCGCAAGGGGGAGGAAGAAGCCTTAGTCCAGCGTCCGCCGATACCTGACCAGCGCCAGCGTCGCGACCGCCAGCCAGAACAGCGCCAGCGGCCACACCTGCGGCGCGACTTCGGCGAACCCGCCGCCCTTGAGCATCACGCCGCGCACGACGCGCAGGTAATGCGTGAGCGGGATGACCTCTCCGATCCACTGCGCCCATATCGGCATGCCGCGGAACGGAAACATGAAGCCGGACAGCAGGATCGACGGCAGGAAGAAGAACACCGTCATCTGCATCGCCTGCATCTGGTTTCGCGCGATGGTCGAGAAGGTGTAGCCGAGCGTCACGTTGGCGCCGATGAACAGGAGCGTCACGGCGAGCAGCACCGTCATCGGCCCCTCCATCGGCACCTGGAACAGCAGCTTCGCCGCCACCAGGATCACCGCGATCTGCACGAAGCCGAAGCCGATGTAGGGCACGATCTTGCCGATCATGATCTCCACCGGCTTCGCCGGCATCGCCATGAGATTCTCGATCGTCCCGCGCTCGACCTCGCGCGTGATGGCGAGCGCCGTCATCAGGATCGTCGTCAGCGTCAGGATTACGCCGAGCAGCCCCGGCACGATGTTGTAGGCCGTGATGCCCTCCGGATTGTAGAGCCGGTGCACGACGACATCGACCGGCAGCTCTCCCGGCTTGAGATTGTGCAGCGGCCCGGTCGCAGTCTCCGCCAGCGCGTCGGTCACGATCATCTGCAGCGCCGACAATCCGCCCGCCGTGGCCGCCGGATCGGTGGCGTCCGCCTCGACCAGCAATTGCGGCCGCTCGCCGCGCACCAGCTTGCGTTCGAAGTCGTCGGGGATCGTCACGATGTAGGCGATATCGCCGCGCGCCAGCATCGCGCGCGCCTCGGCCTCCGTCGGCGCGCCCTCCAGCACGTCGAAATAATTCGACGTCTGCATAGCCGCGATCAGCGCGCGCTCGACCGGCCCGTGGTCGGCGACGATCGCCGCCGTCGGCATCTTCTTCGGGTCGGTATTGATGGCGTAGCCGAACAGCACGAGCTGCACGATCGGCACGCCGACGATCATCGCGAACGTCAGCCGGTCGCGCCGCATCTGGATGAATTCCTTGACCATCACGGCCCAGATGCGCGACCAGGAAAGACCGAAGGTCACGGGCGTGGGTCTCCGGCGAAGTTGTCCGTGCTCTCGCCCATCAGGCGGATGAACACGTCCTCGAGGATGGTGGCGTCGGCCGCGGCCGTCGCGCCCGTTCCCGCAATCGCCGCATCGACGGATTTGCGGAGCAGGGCAGGGTCCTCGCCGACGACATGCAGCTCGGTGCCGAACGACGCGATCTGCTCGACGCCGGGCGCGCCGCGCAGCGTCCGCGCGATCGCCGCCCCGTCGCCGCCGCGCACGATGACGGTGCTCAGGCCCGATTGCGCGATCACCTCGGGCACGGTTCCGCGCGCCACCACCTTGCCGTAGGCGATGTAGACGATGCGATGGCAGCGCTCCGCCTCGTCCATGTAGTGCGTAGACACCAGCACGGTCAGGCCTTCGGCGGCGAGCTGGTGGATCTCATCCCAGAAGTCGCGTCGCGCCTTAGGATCGACGCCGGCCGTCGGCTCGTCGAGCAGCAGCAGCTTCGGCTGGTGCATCACCGCGGCGGCGAGCGCCAGCCGCTGCTTCCATCCGCCCGACAAGGTGCCGGCGAACTGATCCCGGCGGTCGGTCAGCCCCAGCCGCGCCAGCGTATCGGCGACATACTTCGCCCGCGGCTTCAGCGCGTAGAGCCGCGCAACGAAATCGAGATTCTCCGCGATCGTCAGGTCCTCGTAGAGCGAGAACCGCTGCGTCATGTAGCCGACCTCGAGCTTGATCCGGTCGGATTGCGTCGGGATATCGTAGCCGAGGCAGGTGCCCTTGCCTTCGTCCGGTTTGAGCAGCCCGCAGATCATGCGGATGGTCGTCGTCTTGCCCGACCCGTTGGGCCCGAGGAAGCCGACGATCTCGCCCCGCTTCACCTCTAGATCGACATGATCGACGACGGTGCGGCCGCTGAATCTTTTCGTCAGCCCTTCGATGTCAATGATGATGTCGCCGGTCATGGCGCGAGCCGGATGTCGAGCGGCTGGCCGACCTTGAGCATCGCCGCGTCGCCGACCGGCTTCGCATCTACGCGGAAGACCAGCTTGTCGCGGCTTTCCTTGGAATAGATGATCGGCGGCGTGAACTCCGCCTCTGTCGCGACGAATGTCACCTCCGCCGTCATGCCCGCCGCGCAGCCGTCGCAGCCGACGGTCACCGTCTTGCCCGGCGCGACGGCGGCGAGCATCCGCTCCGGCACGAAGAAGCGCACCTTGCGGTTCGCGTCCGGCAAGAGCGACACCACTGCCTGCCCGGCCGCCACCAGCTCGCCCGGCTCGTAGAACGTCTCCTCGATCAGCCCGTCCGCCGGCGCCTTGATCTGCCGCCGGTCAAGCGCCGTCCTCGCTTGCGCCAGGTCCGCCTGCATCGCCGCGACATTCTTCTGCGCCGCGTCGATTTCCTCCGGCCGGGCAGGGAGCTTGGCCACCAGCAACTGCCGCTCCGCGGCATCGGCCTGCGCCTGCGCCGAGTCCCGCTTGGCC
The DNA here is from genome assembly GCA_037200845.1 of Bauldia sp. Classification (NCBI taxonomy): domain Bacteria; kingdom Pseudomonadati; phylum Pseudomonadota; class Alphaproteobacteria; order Hyphomicrobiales; family Kaistiaceae; genus Bauldia; species Bauldia sp. The sequence goes on from JBBCGQ010000001.1 coordinate 1,133,576, forward strand.
TTTGCGTTATCGACCACCGATTGCGCCACCACGCCCCTTTGCAGGAGCGTGAGCTGCCGCGTGTAGTCGTCGTCCGTCTGCGTCAGCGTCGTCCGCGCCGCCGAAAGATTGGAGGCCAGCACTGCGACTTCCTCCGGCCGCTGCCCGGTCTGCAGGTTGGCAAGCTGCGCCTGCGCCTGCGCCAGCCGCGCATCGGCGCCTGCGACCTGCTGCTTCTGGTCGGCATCGTCGAGCGCGAACAGCACATTGCCCGCCTTGACGCGCGTCCCCGCGGTTGCCGCGCGCTCCACCACGCGCCCGCCGGCCTCGGCCGAGACGTAGACGTACGTGCCGTCGACATATCCCTGCAGCGGCGCATCGCTGCCCGTGCAGCCGGCGAGGAAGGCGAGGGAGAGAACTGCCGCGAGAACGCGCATGGTCATGACCGTTGCTCCGCGTCGAGGATGTCGTCGATCTGTTGGAGGATGATCCGCTTGATCAGCGCGCGCTCGCCGTCGCCGATCGCCTTCCACCCCATCTTGCGCAACACCAGAGTCTGCGCGACGCGGAACACCAGCACCTGGCCGAAGATCGTGAAGACGCGGATGCGCAGCGTCTCGTCGTCCGCCGGCTTGCCGAGGATCGCGCCGATCAGCCGCCCGGCATTGTTCACCGCGTTGCCGAGAAACCGGTAGATCACGTCGAACGCCGCCGTCGGCTGCATCTGCTCGCGCACGATGAAGCGCGCCCAGCGCGCCGCGTCGGCGGTGCCCAGCATCACGTCGGCGAGCGTCTCGACCACCGCGTGCAGCGCCGCCCGCGCCGCCCTGGGCGAGGCGGTCGCCTCGGGCGCGGCGATCATCACGAGTACCGGCGCGACGCGCTTGCCGATCTGCTCGGCGATGTGCTCGGCGACCGCGAGATGCAGCCCCTCCTTGCCGCCGAAGTGATAGACGATGGCCGCGAGGTTCGCGCCGGCCGCCTTGGCGATCTCGCGCGTCGAGGCGCCTTCGAACCCGACCAGCCCGAAGGCATCGAGCCCGGCGTCGATCAGCTTGGCGCGGGTATCGCCGGCCCGCTCGCCGCGCGCCTTAGGCATCGGGACGGGCTTTCCGCGCGCCTTTGCCGGCGCCTTTGCCTTCCGGATCGTTTTCATTCGCACCGTAATACAATCGAACGATTGAATGTGTCAATCGATCGATTGAAGTCGAGGGCGGCGGTCCCTACACCCTCCGCTCATCCCCGCGAAAGCGGAACCTAGGGATCAGCCTAGCGCCGGCGCTGGTTATTCGACCTGAATCCCCGCTTTCGCGGGGAAGAGCGGAGAGGAGGCGACGCCTCATCTCCTCCAACTGTCATCCTTCGGCGGCGCGAAGCGCCGACCGGAGGACCAGCCTCAGCGAGGTCGAAGCATCGTGAGCGGGAGATCGGTCCTCCGGTCGCGGCTACGCCGCGCCGAAGGATGACAGTGGAGGGGATGCGGAAGCACTACGCCTCGGCGTGCCACCCGCGCCATTCCTCGATCCCCTCGAGCTTCCCGCCCTCGAGATCGACAATCAGCCGCTCGACAAACCCGAGCTCCGCCTCGCGCAGCGCAACCTCGAACTCCCGCTCGATCATGTGCAGCCGCGCCACCTGCTTGCCGCGCGCATACGTGTCGACCGAGCGCGCCTTGGCGAGTTCCACCTCAAGCAGACCGACGCGCAGCTTGAGCAGCGCCAGCGCCTCCTCCGGGGGCAGCACCGGCATCAGCGACAGCCCCGCCTCGAAGCGCGTGTATTCCTTCGCCGGCTCCGACAGCAGTTCGCTCAGCCAGTCCATCAGCTCGTGCCGCCCCGCCTCGGTCAGCTCGAACACCGTGCGCTCCGGCCGCTTGCCGTCCTTGATCGTCTCCTTGGCGACGATGAAGCCGTTGCGGCACAGCGCCTCGATCACCGAGTAGAGCGAGCCGTAGTTCAGCTTGATCGCCTCGTCCTTGCGCCGCTCGCGCATGGTCGACGCCATCTCGTACGGATGCATCGGCCGCTCGGCGAGGCAGGCGAGCACGGCGAGCGCCAGCGGATTGGAAACCGGCCGCTCGCTCATGCGACCGCTACTCCCGCCTCGGCCAGTTCCTTCTCCGAACGCGGCCGCCGCGGCAGCAGGAACGAGAGGAAGAACACGAAGATCAGTGCCCCGATCTCCCACATCAGCGCGCCGGTGATCGATGCCGTGAAGTTGCGCTGGTTGGCCTCCAGCGCATGCTTGCCGACCGCGGCGCCCGCCGCCTCAGCCATCGCTGGCGCGGATGCCGAGAACGACGCCTGCGCCGCTTGCGCATCTTTGCAGCTCTGCGGCACGTCGCCGAAATCCTTGGCGCTGGCGCGGTCGTGGAAGCACGTCTCGAACGACGTCACGATTGTCGGCTGCGCGAACGCCGGCACGCCGGCCGCCGTCAGGTCGGCGGTAAGCTCCGCCCGCACCGAGTCGACGCTGGTCGTCGACTGGCTGGCGATCAGCCCGAAGAAGATGACGCCGATCACCGCGACGCCGATGGCGCCGCCGATCTGGCCGATCGCGTTGATCACGCCCGACGCCGAGCCCGCGTCCTTGATCGGCACCTCGGCGAGGATGAACGGATAGACCGAGGCGACGACGAAGCCCATGCCGAGGCCCGAGATCAACTGGGCCGGGATCAACTCGTACGGCGTCACCGCGCCGCCGAAATGGTTGATCGTCCAGATGAACAGTACGAAGCCGATCGCCATCGTCAGCGGCCCGGCGGTGATGATGTTGCGCCCGAAGCGCGGCACCAGGACCGGCCCGGATATGCCGGCCGCCACGCTGACGCCCAGCGAGAACGGGATGCCGGTCAGGCCGGCTTTGAGCGCCGAGTAGCCGAGCCCGATCTGCAGGAAGAGCGTGAAGATCAGGAAGTATCCGGTGACGATGGCGAAGAACGAGCCCGACAGCGCCACGCCGGCGACGAACGAGCGCCGCGTGAAGAATTCCGGCACGACCAGCGGCGAGCCGTCACGCTTCTGCTTCCACACCTGGCTCCAGGCGAACAGCACGAACACCGGCACCGACGCCGCCATCGAGACGAACGTCCACACCGGCCAGTCGAGCTCGCGCCCCTGGATCAGCGGATACATGAGCAGCAGCATCGCCAGCACCACCAGCGCCACGCCGGCGAGATCGAGCTTCAGCGGATGCGGCGATTTTGCGTCAGGCAGGTAGAGCCAGCCGAGGATGATCGCGAAGATGCCGACGGGCAGGTTGACCAGGAAGATGGTGCGCCAGCCGAAGCCGAAGACGTTGCCGGCGATGAGCAGCGCGCCGATGATCGGCCCGCCGACGGTGGCGACGCCGGCAAGCGCACCGTAGAAGGCGGAGACGCCCGCGCGCTCCTCGCTGTTGGTGTACATGATCTGGATGAGCGACAGGATCTGCGGGACCATCATCGCCGCGAAGAATCCCTGTAAGAGCCGTGCTTCGATCAGCGCGCCGGTCGAAGGCGCCAGCCCCGACCACAGCGAGGCGACGATGAACCCGGCGATGCCGACCAGGAACAGCCGCCGATAGCCGAAGATGTCGCCCAGCCGGCCGCCGGTGATCAGGAACAGCGCGAAGGTCAGCGCGTAGCCGGCAATGATCCACTGGATCGACGAGTAGCTGGCGCCGAGCCCGGTCTGGATCGAGGGGATGGCGACGTTGACGATCGTCGTGTCGAGCAGGTCCATGAAGAAGGCGAGCAGCACGACCCAGAGCGCGATCGTGCGCCCGCGGCGCGTGAGCCCGGCACCGATGGCGGACGGCGGAGCGGCTTCGGACATGGCTGATTTCCTCGGAATCTGGCTAATACGGCCGCGTATATCCGGTTTCGGATATGCTGACAAGGCTGTCGCTGGGGGAGAGCTACGAAACCCGCAAGACGTCGAAGTTCGCGCACGTCCAGCGGCGGCAACCGGCGGCCCATTGCGCCAGGCCGGCGTTGCCGGTTCGGCGGCCCTCGGCGGCCAGCATCTGCTGACGCTCGAGTATCGCGGTGAGCACGGCATCGGGTTCGCGCGTTCCATACGAGTCTAGAAACACCGCCAGCCGCCGCCGCTGCTCCGGCGCGGAAATCTCCGGCGAACCGATGTCCAGCCAGAGCCACGCCGCATAGCCAAGATCGTGGACGCGTGTCCCCGGCGCGGCCGCATCGAAATCAATGATCGCAACGGGCGCACCGCCTCGGAAGACGAAGTTGCACGGCGAAAGATCGTTGTGGCAGACGATCTCGGCATCGGTGGCATCCACCAGCCCGCGGCCGAGATCGTGAAAGCGACGGATCAGCATTGCCGCGCGGCGCAGCGTCTCATCGTCATGAAATCCGAGATCGCCGGGCACCTCGCCGTCGATAAAACTCAACACGTCGCGACCACGCTCGTCGCTCCCGAGGTAGGCCGGAGCGCCGTCGAAACCGTTCGCCGCCAGGTGCCGCAGCAGGCGCCGCACAAAATCCGAATTCGGCGTCTGCGGCCGGCGCACCGTCTCGCCGACGCGGACGACACCCGATGTCATGCGCCCGCCGCTCAGGGCAATCTCGGGTTCGTCCGCCATTCCTAGATCCGGTCGCGCAGCGCGTACCACAGCATCGCGGCGACCAGCGCGGGCTTGCGCATGATCTTGCCGCCGGGGAACCGCGGCGTCGCCAGCGCAGCGAACTGGTCGAGTTTGCCCGGCGCGTTCAGGATCGCGTCGGCGATCACCTTGCCGGCGAACGGCGCCAGCGCCACGCCCTGTCCTGAGTATCCCGCCGCCGCATAGACGCCGTTCCGCACTTTCCGGATGTACGGCAGCCGGTGCAGCGTGATCGCCAGCGTCCCGCCCCACGCGTACTCGACCTTGACGTCGCCAAGCTGCGGGTAGACGACGCGAAGATGCTTGCCGACCAGCGCCGCGACGTCGCCGCGCGCATGGCGCGCATACGTCTCGCCGCCGCCGAACACCAGCCGCCCGTCCATCGTCGGCCGGAAGTAGTAGACGACGAACCGCGTATCCGAGACGGCCTCGCCGCCGTGCAGGATGCCGCCGCTCATCCCCGCGCCGATCGGCGCGGTCGCGAGGATGTAATTGTCGATCGGCATCACGCGCGACTCGACCTCCTCGTCGATGCCGTCGAGGTAGCCATTGCCGGCGAGGATAACGGTGTCTGCGTTGACCACGACGCGCCGCCCATTATCGTCCCCTCGCCCCGAAGGGGAGAGGGCCGCGCCTCTTGCCGAGCGAAGGGAGCTAGAGGCGGGGGGTGAGGGGCCGGCAACCTCAACGCTCGTACCCCGAACAGCGGTCACCCGCGCCCCCTCGAAAATCCGCGCCCCCGCCTTCGCCGCCGCCCGCGCCAGCCCCTGCGCAAACTTCAGCGGATGGAGATGCCCGGCGCCCATGTCCCGCCGCCCGCCGAAATAAACGTCGGTCCCGATCGCCTCGGCGAGCGCCGCACGATCGAGCCAGGTCGCCGGCTCGTAGCCGTAGCGCGAGCGCAACTTGTCGATATAGGCGCGCTCACCGTCGAGCAGCCGCGCCTTGTGCGTCGTCTCGATCAGCCCCGGCCGCCACTCCGCATCGATGCCGTGCTTCGCGATCAGCGCATGGACCAGCGCCTTCGCCTCCTCGGCGAGGCGCCAGAGCCGCATCGCCTCGTCGAGCCCGACCTGCTCCTCCAGCCAGTCCTGGTCGCGCCGCTGGCCGGTGTGCAACTGCCCGCCGTTCCGCCCCGACGCCCCCCAGCCGACGCGCTCCGCCTCCAGCAGCGCGACATCGACGCCCGCTTCGGCCAGATGCAGCGCCGCCGACAGCCCGGTGTATCCGCCGCCGACGATGACGACATCGGCCCGGGTCGATTCAGTCAGCGCGGGGAACGCAAGCGCAGCGTCGGCGGTCGCGGCATAAAGGGAAGGGGCGTGGGTCATCCGGTCTGCACGTGTCAGGCAGCCTCGCGCGCGCGAATGCGTCGGCGAATTTCGCCCCACCCCGCCGCTCGGATGCGCCGCAGGTCGTAGCCCGCCTGCAGGTTCAGCCAGAACTCCGCACTTGTCCCGAAATATTCCCCAAGGCGCAACGCCGTATCGGCCGTGATCGCACGCCTGCCTTTGACTATCTCGGCAACCCGGCTGACCGGAATGTCGATGTCGCGCGCCAGCCGGTTCTGGCTGACCGCCAGCGGCTTGAGGAATTCTTCCAGGAGGATTTCGCCAGGGGGAATTGGATCGAGTTTCTTTGCCATCTGCCTTCCACCTAGTGATAGTCGACGATCTCTACGTCCCAGGCGTCGCCCTTGCGCCAGCGAAAGCAGATGCGCCATTGGTTGTTGATCCGGATGCTCTGCTGGCCTTTGCGGTTTCCCTTCAAGGCCCCCGGCGGCGACTGTAATTCCGCGACAGTGCGAGCGGCATCGAGCACCAGCAGCTTGCGTCGCGCGAGCCGCTCGATACCCGAAAACCGCCGCACCCACTCGTCGCGGAACAGCATCTCGGTGTCGCGATCGGCGAAGCTGCGGATCATTCCGCCTGAAGCCTATTCCGCCGCATATATTCTGTCAAACAGAATGGCCTACGTCCGCCGCGGCTGCACCCCATACGGCGTGCCGTCCTTATGGTGATACCCATCCCTGTCGGCATACGTCCGCATGTCGATGTCGGAGTAGAACGTCTCGTCATCCTCCGTCCGCGTGCCGATCTCGAGCAGCACCACGTCCGCCTGCGAGCGGTTCTGGAACGAGTGCCCGTCCGGATCGCCGGCCTTGAAGCCCGCCCAGTCGCCGGCCCGGAGGATTTCCTCGCCCGCATCGGTGACCAGCACGACTTCGCCCGAGACGACCTGGATCAGTTCGTCTTCCCTGGCGTGCCAGTGGCGCTGGCTCGACCAGCTTCCCGGCGGGATGGTGCAGAGGTTGACGCCGAACTGCGTCAGCCCGGCGGCATCGCCGACGCGCACGCGCCGCCGGCCGCGGCAGGGCTGGTCGAACGGCGGCGGATAGAGCGTGCCGTCGCGCCGCGGCGCCGTGGCGAGATCGATCTTCTTGGTCATCAGGGACTCCATGTCTGTCCGGCCCTTCGTGCCGGCGTTGCGATAGCGATGGTGTCCCCTGACAGTGACATTCCTCCGGTCTTGCTGCCGGCTTCAGGAATGCATCAGACGTTGAGCAGCAGGTACTCCCGTTCCCATGGGCTGATCACCTGCATGAACGTTTCGAACTCCGCCTGCTTGATCGCGCGATAGGTCGAGACGAAGCGCCGGCCGAAAATCTCGACCAGTTCCTCCGATTCCTCGAACAGCGCCACCGCCTCGAGCAAGCCGCGCGGCAGCGCGATCTCCGCCTCGTTGGCGGCGCCCGTCACCGGATCGGAAACCATCAGCCCCTCGACCATGCCGAGGTAGCCGCAGGCGAGCGACGCCGCGATCGCGAGATACGGGTTGGCGTCGGAGGAGGGGATGCGGTTTTCCACGCGCCGGTTGGACGCGCTCGAGTTCGGGACGCGCAAGCCCACGGTGCGGTTGTCATAACCCCACATCGTGTTGACCGGCGCCGAGCCCGAGCGGATCAGCCGCCGGTACGAATTGACGTACGGCGCCAGCATGCACGTCGCCGCCGGCAGGTACTTCTGCGAGCCGCCGATGAAGGCGAAGAACTCCGGCGTCGGGTCGCCCGATTTGTCGGAGAAGATGTTGGCGCCGCTTTTGGCGTCGATCACCGACTGGTGGATGTGCATCGCCGAGCCCGGCTCGCGCGTCATCGGCTTGGCCATGAACGTCGCGTACATGTCGTGCCGGAGTGCCGCTTCACGGATCGTGCGCTTGAACTGGAACACCTGGTCGGCCAGCATCAGCGGGTCGCCGTGGCGCAGGTTGATCTCCATCTGCGCCGCGCCTTCCTCGTGGATCAGCGTGTCGATCTCGAGGTCCTGCTGCTCCGAGAATTTGTAGATGTCGTCGAACAGATCGTCGAACTCGTTGACCGCCGCGATCGAGTACGACTGGCGCGCCGACTCCGGCCGGCCCGAGCGCCCGCTCGGCGGCTCCAGCGGATAGTCCGGATCCTTGTTCGGCTTCACCAGGTAAAACTCGATCTCCGGCGCCACCACCGGCCGCCAGCCGCGGTTCGAGTAAAGCTCCACGATGCGGCGCAGCACCTGGCGCGGCGCGATCTCCAGCGGCCGCCCGTCGGCATGGTAGGCGTCGTGGATGAGCTGCGCCGTCGGGTCGGTTTCCCACGGCACGACGGAGAGCGTCGAGAAGTCCGGCTCGAGCAGCACGTCGGAGTCCGACTTGTCGTTGTCGAAGGATTCGTCGTCCGCCGGCCAGTCGCCGGCGATGGTCTGGGTGAAGATCGAGCCCGGCATCGACATGGTCGGCGCGGCGAGGAATTTTGCCACCGGCATGATCTTGCCGCGCGCCACGCCCGCCTGGTCGGGCACCACGCACTCGATCTCCTCGATGCGCCGTTCCGACAACCACGCCCGCGCTTCGTCGAGCGAGCCGACCCCGCGTTTCCGTTCCACGACGGGGGCGGCGGAGGCCTTCTTCTTCCTAGCCAAGGGTCACCTGTTCACAAACCGGGAACGCCGGAAACCTTGCGGTTCCGGCTGTTTTCATGGGTCAAAGGTCGCTATCGCGGAGAGTTTAGCACGTTTGCGGCCGGTTCAGGTTGTCGCGGCGTAGGATCAACCTTAACGTGGTAGTCACAATGCAAGGAAGGGTGTGGGCTTCGATAGTCCACATCCGTGAGGGCGGCAGGGAATTGCTGAGAGAGGGAAGCTTTATGCGCGCGTTGGTTCTGAAGTTGGCGCCGCTGGCGCTTATCGGCCTGGTGAGTGCCGCCTCCGCCGAGGACAAGGTCGTCAACATCTACAACTGGTCTGACTACATCGACCCCGCGAACCTCGAGAAGTTCACGGCCGAGACCGGCATCAAGGTCGTCTACGACAACTATGACAACAACGAGATCGTCGAGACCAAGCTGCTCTCCGGCGGCTCCGGGTACGACGTCGTCGTCCCGTCCGGCCCCAACATCTCGCGCCAGATCCAGGCCGGCACGTTGACCAAGCTCGACAAGTCGAAGATCCCGAACCTGTCGCACCAGTGGGACGTCATCGCCAAGCGGCTGGAGACTTACGACCCCGGCAACCAGTACGCCGTCAACTACATGTGGGGCACCACCGGCATTGGCTATAACGTCGCCAAGATCAAGGCCGCGATGCCCGACGCGCCGACCGACTCGTGGGACATGATCTTCAAGCCCGAGGTCGTGTCGAAGTTCAAGGATTGCGGCATCGAGGTGCTCGACACGCCGGAGGAGCTGATCCCTGCGGCGCTGAATTACCTGAAACTCAATCCCGACTCGAAGGACCCGGCCGATATCCAGAAGGCCGGCGACCTGCTCGCCTCAATCAAGCCGAACATCCTCAAGTTCCATTCTTCGGACTACATCGACGCGCTTGCCAACGGCGATATCTGCCTCGCCGTCGGTTACTCGGGCGACGTCTTCATCGCCAAGAACCGCGCCGAGGAAGCCAAGGCGGGGGTCGAGATCAACTACGTGATCCCGAAGGAAGGCGCCGGCATGTGGTTCGATTCGTTCATCATTCCGAAGGACGCGCCGCACCCCGACGCCGGCTACGCCTTCATTAACTTCATGCTGACGCCGGAAGTCGCTGCCGCGAACTCGAACTACGTCTTTTACGCCAACGGCAACAAGGATTCGCAGCCGCTGGTCGACAAGGAAATCTTCGAGGATCCGGCGATCTACCCCGACGAAGCGACGCTCGGCCGCCTCTACACGACGACGCCTTACGACGCGAAAATCCAGAAGATCGTCACACGCGTCTGGACGAACGTTAAGAGCGGGAGTTAGCCTGCGAAAGGAATCGGGGAGGGGCGAAGCCCATGGCGAAGAACGCGGTCGGTCCGGTCCGGCGGAAGTTCGCGCCGTGGAACGACCCCTCCCAGAAACCCTTCATCTCTTTTGACAATGTCACTAAGCGCTTCGGCGACTTCACCGCCGTAGACAACATCTCCCTCGGCATCTACGAGCGTGAATTTTTCGCGCTCCTCGGCCCCTCCGGCTGCGGCAAGACCACGCTGATGCGCATGGTCGCCGGCTTCGAGGAGCCGACGAGCGGCCGCGTCATGCTGGACGGCAAGGATCTCGCCGGCGTCCCGCCTTATCGCCGCCCAACCAACATGATGTTCCAGTCCTACGCGCTCTTCCCGCATATGAACGTCGAGACGAACATCGCCTTCGGCCTCAAGCAGGAGGGCATGCCGAAGGACCAGATCGCCCAGCGCGTTGAGGAGATGCTGAAGCTGGTCAAGCTGACGCCCTTCGCCAAGCGCAAGCCGCACCAGTTGTCCGGCGGCCAGCGCCAGCGTGTCGCGCTCGCCCGCTCGCTCGCCAAGAAGCCGAAGGTGCTGCTGCTCGACGAGCCGCTCGGCGCCCTCGACAAGAAGCTCCGCGAGGAAACCCAGTTCGAGCTGACCGACCTGCAGATGGACCTCGGCCTCACCTTCGTCATCGTCACGCACGACCAGGAAGAGGCGATGACCTTGGCCGACCGCATCGCGGTCATGGACCATGGCAAGATCATCCAGATCGGCACGCCGGCCGAAATCTACGAGCAGCCCAATTCGAAGTACGTCGCCGACTTCATCGGCAACATCAATCTGCTCGAGGGCAAGGTGCAGTCCGCCGGCAACGGCGCGATCCGCATGGAAGGCACCGGCACCGGCGCCACTATCGCCGTGGAGCAGCAGGAGGTCGCGACAACGCCGGGCAGCACGGCCTGGTTCGCTGTCCGCCCGGAGAAACTCTCCGTCTCGCTCGACCAGCCGGCCGATCCCTCGGTCAACGCCATGTCCGGCGAGGTCATCGACATCGGCTACCTCGGCGACATCTCGGTTTATCACGTGCGCCTGCCGAGCGGCACGATGGTCAGGGCAACGCTGACCAACCGGACGCGCCTGGTCGAGCGGCCGATCACCTGGGAAGACAGGGTCTGGCTGACGTGGGCGCCGGATTCCGGCGTCGTGCTGACGAAGTAGGCGAGGGGCGGGATGAACGAGGGCGAAGCAGGCGGGCGTAGTTGGCTCCGGTGGTTCGTCGTCATCATTCCCTACGTCTGGTCGCTGGTCTTCTTCCTCATCCCGTTCCTGATCGTCTTCAAGATTTCCTTCTCGACCTCGGCGATCGCGCAGCCGCCCTACACGCCGGTGTTCAATTCGCTGGGCGACCTCTGGGACGGCATCCGCCAGTTCACCTTCGACAACTACGTCTGGCTGACACAGGATTCGCTCTACTGGCGCTCCTACGTCTCCTCGATCGTCATCGCGGTGGTCTCGACGTTCCTCGTCCTCATCGTTGGCTTCCCGATGGCCTACGGCATGGCGCGCGCCCCGCGCTCCTGGCAGCCGACGCTGGTCATGCTGGTCATCCTGCCGTTCTGGACGTCGTTCCTGATCCGCGTCTACGCCTGGATCGGCATCCTCAAGAAGGAGGGCCTGCTCAACGAATTCCTGATCTGGGCGCACATCATCGATCAGCCGCTGACCATCCTCAACACCAACTGGGCGGTCTACATCGGCATCGTCTATTCCTACCTGCCGTTCATGGTGCTGCCGCTCTACGCCACGCTTGAGCGCCTCGACAACACGCTGCTCGAGGCCGCCTCCGATCTCGGCTCGCCGCCGGTGAAGGCGTTCTGGCAGATCACCTTCCCGCTCGCCGTCCCCGGCATCATCGCCGGCTGCTTCCTCGTCTTCATCCCGGTCACCGGCGAATTCGTCATCCCCGATCTCCTCGGCGGCTCCGACACGCTGATGATCGGCAAGACGCTGTGGTCGGAATTCTTCAACAACCGCGACTGGCCGCTCTCTTCCGCGGTGGCGGTGATCCTGCTGCTGATCCTCGTCATCCCCATCGTCATCTTCCAGAACCAGCAACAGCGCGCGACGGAGGCGAACAAGTGATCGCGGAAGGCCTCATCATCTGCGCACTCCTCCCCCTGGAAGGGGGAGGGCGGGAGGGGGTCACTTCGTGCAACGCGGACGGTGCCGCATGATCCGCACCTCGCGCTTCAACATCGTTTCGGTCGTCTTCGGCCTCGTCTTCCTCTACATCCCGATCCTTCTACTGGTCATCTATTCGTTCAACGACTCCAAGCTGGTCACGGTCTGGGGCGGCTTCTCGACGCGCTGGTACACCGCGCTCCTCGACGACGAGCCGCTGAAGGAGGCCGCGTGGGTGACGCTCCGCGTCGCCTTCATCTCGGCGTCGGTTGCGACGGTGCTGGGCACGCTCGCGGCGGTGACGCTCGTCCGCTTCGGCCGCTTCAAGGGCCGCACGCTTTTCTCCGGCATGATCTACGCCCCGCTGGTCATGCCCGACGTGATCTCCGGCCTGTCGCTGCTGCTGCTCTTCGTGGCGATGGGTCTGGCGCGCGGCTTCTGGACCGTGGTCCTCGCCCACATCACGCTGTCGATGTGCTTCGTCGCCGTCGTCGTGCAGTCGCGCCTGGTCACCTTCGACCGCAGCCTCGAGGAAGCCGCCGAGGATCTCGGCTGCCCACCGCTGAAAGTCTTCTGGCTGATCACGCTGCCGATCATCGCGCCGGCCATCGTCGCCGGCTGGATGCTCGCCTTCACGCTGTCGCTCGACGATCTGGTGCTGGCAAGCTTCGCCACCGGCCCCGGCGCCACCACGCTGCCGATGAAGATTTACAGTCAGGTGCGCTTGGGCGTGACGCCGGAAATCAACGCCGTCTCGTCGATTCTGGTCGGCATCGTCGCCGTCGGCGTCCTCGCCGCCTCGATCGTCACCAAGCGCCGCGAAGTCGAACGCCAGCGCGCCGAACGCCTTGCCGCGCAGGCGCCGTAGCGCCACCCAAACTCCGCTTGAGCCCTCCCTTGCGGGAGGGCCAAAACCGCAAAGCGGTTTTGGGGAGGGGGTGTGCTTCAGTGAGCACAGATGCTGCGACCCCGCCGAAGAGGTCACGCCGGGCGGTCGGCTCGGTCTCCTGACGTCAGACGCCCGCACCCAGATCAACAAGCAAAGCGTCCAACTGCTCGAACTGCTCGGGCATCGCATCCGCCGCCCCGCCGGACGCGTCGAGAGCTTCCTTCGAGGGATAGAGTTCGTGCACGACCAGCAGCGTCTTGCCGCCTTTTTCCTCGAAGGTCACGGTGGTGACGGACCCTCCGTCGCCACCTTCGTCGTTGGTCCAGACGAGGCGCGAGGGCGGCGTCACTTCGACGTACTTGCCGAAGAACGCCATGGATTGATCTGAACCCTCACGGCCGAACTCCAGCCGATAGCCGCCGCCGGCCCGAACATCCATTTCGCAGGCAAGCAGCGTCGTGCCTAGCGACTTCGGCGTCCACCACCGCCTGAACAGTTCGGGCTTGGTCCACGCCTGGAACACGATGCGCGCCGGGCCATTGAACGTCCGCCTCACCACCATCTCACGATCGGACTTTCGTTCCACCGTCGTGCGGTTCTTGGCAGAGGCGGGCTCACCTTCTTTTCTTGCGTCCATCGACCTTCTCCTTCCGTGTCATTTCCTCGACAACCTTGTCCAGTTCGTCAAAGCGCGCGGCCCAGAGCTGGCGATACCTCTCGATCCACTCCACCTCTTCCTCGAGCCGCCGCAGGCCGAGCCTGCAGGTCCGCACGCGCCCGATCTTCTCGGTCGTGACCAGCCCCGCCTGTTCCAGCACGCCGACATGCTTCTTCATGCCCGTCAGGGTCATGTGGAATTTTTCGGCGAGGTCCGTGATTGAAGCGTCTTGACGCCCAAGCTGTTCCAGAACGCCGCGTCGGGTGGCGTCCGAAAGCGCGGCGAACGAGGCATCCAGGCGGGGTTGCAAATACTGAACCATATAGTTCAGTATTAGCACGTCGATTGGCGGACGCAAGGCAAAAAAGGCCGAGCACGCGCCGGCTTTCCCGCCGTCACCGCGAGGGTCGAACTCCAGCGCGAACGCGTGGCGGCGCAGGCGGCTGGCGCTCGCTCATTCGCCGAGACGCACCCCTCCCCAAGCCGCTTTCGCGGTTTTGGCCCTCCCACAAGGGGAGGGCTCAAGTGGAGTTTGATGACGCGGGGTGTTTCAGCAAAGTGAACCCTCCCCTTGTGGGAGGGTCAAAACGCCGTAGGCGTTTTGGGGCGGGTGTGCTTCAGCAAATGCCGGCGCCCAAGGCGCTCCGGCGCCGATCCTGCCGCTTCGCCGAAGAAGACGGCGGCGAGTTATGCCGCCGGCGTTACGGCCCGCGCGACGGAGGTGGCGGCCTGATCCGCGCCCGCACGTCGGCTGGCGCATGCGCCAGCGCGTCGGCGACGACGCCTTGCCCGACAAGCTGCAGGTCCGTCGTCCGCGCCCGCAGATCGGCATAGGCGGCATCGAGCGCCGCCGGGTCGAACGGATCGGCGCGCATCGCGTCGAACATCCGCCGCCGCGCGTCCTGCACGGCGTCGAGCTTCGCCTTCATCTCGTCGCGCTTGGCCTTCGAGCCGTCGGCGATCGCCTTCTGGATCTCCGGCGGGAAGGCGCGGATGCCGATCGCGACGATGCGCTCGACCTCGCCGCCCGGCCGCGGACCGGCGAAGTGCGCGAAGGCGAAACCGGCGATCGTGAGGTTGACTGCGATCGAAACCAGAAGTGCCAGCAGCAACACGACCGCGAGCGGGCCGCGAATTATCAAAGCACGCTCCCGGAGTCCGTAGCTGCACTATCCCCCGGGCCGCCGAACATCAGGCTGGCGAAAGCGTCGTCGTCCTGGCTGGCGGGCAGCGCCAGGCCGGCGGCAAATCCCGTCACCAGGAAAGCGACCGCCACCACGCCCACCCACGCCGCAAACCGCGGCGTCGGCTGCACGGCGACGTCGTGATGCGCCCGCTCGCCGACGTGCGTGACGACGCGGCCGACGAACGCCGCGTCGAGCTCCATCGGCTTCATCGTCGCCGCCAGCGCGCGGTCGAGCCGCCGCGCCGTGGCGAGCAGCGTCGCCGCGTGCGGGTTGGCGGCGAAGATCGCCTCCGCCTGCGCGCGCTCCGCCGTCGGCCAGCGCGCGAAGTCGCTGCCGTATCGGTCGAGAGAAAGTTGCAGGTCGCCCATGGTCATTCACCCAGACTTTCGTATTCCAGATCGTTTTCGGCAAGTCGCATTCGTAACGTTCGCCGCGCCCGGACGAGCAATTGTTCTACGGCGCCGACGGAAAGCCCCATGGCTTCACCGATTTCGGCATTAGACCGCTCACTATCCGCCGCCAGCAGAATCGCCGCCCGCTGCCGCGCCGGCAGCGTTGCAATGTGCCGTGCTACCGCCGCAAGTTGATCTTTGCCGGCTAAGCGCTGCTCGGCCGTGCTCGCCGGATCGGACACCGTCGCGGCATCTTCCAGCCCGAAAAATCGCCGCACCCGCCGCCGCCGCTCGCTATCGATCGCGCGATTGACGGCGATTCGCGTCAGGTACGCGCCGAGCGGCGGTCCGCCCGGCTGCCAGCGCTGCGCCGCCTTCCAGAACGACAGGAACGTCTCCTGCACGATGTCGTCGGCCTCCGACGCGCCGCCGGTGAAGCGATGCGCCAGCGCGCGTAGCCTGCCGCCGTGGCGCCGTACGATCTCGCGCAGCGCGCGCTGGTCGCCGGCGGCAACACGCAGCGCCAGCGCCTCGTCCGATTCCTCTGCCGCGCTCGCAATCGTCAAAGATGGTCCGCCGGTCGCAATGCCGTCATGAGCACCGGCATCGGCCGGCGGCACCATCATGGGCCGCATTGCGGCCGGGGCAAGCGCGAAGCTCACGGTCTCGCCCCGGCGTTGGTCATGCGGCTTACTTTCCGTCGCTTACTTGGTCTGGTCGACACCCGGCATCGGCAGCGCGCCGGCGGTGAACTCGTCCGCCGTCACGACGCCGTCGCCATTCTTGTCGAGGCTGGCGAAGTTGCGCGGCTGCGGCGGCGTCGCGTCGTCGCCCGGCTGGGCGGCGTCGTTCTGGCCGAGCTGGTCCCGCGGACCGCCCTGCTGGTCGCCGGGCAGGGCGCCCTGGCGCTGGCCGTCGGGTCCGGGGCGATGGAAGCCCGGACGCGGGAAGCCGGGGTGGAATATGCCCGGACCGCGCACGCCCGGCCGGCCGAAGCGCTGGCCGCCGTCACGCCCGCCGAAGTCGGCGGCGACCTTGCGGAATTCGTCCGGCGTCAGCTTGCCGTCCTTGTTGGCGTCGAGTGCGCCGAAGATCGCCTTCTGCAGCGCCGCGGCTTCGGTCGCGTCGATGGCGCCGTCGCCGTTGGTGTCGATCAGGTTGAACATGATCTGCGCGCGCAGCGGCGCCGGGCGCGACTGCGGCGCGGCATCGCCGGGGGCCGCGATCGCCGGAAGCGAGGCAGCGCTCGCTGCAAAAGCGGCCGCGGCCGCGAACAAAAGCTTGGGGGACATGGGGTTCTGCTTCCTTGGGGCGTTGGGGACCGGTAATCGGCCCCTCTTCACTCATGTTCACGCCCGAAGATGGCAATCCCCTACGCCAAACCAACCTTAATTAATCTTCATCCGCCGCCCGGCGCCGCCGGCGTTTCCGGGGCAGGGCGCAGCGATGCCCGCGCGATCGCCGGCTGCCGCCACGTGCCGGCGATGGAGAGCGGGATCGTCTCGGTCGCGTTGGTCAGCGTCGCCCGCGCTTCGGTCGCGCCGGAAAGCAGCGAGCCTTGCCCGGAGAGCGCCAGGCGGAAATCGTCGCCCTCCATGAACAGGTTGCTCGTGCTGAGCGCGCCGCTCGCCACCGCGAAGTCGGCGTCGACCTGACGAAAGCGCGTCTCGCCGCGCCCCGCCACGATCGGCCCGGCAAACGGATTGTCGAGCTGGTCCGCCACCGCGGCGAGATCGACGCCGGAAAGCTTGCCTTCGCCGATCGCGAGCCGACCTTTGCCGGCGACGCTGTTGACAAATTCGCCCCAGCCGCGCCCGGACGCGTTGAGGTCGAGCGCCCCGGTGACGTTGCCGTCGAGCGCCGTGACGCCGGCTAGATTGGCGAGCGCCGGCGTCGCCGGCACGCCTTTGATGTCGAGATGCGCGTCGGCCGACAGCACGCCGCCGGCGCTCGCCATCCTGAGATGAGCGCCGATCTGCCCGGCGTAGAAATTCGCGCCCTGCAACTGCGCATCGACATTGCCGTCCTTGATCGAGACCGTCGCCCACGTGTCGCCGATCTCGGTCGCCCCCATCGTCACCTGGCCCATCGTGAAGCTGACCTCGGCGTCCACCGCCTCGGCGAACGGCATTCGCGCCGGCGCGATCAGCCACGATCCCGTCGTCAGCAGGTCGGCGCGGATCGCCTCGGCGTACGCGGAAAGGTCGAGCCGCTGCGTCGTCAGCCGCCCGGCGATCGCCGGGCGCACGCCGGCGAACGAAACGCCGAGCGAGCCCTCCGCGCTGTTGCCGTCGAGCTCCAGGCTGGCCGCGGTGAAATCGATGCTCGGCCCGGCGATCGCGACCGTGCCGCGCACCGAGGCGGCGCCCAGTATCGGCCCGGTCCCCATCGGCGTCCCCAGCCACTCGATGGTGCGCCGCATCGACGGCGTCGACACCGAGCCGTCGCCGTCGAGATGGATGGTGCCGTCGTTGTCGGTGGCGCGGCCTGAGAACGACGCGCGCAGCGGCGTCGAGGCCAGCGCGAAGCGCGCTGCCGACGTGCCGCCGCGCATCAGTTGCAGCGGCGCCGCGATGAGCCCGGTGAACTCCATCGGCTCGCCGCGCCACATCATCTTGCCGCGCCCGGATGCCGTCGCGCTGACGCTCGGCCAGTCGATGTCGAGATCCACCTCGGTCATCTGCTCGCGCGTGTCCGAGGCGAGGTTGTCGTAGAGCAGCGTGCCGTTGCTGACGATGAGATGCCCGACCTGCAGATCGAGGGCGATGGCCAGCGGATCGTTCGACCGCGGCGGCGTCGCCATCGCCCGCGCCGCGACGGCGCTGCCGGCAAGCGTCCAGTTCCGCCGCCCCTCGTTGTCGACGACCAGATGGATCACCGGATTGGTCAACTGGAACTCGTCGAACTCGACCCGTCCGAAGAGCAGCGGCAGCAGCCGCAGACGCGTATCGAGCCGCGGCGCCTGGATCACGGCGTCGTCGCCCATGCCGTCGGGGTTGGCGATTGCCAGCCCGTCGACCCCGATCGCGACATGCGGATAGATGGAGAGGGTTGTGGCGCCGGAGAGCGTGACCGTTCGCCCGGTCAGCGCCGCGATCCGCTCGGCCACCCGCTGCTTGAGGAACTCGGACGGGATGACGAACGGCGCCGCCGCCACGGCAATCGCCGCGACGGCAATGATCACCGCCAGGATGATGGCAAGCCGCTTCAATCGGTCTCCCGTCTTTGCCCCGCCGCGACACTATCGGAGGCGGGGCGGCGGTGACAGGGACGCGCCGGGACGCTATTCGAAAAGAACGTGGAGAGACGAGGCCCCTGAAGACCCGATGAGACCGGACGAACCCCTGTGGCGCCCCGCGCCCGCTGTCGTGGCGAAACTTCCGCTGACGGCGTTTGCCGCCGAGGCGGCGAAACGCGCCGGCCGCGCCTTGCCCGGCTATGCCGCCCTCCACGCCTGGTCGGTGGACGACCGGGCAGGGTTCTGGGACCTCGTCTGGGATTTCGCCGGCGTCATCGGCGACAAGGGCGAGCGCCGCCTAGTCGATGGCGACAAGATGCCCGGCGCGCAATTCTTCCCCGACGCCAAGCTGAACTACGCCGAGAATTGCCTGCGCCGCCGCGACGAGAGCGAGGCGATCGTCTTCCGCGGCGAGGACGGCCTCACCCGCCGCCTGTCGTGGCGCCAGCTTCATGAGCAGGTGTCGCGCCTGCAGCAGTCGCTGGCCAACGCCGGCGTTGGCGCCGGCGACCGCGTCGCCGCCTACCTGCCCAACATCCCGGAAGCCATCGTCGCGATGCTGGCGACCGCCTCGCTCGGCGCCGTCTGGTCGTCGGCCTCGCCCGATTTCGGCGTCGATGGCGTCGTCGATCGCTTTGGCCAAATCCAGCCGAAAGTTTTCATCGCCGTCGATGGCTACCGCTATGCCGGCAAGGAGATCGACCTCGCCGACAAGGTCCGCGCCATCGTCCCGAGGTTAGGCGGCGTGACCCGCACCATCGTCGTGCCGCTGCTCGGCCGCGCCGATGCGCTCGCCGCCGCGCTGCCCGAGGCGCTGACCTGGGAGAATGCGCTGGCGCCGTTCGCGCCGAAGCCCGTCGCCTTCACGCGCCTGCCGTTTGCGCATCCGCTGTTCATCCTGTTCTCGTCAGGCACCACCGGCATCCCGAAGTGCATCGTCCACTCCGCCGGCGGCACGCTGCTCCAGCACCTCAAGGAGCACCGCCTGCATTCTTCGATCGGGGAAGGCGACCGCGTCTTCTATTTCACGACCCTCGGCTGGATGATGTGGAACTGGCTGGCGACGGCGCTGGCCTCCGGCGCCACCCTGATGCTCTACGACGGCTCGCCCTTCCACCCCGGCCCCGAGACGCTGTTCCAGTACGCCGCCGACGAGCAGTGCACCTTCTTCGGCACCTCGGCGAAATACATCGACGCGGTGAAGAAGGAGAACTACCGCCCGGCCGATCGCCACGACCTGGCGAAGCTGCGCACCATCGCCTCGACCGGCTCGCCGCTCGCCGCCGAGAGTTTCGATTTCGTCTACGACGCCATCAAGCGCGACGTGCATCTCGCCTCGATCTCGGGCGGCACCGACATCGTCTCCTGCTTCGTCCTCGGCGTCCCGACGCTGCCGGTGTGGCGCGGCGAGATCCAGGGTCCGGGTCTCGGCATGGCCATCGACGTCTACGACAGCGACGGCAGGCCGATCCACGGCGACAAGGGCGAGCTGGTCTGCACGCGGAGCTTCCCGTCGATGCCGGTGTCCTTCTGGAACGACGCCGACGGCGCCAAGTACCGCGCCGCCTACTTCGAACGCTTCCCCGGCATCTGGTGCCATGGCGACTTCGCCGAATGGACGTCGCACGGCGGCATCGTCATCCACGGCCGCTCCGACGCGACGCTGAATCCCGGCGGCGTCCGCATCGGCACCGGCGAGATCTATCGCCAGGTCGAGCAGATTCCCGAGGTCGTCGAGGCGCTGGCCATCGGCCAGGATTTCGGCGGCGACGTGCGCATCGTGCTGTTCGTGCGTCTGGCGGCGGGCGCCATCCTCGACGCCGCGCTGCTCGGCAGGATCAAGACCAAGATCCGCACCGGCGCCAGCCCGCGGCACGTGCCGGCCAAGGTCATCGCCGTCGCCGATATCCCGCGCACCAAGTCCGGCAAGATCGTCGAACTGGCGGTGCGCGAGGTCGTCCACGGCCGCCCGGTGAAGAACGTCGAGGCGCTCGCCAACCCCTCGGCGCTCGAGCATTTCCGCAACCTCACGGCGCTCGCCGATTAGTTACCCGGCCAAGTATTAATGGTAAACAGATGGTAAAGGCAACCGTATAAACCAGGCCGTATTAGCCAATATTACAGATCATCTTAGAACAATTGCCGCGACGTTGTTATTCTCCGCTTAACCCGGTTTGACGCGAGTTCGCATCAAACCTGCAGCATCGACGGCGCCAACTCTGGCGCGACTTTGCGGAGCGGCAGTCTCATGGCGTTGTTCAACCGATTCCTGCGCGACCAGCGCGCCAACGTGGCGACGCTGTTCGCCGTCGCGATCATCCCGCTCATCGGCTCGGTCGGCATGGCCATCGACTACAGCCGGTTTGCCCAGGAGCGTACCCGATTGGGCGACGCCCTCGACGCCGCCGTCCTCGCGGTGGGCAGCCAGCCCAAGATGAGCGACACCCAGGCCTTCGACACCGTCAACGGCTGGATCGCCGCGCACATGAAATCCGATCCCTACGTGCTCGATTCGGTGGTGCAGAACGGCGAGGGGGTCACCGGCAAGGCCCATGTCGACGTACCGATGACGCTGTCGCACGTCCTCGGCGTCGACCACCTGACCGCCGACGTTGTCAGTCAGGTGGAGCGCACGCTCGGCAAGGTCGAGCTGGTGATGGTGCTCGACAACACCGGCTCGATGGCCGGCACCAAGATCGCGACGCTGATCACCGCCGCCAACAAGCTGGTCGACTCGCTCTCCGCCGCCGCCAAGGACCCGGCCAGCCTGCGCATCGGCCTCGTGCCGTTCTCGCAGACCGTCAGCGTCGGCCCGACCTATCAGAACGCCCCGTGGCTCGACGCCGCCGGCAAGTCCGCTTCGGCGAAGAGCCTGTTCCTCGGCCAGACGGTCAACCGCTTCGATCTGTTCAAGAAGCTCGGCAAGACCTGGGGCGGCTGCGTCGAGACGCGCGCCATGCCCTACGAGGCGACCGAGACCTACGACACCGGGGTTCCCGACTCGCTCTACGTGCCGTACTTCGCGCCCGACGAGCCCGGCAACCGCGGCGTCGCGCCCTACAGCAATAGCTACATCAACGACACCGCCGTTGCCGCGATCGCCAAGTCGCTGAATGTCGCGATCCTCAAGAAAGACGAATGGAAGTACCAGCAGGGCGACGTCCTGAAATACGCCGCCGGCGGCGCGCAGCAGACCGGCAAGACCAGCTTCGGCTACCAGTACGGCCCGAACTCCGGCTGCGAGATCGCGCCGCTCCAGCGCCTGACCTCCGACACCGGCGCGGTCAAGAAGGCGATCAACGCCATGATCGCGCAGGGCAACACCGACATTCCCGCCGGCCTCGAGTGGGGCTGGAACGTGCTGTCGCCGACCGGTCCCTTCGCCGACGGCAAGCCCTACGGCGACGGCGAGTGGACCAAGGTCGTCGTGCTGATGACCGACGGCAACAACGAGAACAACGAAGGCAACTCGAACGACCAGTCCTATTACTCGGGCGCCGGCTACATCTGGCAGGGCCGTATGGGCGTGACGGCGGCCGACAAGCCGACGCGCACCAAGCTCCGCGACGACCGCCTCGCCGCGCTCTGCGCCAACATCAAGGGCGCCGGCAAGACCGACCCGCGAGACACGGACAACGTCACGATCTACACGATCCGCGTCGAGGTGAAGAACGGCTCGAGCCAGGTGCTGCAGAAGTGCGCCAGCGACGCGAAGAAGTTCTACGACGTCCAGAACGTCAACCAGCTCGTCTCGGTCTTCCAGGACATCGGCGGCTCGATCCAGAAGCTGCGCATCGCGATGTAGGGGAGGGGCCACCTCCGCTCCGCTTGAGCCCTCCCCATGCGGCAGGGCCAAAACCGCAAAGCGGTTTTGGGGAGGGGTGCGCTTCAGCGCGGCTAGCCTCCCGGAAACGTGCGGAGGAGAAACACCCCTCCCCAAACGGCCTTCGGCCGTTTGACCCTCCCACAAGGGGAGGGTTCACTTCGTTGCACGAGCTGGACTCCGCTTGTTGAACCCTCCCCCTGTGGGAGGGTCAAAATCGCGAAGCGATTTTGGGGAGGGGTGTCTCTCCTCCCCACCAGCTGTCATCCTTCGGCGGCGCGAAGCGCCGACCGGAGGACCACTCTCGATGTTCACGTCTCGCTTTTGGCGGCGCACTAGCTGCGACCGGTCCTCCGGTCGAGGCCTTCAGCCTCGCCGAAGGATGACAGAGGAGGGGAGGCGCTACCCCGCCAGAACCCGCGTCGTCGGAAACGTGATCCTGACCAGCGTCCCCTGATTGACCGCCGAGTCGATCGCGAATGTCGCCCGGTTCGCCTCGACCAGCGCCTTGGTCAGCGGCAGGCCCAGCCCGGTGCCATGATCGCGGTCCTCCTTCGCGGCCGACACCTGGCGGAACGGCTTCATCGCCGTCTCGATGTCCTTCTCGCTCATGCCGATGCCGGTGTCGCGCACGCGCACCGTCACCTCGCCGGTCGCCTCCAGCGACGACGATACGATCACCTGACCGCCGGCGCGCGTGAACTTCACCGCGTTCGACATCACGTTGAGCAGGATCTGGCGGAACGAGCGCTGGTCGGCGACCACGTTCGGCACGTCGGCGCCGAGCGAGGTGCGGATGATGATGCGCTCGCGGTTCGCCTGCGGCTGCATCAGCGCGACGCATTCCTGGATCGCGGCGTTGACCGGCACCGACTCGAACGTCAGGTCGACCTTGCCCGCCTCGATCTTGGAAAGGTCGAGGAGGTCGTTGATGAGGCTGAGCAGATGGTCGCCCGACACGTGGATGTCGTGCAGGTACGAGCGATAGCGCTCGTTACCGATCGGCCCGAACTTCTCGCCCATCATCACTTCCGAGAAGCCGATGATGGCGTTGAGCGGCGTGCGGATTTCGTGGCTGATCTTGGCGAGGAAATCCGATTTCTGCGCGTTGGCCGCTTCCGCCCCGCGCCGCGCCTGGATCAATTCCGCCTCGACGTTCTTCCAATGCGTCATGTCGCGGAGCACCGCCGCGAATTTGTCCGACCCGCCGATCCGCCCCATCGTCATGAACAGCGGGATCAGCCCGCCCGCCGGCACGCGGCCGATGACGTCGCGCCCGTCGTTGAGCACGCTGGCGACGCCGTTCTGCGCAAGCCCGTCGAGATAGTCGAGCGCCGCTTTCTGGCTTTCGTCGGCGATGAGGTCGGTGAAGTAGCGCCCGGCGTAGTCGCTGGCCTCGATGCCAAACAGCGCCTCCGCCGCGCGGTTGAGGCTCCCGATCCGCCCGTGTGCGTCGATGACGATGACGCCATCGGTGGCAGTGTCGAGGATCGCCGATAGTTCGTCCGCCCGCGCCTCGCTGCGCGCCAGCTCGAGCGTCAGCGCGTCCTCGTCCGGCGTCGCGCGCGCCGGCACGGTGCCGAGCGACAGCATCAGCGCCGTCGCGCCGCCCCACGTCACCGCGTGCAGCCACGCCGTCACCGGCACCGTTGCCCCGTCGCGCCGCCGCGCCTTCAGCTTGCCGCCGGCCTCCGCGATGCTGCCGGCCATGCCGCTGCTGCCGGGAAAGATCGCGTCCGCGCCGCCCGCCGCGACGAACGCGTCGTACGAGTCGTAGCCGAGCAGGTCGAGCAGCGTCCGGTTGGCGAACAGCGTCTTGCGATCGCGGAACACCGCGATGCCGACCGGCAGCTTGTCCAGCAGCCGCGTATCGATGTCGCTCGCCGGCGCCTTCTGGATTTCCTTGCGGGCAGGGGCCGCGGCCGCTGCTTCCTCCGCCGCCGCGATCTCCTCGGCATGGCGCACGCCGAGCGCCTCGGCGATCCGCCGGAACGCATCGCGCTCGGTCCCCGTCAGCCGCTCCACCGGCCCGCGCCCCGCCGCCGCGCCCGGCAGCCGCACGATGTTGGAGGCCGGCGCGGGCGGCGCCCGCTCGACGGCCGGCGCGCCGCGCGACCTCCGATGCACATGCCCGCGCTCGATGGAATGCTGTGCCGCCTCGTCCGGATCGTGCTGCGCCCGCGGGTGTTCCAGCTCGGCCGCGGCAGCGCGCGCGTCTTCAACAATCTCCGCCGGCGTCGCCGGCTCAACCGGGGCAGGGGCGGGCACCTGAACAGGCACCGCCAGCCCGGCCTTGTCGGCCCGTGTGTCCGGCGCCCGCTGATCCGGCCGTATCGCCCCGAACCCGCGATACCCTTTGGCGGAGCGCGAGGCCGCCAGCGTCACCGCCACCGTCTCGCCGCCACCGGCCGGCCACGCCACGGTGCCGCTGAACGGCGCCGCGGGCGCAAACCCGAAAGCCCGGGCGACGTCGCTCCACCGATGTCCGACGACAGCGCCGTTCTCCACGCCGACGACCGAGGCGAACTCCGGCGAAACAAACGTGAACCGCTCCTCCAGATCCGCCTCGAACACGAACTGCACCACGCGCGGGGCAACCACCGGAGCCTCCGGCTCCGCGGCCGGCGCCGTCGTCTCCGGCTCAACGGAAGTAACCGCAGTCGGCTCTGCCTCTCGCTCATCCCCGCGAAAGCGGGGACCCAGGTCGGAGGTATCCGCCGACGGCTCGGCCGCGACCTCATCTCGAGCGGCAACCGAAAAATCCTCCTCCGGAAACATCAGCTCCGCCGATGCCTCCGCCCCCGCGGCATCGGCCGGCGCCGCGGCCATAACCTCCGCCGGAGCCGGCAACTCCGCCGCGACAACCGGAGCCATTCCGGCCCGCGCCGACTCCAGCGGCCCCGTGATGACGAGAAACAACGTCCGCCCATCGGCAACGAACCGCACCGCCCCCGTGTGGCGCGCCCCGCCGCGCACGTCGATGTCCCGCCGCGCAACTTCGCCGCCACGCGCCGCGTCGATCACCGCGTCGAGCGACAGCGCCTCGATCCCATCGGACCCGGCGACAACCTTCCGCTCCGCCGTCACCACCGCCGCAAGACAATCGTTCGCCGCGATCGCGTCGGCGAGCCGCTCCGCCCGCGCGCCGAGCGAGCCGCCCGCGCCGCCGCCCATCGCCACCGCCAGCACCGCCCGCGATCCGTCGGCGAGATTGAGCCGCCGGCACGCCGCGGCAATCGTCGCGACGCTGACGCCTTGCCCAAACCGCAGCATCTCGAGCCGCGCCGTGTCGCTGGGCAGCAGCCGCGACAGCCGCGCCATCTGCGCCGTCAGCGGATTGAGATCGGAGAACCGCACCTTGAGCGCATCGCCGATGCCGCGCGCCCCGATCAGCGCCGCGCCGGCGGCGTTGGCATAGAGCAGCTGCGTGCCGTCGGCGGCGAAGACGAACGCCGGCCGCGGATCGAGCAAAGTTTCGCCGACCGCGGGGAGGGCGGTGATGTCGAGATAGGATGTGGTCTTCCCGTCCATGCCCACGCCGTCCCAATATGTCCGTCTGTCCGCCTTCGCTTGACCGGCGAAGGCGGGGAACGGCGGCGGCCCCTCATCCCTGTCCCAAGAGATACAGTGTGCCCCCGGCCGGGTCCACGCGCCTGCCGCCAGCCATTTCCATGCACGGTTAACCGCCGAAGGGCTATGCTCCTGCGGGGGTTATCAGATCGTACAGGGAGGCCGACCGCCATGCAGCCGACACGCTTCGAAATCCCCCAGCAAATGCGCGACCTTGCCGAGAAAACCGTCGAGCAGGCCCGCAGCGCCTTCGAGCAGGTGCTGGACGCGACCCAGAAGGCGGTCGCCCAGGCCGCCGACTCCCCGTTCACGCTGGGCGAAGGCGCCGCCGATCTCTCCCGCCAGTCGCTGGCCTATCTCGAGGAAAACATCGCCGCCTCCTTCGATCTCGCCCGGCGCCTGGCCCAGGCGCGGACGCTGGAAGAAGTCACGGCCCTCCAGCAGGAATTCGTCCAGCGCCAGATGATGGCCGCCGCCGAACAGTCGAAGACGCTGGGCACAATGGCCAGCCGCGTGGCGACAGAGACAGTGAAGAAGCCAAGGAAGTAGCACCGGCGTCACCCTCCGTTCCGCTTTCCCCGCGCAGGCGGGGACCCCGGAGTCTCATCCAGCACGTCGTTGGCACTCGGCACTTGAGCCTCGCTTGCGCGGGGAACGCGGAGTTGGCCGCACTCAAATCCGCTCAAATCCCCGCAAAATGGTG
Source organism: Bauldia sp. (assembly GCA_037200845.1). Classification (NCBI taxonomy): domain Bacteria; kingdom Pseudomonadati; phylum Pseudomonadota; class Alphaproteobacteria; order Hyphomicrobiales; family Kaistiaceae; genus Bauldia; species Bauldia sp. The sequence goes on from JBBCGQ010000001.1 coordinate 1,160,042, forward strand.
CAACGCAAAATAAATGTTGCAACGCACCATTTGCTCGCCTATATCCTCCTCATAGAAATCGCGCAGGCGGTCCGCCTGCCTTCCGTTTGAGGATTGTCATGACCACAACCGCCAGCACCAAGAAGGCCGCCAAGGCCGCGACTGCCCCGTTCACGAATGGCACCGCGTTCGATGCTTTCGGCTTCCCGACCCCGACCTTCGAGGTCCCCGCCGCCGTCCGCGAGTTCGCCGAGAAGTCGGTGACCCAGGCCCGCGACGCGTACGCCACCCTCAAGACTTCGGCCGATGAAGCCACCGCCCTCGTCGAGAAGACGGTCGAGACCGCCCGCGCCGGCACTTATGCCATCGGCATGAAGGCCGTCGATGCCGCCAAGTCGAACAGCGACGCCTCGTTCTCCTTTGCCCGCGAGTTGTTCGGCGCGAAGTCGATGACCGATGTGATCGAGCTGCAGAGCACCTTTGCCCGCAAGCAGTTCGATGCCTTCACCACGCAGTTCCGCGAATTCCAGGCGCTGACCGAGAAGCTCGTCACCGACACCACCAAGCCGGTGACCGACAAGGTCCAGAAGACCTTCAAGGAAATGAAGGTCGCCTAACCCGCTTCCTCCCGAGAGAAACTTAAAGGCCCGGCGCGCCAGCGTTCCGGGCCTTTTCTTTTGCTTGGGCCACCGAAGGGGCAGTCGGGCGGGGCTTGAACGCTGCGCGCGATCCGCCTAGTTTCCGCCCGCCAAAGCAGTGCAGCTTTAGCTCAGTTGGTAGAGCGGCGGATTGTCGATCCGCAGGTCGTTGGTCGGTCCAATCAGCTTTGCCAGTCTCGCCCCTGCGAACCGCATTTCTTTGGTTGCCGCGATGCAAGTTTCCGCAAAGGTCGGAGCGGTGAGCCGCCTCGGAAAATTGGCGAAGGGGCTTGATGCCGTCCTTTGAGCCGGTGCGGGCAATCCTTCGTGGCTTCGAGGTCCTGCGCATCGTGAGCGAGCGCGGCCCGTTGCCGGTCGCCAGCATCGTCAAGCACGTCTCGCTGCCGCAGCCGACGGTGATCCGGATTCTCGAGACGCTGGTCGCGGCCGGATACGTTTACAAAATCCCCGAGACTTCGATGTTCGGTGTTGCGGCCCGGGCAAAGGCGCTGAGCAGCGGCTACGACGCGAAGTCGCGCCTCGTGCAGATCGCCGAGCCGCTCATCGAGGATCTGCGCACGCGCATCGGATGGCCCTCGAACCTCGCCACGTTCGAGCGCGACGCCATGACCATCACGTTCACCAACCGTAGCCTGCACGGCTTCTCCATTCCGAGCCGCCTCGGGGCGCGCATTCCGCTTCTGGCGACCGGCGTCGGCCGGGTCTATCTCGCCGGACTGGGCGCGCCGGAGCTCGAAGCGCTTCTCGCCCGGCTGCGAAAGTCCAAGGATCGCTGGGACAACCGGCGCGACCTCCACAGTTCTATTCAGGCGACCCTGCGTCAGGTCCGGCGCAACGGATACGCTCTCGCCGACGAAGGCTACCTGGATACGGTGTATCAGTCGCAGATCTGGGCAGTGGCCGTTCCCATCCTCGTCGACGGAAAGTTCGTCGCCGGTATCAGCAGCCTCGTTCTGCATTCCGTGGGCGACCGGGAAGAGGTGCTGACCACGATTCTTCCCGAGCTCCGCAAGACCGCCTCCAAAATTGCGTCGCAGCTCGGCGCCGAAGTTTAGTCGGCTAAAGAGTCAAAGCTTCGGCAAGGAGCCTGTGGCGTTCCTGTTCGTGCCGGGCGTGGTCGCCGACGGCGGGCGAGCCCGCTGCCGGACGTCCGACATGCCGGATTTGCCGGCCGACCGCGCTTTCGAGCGCGCTTCTCAGAACCAAAAACGCGCCCATGTTGGCGGGCTCTTCCTCGCACCACAAAAGCTCCGCTCCCGGATGCGGCGCAATTGCGGCCCGGACGTCGTCACCGGCGAGCGGATAGAGTTGCTCGACGCGCACGAGGGCGATCTCGTTTTGCAATTCTCGGCGCCCGCGCTCTTCCCATAGTTCGAAATATATCTTCCCCGAGCAGAGGATCACGCGGCGCGCGCCGGTGACATTTTCGGCGAGCACGCTGCGAAAGCCGGTGCCGGGGCCGAGTTCCTCGAGCGTCGATACGCAGCTTCTCGATCGCAGCAGCATTTTCGGTGCGAGCAGTGCCAGAGGCTTGCGAAACCGACGCAGCATTTGCCGGCGCAGAAGGTGGAAGTACTGCGCCGGCGTGGAGGCGTTGATGACCTCCATGTTGCCGTTGGCGCAGGCGTTCAGCAGCCGCTCCGGCCGGGCCGTCGAATGATCCGGACCGCCCCCGTCGAGCCCGTGCGGCAGCAGCAGCACGAGGCCGGATGAGCGCAGCCATCGCTCCTCGCCGCAGGCGATGAACTGATCCATCACCGCCTGGGCGATATTCAGGAAGTCGCCGAACTGCGCTTCCCAGCACACCAGCGTATTCGGCGAGGCCAGCGAATAGCCGTACTCGAAGGCAACGACGGAATATTCCGCCAGCGGCGTGTTGAAGACGCCGACCTCGCCCCGGCCGTCTTGCGATGGAGGCAAGACGGGATGTCGCCTGCCGTTGTTCTGGTCGTGCACGACGAAATGGCGGTGGGCGAAAGCACCACGCACCGTGTCCTGCCCGCCAAGCCGGACCGAGAAACCTTCATCGGCGAGCGTGGCAAAGGCCAGTGCTTCCGCAGTCGCCCACGTGATGCCGCGGCCCTGCTCGATGCTTTGGCGGCGATCCTCGAGGAAGCGCACGACTTTCGGGTCAATCGCGAAACCATCGGGCAATGTCGTGAGCGATCGGCCGGCTTCCCGAAGCGCGGCGAGAGAAACGCCCGTCGGCGTGAAAGACGTCAGCTCCTTCTCGCTGCCGCGATGGAAGCCGCTCCAATGGTCGGCGAAGGCGGTGACCGTGTTGCTTACCCCCGCAGCCGCCGCCTTGGCCTCCTCAGCGATGTGCTCGGCATAGTCGCCTGACCGGTCGGAAAGTCCCTCGACGCGACCGTCTTTTGCAACGTGTTCTGCGTACAAGGTTGCGACCGACGCCCGCTGGTCGACCGCCGCATAGAGGAGCGGCTGCGTGAAGCGGGGCTCGTCGAGTTCGTTGTGCCCGCGCCTTCGATACGTCTGGAAATCGACGACGATATCGCTGCGAAACCTGGCCCTGTATTCGGCCGCGACGTTTGCCGCCCTGAATACGGCATCGGGGTCGTCGCCGTTTACGTGGATTACCGGGATGCCGTACGCCTTGGCGATATCCGTGCAGTAATGCGTTGAGCGCCCTTCGTCCGGATCGGTCGTGAAACCGATGTTGTTGTTGAGCACGAGGTGTATGGCGCCGCCCACGGTGAACGGCGGCAGCGCCGATAGCTGGAGCATTTCCGAGATGACGCCCTGTCCGGCAAACGCTGCGTCGGTGTGCATGACGAGCGGCAGCACGGCGTCGGCTTCCTTCGCCAGCCGGTCCTGCAGGCCCCGCGTCTTTCCCAAGGCGACGGGGGCAACGATGGATAGGTGTGACGGATGGGGAAGGATGGAAAGATGGACTCTTCGCCCGTCGATAAGCCGATCGGTGGAATATCCGTTGTGGTAGGGAACGTCCGCGGCAAACGGCAAGCCGTCGAACGCCTGCAGCGTTTGACCGGTCAGCTCGGCGATGATCTCCCTCACGGGCTTCATCATCAGGTGAGCGAGGATGTTCAGCCGTCCGCGATGCATGCCGCCGATGACGACGTTTCCGACGCCCAGCGATGCCGACGTGCGAACGATTGTCTCGCAGAGGACGAGATAGCCTTCCGCGCCTTCCAGCCCGAAGCGTTTTTCGCCGGGAAAGCGCAGTTGCAGCCCGCGCTCGAATTTCTCCGCCCGCGTCAGGAGATCGAGAATGAATGCCTGCTCCGCCCCGCTCGGACCTCCGCGCAGGCTTTCCGCCTGCAGCGCGATCCATGTGCGGCGCTGCGCATCCTCGACATGCATGAACTCCCATCCGATCGAGCCGGAATAGGCGGCCGCCAGCGGATGGTCCTGTCCGGCCGGCGGTGGCTCCGGCGGGCCGGCAAAGGACCTCAGCAGAGCGAAGCGATGCCCGTGCGTCCTCCAGAACGTCGCCTTGTCCGTGCCGGCGCGCGCGAATTCCTCCAGCAACGCCGCGAATTCTTTTGCGACGTCGCGCGGAACCGCATGCGGATCGTCGATGAACCGTCGATAGAGATCGTCCAGAAAACCCGGATCGCCGGCTCCCAGGAAATCTCGCTGGCGCAGTTGTGATGTCATTCTTCGCTACCGCGCTGGACGCTTTCTTTCGCCGTGCAGGGTTTCTTGTCGACGAGCCCGCGGGACGGGATCGAAATTGACAGTGCCATGCTAGTTGGATACATCGAATTTTGAAAGATATATTCACCACGTGAATATCGCGATACGCGGCGTGCGGAGATTTGGCCGCCGTCGTATCTTCAGGTGCGCATGTATCAGCTTCTTCGCAACCTGACGATTGTGGAAGGCGCGTCGTTCATCGCGGCGCCGTCGTGCGGCCTCTATTTCGCGCAGCTCGGCGCCGAGGTCATCCGGTTCGACATGATCGGAGGCGGCCCCGATTTCGGCCGCTGGCCGAAAGACGAGGCCGGACACAGCCTCTATTGGGAAGGCCTGAACAAGGGCAAGAAATCCGTCGCCATAGCGCTGGATCGCCCCGAGGGCCGCGAGCTCGCGGTGGCGCTCGCGACCGCGCCCGGCCCGGGGCGCGGCATCTTTTTGACCAACTTCCCGGCAACCGGCTTCCTTGCCTACGACCGGCTCGCCAAGCGTCGCGCGGATATGATCGTCCTGCGGGTCATGGGCCGCCCCGATGGCGAGGCCGCCGTCGACTACACCGTGAACGCGGCCGTGGGTGTTCCGTATATGACGGGCCCGGCGAACGCCGAGGGGCCGGTCAATCACGTCTTGCCGGCGTGGGATTTGACCACGGGGGCCTACGCCGCATTCGCGCTGCTGGCGGCCGAACGCCACCGCCAGTTCGGCGGCGGCGGCGAGGAGGTTCGCATCGCGCTGAGCGACGTCGCCATGGCAAGCCTCGGCAACATTGGCCAGGTCGCTGAAGTGAGCCTGTCGGCTCGCGACCGCCCGCGGTTCGGCAACGATCTCTTCGGCGCATTCGGTCGCGATTTCCTGACGCGCGATCGGGCGCGCATCATGCTCGTGGCGATCACCGCGCGGCAGTGGTCCGGGCTGGTCGAGGCGCTGAACATCGCGGCGGAAATAGCTGCCGCCGAGGCGGCGGCGGGCGTCTCCTTCGCGCGTGACGAGGGGCACCGCTTCGAGCATCGCGATCGCATCAATGCGATCGTTGAGAAGGCCGTCGCCGGTCGCGACTATGCGGACCTGATCGCCGATTTCCAGAAGCACGGCGCCTGCTGGGGACCGTATCGCACGGTGCGCGAAGCCCTCGCCGACGACCCCGATTTCTCGGAGCAAAATCCGGTTTTCGCGACGATCGACCACCCCAGCGGTCATCGCTATCTGACGCCCGGCGCCATGGCCTCGTTCACGGGTATGCCGCGTCAGGCGCCGGCAGCGGCGCCGCGGCTGGGCGAGCACACCGACGAGATCCTGGCGACGCATCTTGGCCTCTCCGCCCGGGAGATCGGCACGCTTCACGACCGGAAAATTGTCGCCGGCCCGGGAGAAAAACCATGACCGGCAATGCATCGGGCGAGGGCCTGCCGGAACAGCTTGCAGAAGCGGTAGAAGCGGCTGAGCGCTACTTGAACGCCGTGCGCGCGCACGTTGCGGCTCGCTTGATGGCGGATGGCCAGTTGGACTCCGCGCTCATGGAGCGCGAGCAGCGCCTTGCCCATGGCTTTGCCTGGATTGCCACGACCGTCGAAGCCCTGAAGCAGACTGCGGCGTGGGGGGCCCGGCTCCGCGAGCAAGGCCGGCTTGGCGCGGGCGAAGCGCTGGTGCTGCAGATCGGCTTTGGCGAATATCTCGCGCAACTCGTCGGCGGCATCGCGATGAGCCAGAACGAGATCGTGCGCCCGCTCGAGATCGGCACGGAGGATGCTGCCCGCCAGCTCGCCGGCAACCCCGCCGTCGCGGCGCTGCTGGCGAGCGGCAACTCGGCGCGCAATCGCGCGGCGCTCATCGCATATCTGGGCGAGGGGGGCGGCATCGACGAACGCGTCGACGACGACACGCTCGATCTGATCCGCGATCAGTTTCGCCGGTTCACCACCGAGCGGATCATTCCAGATGCCCATCAATGGCACCTGAAAAACGCGCTGATCCCCGACGAGGTCGTCAACGAGATGGCCGGGCTTGGCGTCTTCGGCCTCACCATCGATCCGCAGTTCGGCGGCCTCGGGCTCGGCAAGATCACGATGTGCGTCGTGACGGAAGAATTGAGCCGCGGCTGGATTGCCGCCGGTTCCCTGAGCACACGGTCCGAGATCGCTGCCGAGCTGATCGGCCTCGCCGGCACGGACAGCCAGAAGGCGACATGGCTCCCCGCCATTGCCAGCGGATCGGTCTTGCCGACCGCCGTCTTCACCGAGCCTGACGTCGGTTCCGACCTCGGCAGTCTCAGCACCCGGGCGACGCGCGAACCGGACGGCACCTGGCGCATTAATGGCAGCAAGACCTGGATCACGCACGCCAGTCGCAGCGACTTGATGGCGATACTTGCCCGCACCAATCCCTCCGTGAAGGGCCACGGCGGTCTCTCGATGTTTCTTGCGCCGAAGCCGCGCGGCACCGAGGCCGATCCTTTCCCGGCGAAGGGAATGGCGGGTAGCGAGATCGAGGTCCTCGGCTATCGCGGCATGCGCGAATACGTGCTGAGTTTCGACGGCTTCGAGGTGCCCGCTGATGGCCTGCTTGGCGGCGTCGAGGGCGATGGCTTCAAACAGTTGATGCAGACGTTTGAAAGCGCCCGCATTCAAACGGCAGCGCGTGCCGTGGGCGTTGCCTGGCGGGCCTTTGATCTCGGCCTCGAGTACGCGCGCAACCGCAAGCAGTTCCGGAAATCCATCGTCGAGTTTCCGCGCGTCTCCGACAAGCTCGCGTTGAGCCTTGCTGAAACCGTGATGGCGCGGGAGCTCACCTACGCGGCCGCCCGCGTCAAGGACAGCGGGCGGCGCTGCGACGTCGAGGCAGGCATGGCGAAGCTGCTTGCCGCGCGGGTCGCTTGGAGCAACGCCGATGCGAGCCTGCAAATTCACGGCGGCAACGGATACGCACTCGAATTTGAGATCAGTCGCGTTCTCTGCGACGCTCGCATCCTCAATATTTTCGAGGGTGCCGGCGAAATACAGGCCCACGTGATCGCTCGCGGCCTGCTATCCCAGCGCAACTAGCAGCGTGTCCGTAGTCGTCCCTGGCGACGTCTGGAGGAAGCGAAAGTGAACGACACGGCATCGACTTCCGCAGACGATTTCGCGCCGTGGATAGGTCGAACCGAGCAGGTGTCCGGGCGCGTCTCGGAACGACTGGTCCGCGAGTTTCACGCGACCTTCGCACCGCACCTGGCCGACCACGACGCCGGCGTTCTGCCGCTGCTGGCCCACTGGTGCCTCACTCCGGAAGCGGTCGAAGAAGCCGGATTGACGGCGGACGGACATCCGCAGCGCGGCGGCTTCCTGCCGCCGATCACGCTGCCGCGGCGCATGTGGGCCGGCGGCGAGGTCACGTTCCACGGCGACTTGCGGGTAGGCGACGAAGTCACGCGCACGTCGACGATCCGCAGCATCGTCCGCAAGGCCGGGCGTTCGGGAAACCTCTGGCTGATCGACGTATCCCATGGCACCGCCAACGCCGTCGGCCCGATGATTCAGGAAACGCAGACCATCGTCTATCGGGAGGCGGGCGCATCGACCGCATCGCCGAGCGTTCCGACCGTAGCCAAGGAATCGGCGGCGCGCGTCGAACAGGTGGGCACGTCCACCGTGCGGCTGTTCCGCTACTCCGCCATGACCTTCAACAGCCACCGGATCCACTACGACTTCCCCTATGCGCGGGAAGTCGAGAGCTATCCGGGTCTGGTCGTGCACGGGCCGCTGCAGGCGACGCTGCTGGCGCATCTGGCGGCGAAGCTGGCAGGTCAACGGCTGCGGACATTTCGCTATCGTGCCACCTCACCGCTCATCGCGGGCGACCCGGCGGAACTGCGGGCGGCTCGATCCGCGGCCGGGATCGACTGTTGCGTGTGCGACGCCGCGGGGAACATGACGATGGAAGCGCGGGCCACGTGGGATCGACACGATGAATGACGCAAGCATCGATCGGTCGGCGCTGGCCGAGGCGCGGGTGCCGCTGTTCGTGCCCGGCGACCAGCCGCAGCGTTTTGCCAAGGCGGCCGCAAGCGGCGCCGACGCCGTCATCCTCGACCTCGAGGACGCGGTGGCCGTTGGTAACAAGGACGCCGCACGGCAAGCCGTCTCCGCCCATGCGATCAGCGACGTCCCGGTCGTCGTCAGGATCAATGCGCCGGCGAGCGGCTTTCGCGGCGCGGATCTTCAGGCTCTCCGCCGGGCACGCGTCGCGGCATTGATGCTGGCGAAATGCGAAAGCGGCGAAGAAATCGACCAGGTCGATGCGTTGTTCGGCGGCATGGCCGTCATCCCGCTCATCGAAAGCGCCCGCGGCTTGCTTGCCTTGCCGCAGATCCTGGAGCGCGGCAGCGTTGCCCGGGTCGCTTTCGGCGCCTTCGACTTCGCCCTCGATATAGGATGTCGTCCCGTGTGGGACTCCCTGATCGTCGCTCGCGGAGAACTCGTGTGGCGATCCCGCGCCGCGGAAAAAGCGGGACCGTGGGACAGTCCGTCCGCCGAGTTCCGCGACCTGTCGGTTCTGAAGGAAGAAGCCGACCGGGCCGCATTTGCGGGCTTCAGCGGCAAGATGGCGATCCATCCGGCGCAGGTATCGGTGATCGAAGCCGCTTTTCGTCCCGATGCCGCCACGCTCGCGTGGGCGCGCGAGGTTGTCGCTGCCGCCGAGCAATCGAGCCTGGCGAAGGTCGCGGGCGCCATGATCGACGCTCCCATCATCGAGCGCGCCCGGCGCATCCTGCGAAACGAACGCCGTCGTTCCTAGAGAAAGCTGCGCGAGTCCGATCGACCGGCGCACGCGCCGTGCAGTTGCCTTCCGTCAGCTAGTCTGGTTTGGCACATCCTGTTATGTCGGCGGTGCATGGTCAGCCGGCCTTGCATCAGCGTTCGTCGGCGACGTAAGACGCCGCCGCCGACTTTGCCCCGATGATCTCTCCCAGTGAGGTGCCCGTGCTTCCCTTTCCGCCACGCAATGCCGCGATGGACCGTATCCGCGCCGGTGAACCTGCCCTCGGTCTCGTCGTGCGTTCGCAGCGCAGCGGCGAGGTGGCGATGATCGCCGCCAACAGCGGCCACGATTTCCTCTTCCTCGATCTGCAGCACGGCACCATGGGGTTCGACGATGCCGCCCGGATCGCCCATGTCGCCATCGGCGTCGGCGTGGCACCTCTGGTGCGCGTCGCGACCCGCGACGATGCCTCCGCGTCGCGCCATCTCGACGGCGGCGCGCTAGGCATCATCTTTCCCGACATCGACACCGCCGATCAGGCTCGCCACGCGATGGAGCTGTGCCGCTTCGCGCCGTTGGGCAAGCGCTCGGTCTCCTCGGGCTATCCCTCGCTCGGCTACAAGGCGGTCGATACGCCGACCGCCGTCGCCGCGCTCGAGGCGAGCATGCTCGTCGTCTGCATGATCGAGACCCGCGCCGGCCTCGCCAACGTCGATGCGATCGCCGCCGTCGAGGGCGTCGACGTCGTCCACATCGGCTGCAACGACATGCTGAACGACATGGGCAAATCGGGGCAGTACGGCGATCCGGAGATCGTTGCCGCCATCGACAAGCTGATCGCCGCCTGTGCCAAGCACAACAAGGTCGCCGGTGTCGGTGGCGAGCGCGATGCCGAGCGTCAACGCGAGTGGGTCGCGAAGGGCGTGCGCTTCATCACCACCGGCTCCGACATCGCCTACATGACGAGCGCCGCCTCGGCCCGCACCAAGGCGATCCGCGCCGCCTAGATCCGGCGGAGCGGGATCGACCAGACGAGCACTACGCCGATCGCGACAAAGGCGGCGTTGGTGAGGAAGGCGTTGCGGAACGCGCCCGCGATCTGTCCTTCGATCAGCGCATGCTGCGCCGCCGACAGGGTGTCGAGCACCCCCGGTCCCTGTTGCAGCATCAGCCCGAAATAGTGGGCGGCGTCGCCGCTCGTCGCCGCGAGCGTTCCGAAGAACACCGCGCCGACGAGTCCGGTGCCGAGCGCCGCGCCGAGCGTGCGCGCGATCTGCACCGACGCGCTTGCCGCCCCGATCATGCTTGGTCCGGCCGAGGTCTGCACGATGACCTGCGCCACGCTCATCACCGTGCCCATGAAGACGGCCGCGCAGCCGAGCAACAATGCGACCTGCGACGCCGCAAGGTAGGGCGCCAGCAGTCCGAGGGTCAGGACGAGGACGAACACGACGACCAGTCCGACCCCGGGGACCAGCGTTGTTCGTCCCGTGCGGCCGACCAGCCAGCCGGTCACCACCGAGCCGACACCGACGCCCGCCGTCATCGGCAAAAGCAGGAGGCCGATCTGCGAGGGCGTCCCGCCATGCACGACGCGATAGAAAATCGGCAGGAACGTCAGGAGCGAAACCAGGTTCGCCCAGTGGCAGATGACCAGCACGTCGGTCCGCCAGATGGAGGGCTGGCGCAGCAGGGCGAGCGGCAAGAGCGGATCGCGGACACGCCGTTCGTGAAAGACGAGCGCCGCCACCGTGGCGAGGCTGAGAACGAGGAGGCCGACGACCGGCAGCACCGTGTCCGATGAGAATCGCTGCAGCGTGCTCAGCATCGTCAGAGTCGAGATGATGAAGGCGGCGAAAAGGAACAGCCCCAGTGCATCGAATCGGAACGGCTGGTCGGTGCGCGCGCGCTTGGGCAGGCGCAGCGTCAGCGCCAAGGCGAGAAGCCCGATCGGAAGGTTGACGATGAAGATCGAGCGCCAGCCGAAATGCTCCGTCAGGAAGCCGCCGGCGACGGGGCCGAAGGTGCTCGACGAAACGGCGATCGCCGCGAGGAAGCCCTGATAGCGCGCGCGGTCGCGCGGCGGCACGGTATCGCCGATCAGCGCGTGCGACAGCGTCATCAGTCCACCGCCGCCAAGTCCCTGCAGGACGCGCCCGGCGGTGAGCATGATCATGCTGGTCGAAAGCGCGCACACGATCGAGGCGCCGATGAAAATCGCGAGCGCCAGGATCATCAACGGCTTCCTGCCGATGACGTCGCCGACGCGGCCGTAAACCGGCGCAAGCACGGTCGCCGTGACGAGATAGGAGACGACGATCCACGAGACGCGGTCGGGCTGGCCGAGTTCGCCGGCTATGGCCGGCAGCGCCGCGGAGACGATCGTCTGATCGACGATCGCCAGGAACATCGGCAGCATTATCGAGGGAAACAGCGCCAGAAAAAGCTTGAGGCTTGACGCCTGCGGCGTGTCGGCCGGGCGCTGTTCGGGGGATCTTTCGAGCATGTTCATGTCACTTCGCTGTCACGTGGTATACATCCACGAACAGCGCCTCCCTAGCCATCTCGGCTATGCCATAAACCGTTGTGAATCAGCGGAAAAAGCGCCGTCACACGCGTTTTTTTCTTTTGGCGTTGACCGATTAGAACTTTTGTATACAGTGACGAACGTATACACCGGTATCCGGCTGTACCCAAGAAAAAACGGCGACTGGCGTCGCTTGCGTGGGAGGGGAATTCCAAGTGTCACAGGTCATTACGCCGACGTCGGCGGAAGTTGATTCGATCCGCGGTGAGCTTCCTGAAATCGATCTGATTTCGTCCGCAGATATGCGCGACAAGGTCATAGCGCTATGGGTGAGCTTCGTTCGCGAAAGCAGCTATAAGCGCGTTGGCGATTGTATCGCCCTGCCGGGCATGCCGAAGTACGACCTCGCCGGTCACACCCGTCAGGTCACGGTCAATTCGATCCACCTCGCCAACACGACGCGCGATTTCTGGAAGATCGACTGCGATCGCGACGCTCTCATCGCCGCCGCCCTCTGCCACGACGCATCCAAGATGGTCGAGCGCGAGGGGCCGAACGGCTCCAAGACCGAACTCGGCAAGGCCCTGCTGCATGCCCAGCTCGCCGGTGTCCGTTGCCTCGAATACGGGCTGCCCGCCAAGGTGGCGCACATGGTGACGCTGCATCCGTTCACGCCGCCGCATATTCACGTCAAGCCGCAGTACCTCGAGTTCGTCATTCTGACGTGGGCGGACCTGGCGGCGGTCGACACGCTGTTCTTCGTCGAGGGCAAGGCGACGCACCTCGAGTTCCAGAAGCGCTTCTTCCAGCTCGACTAGTCGAGGCGCTGAAGGGGACGCCGCGGGCCGGGAGAGGCCGGCGGCGTGGAAGTTGGCAGACGCCGACGGGCCAGAAGAGCCCGCGGCGGGGGAGGGGGCCGGCACAGAGCCGGTCCATCAGGGAGGAAGTGCAAGATGCCGGAAGGCCGCGTCGTCTACGCCGTCAATTGGCTGGATAGTGTTCCCGAGCAGGCCGCTCTTTCGATGGAGCGTGTGCGCCGTGCCGGATTCGAAGCCTATGTCCATCCCACGCCGCGTAACTTGAACGAAGCCGAAGTCATCGGCATCCTCCCGAATACCGTGGGCGTCATCGCCGGCAGCCACCGCTTCACGGCCAAGGCGCTCGGCACCACCAACAAGCTCCGCGCCATCTCGCGCCACGGCGCCGGCTTCGAAAGCATCGATCTCGACTACTGCACCGAGCACGGCATCGTCGTCACCAATGCCTTCGGCGTGAATGCCGGCGCGGTCGCCGAGTTTACGCTGGCTCTCATCCTCGCCGTCGTGCGCGACATCCCCGGCGCGGCCGACGTCCTGCGGAGCGGCAACTGGGCCGACCGGGGCAACGCCAGCCCCGGCACGACGCTCGGCCGCACGCTGGGCATCATCGGCTTCGGCGCTATCGGCCAGGCCCTTGCCGGACAGGCGAGGGGCCTCGGCATGAAGATCATCTACACCGACATCCGCCGCATTCCGGAGGCCGAAGCCGCCTACAACGCGACCTTCGTCACCCGCGAAGAGCTGCTCAAGCAGGCGGACGTCGTGTCGTTGCACGTCGCGCTCAATCCCAATACGCACCACATGATCGACGAGGCGCAGTTCCGCCTCATGAAGCGCACCGCCGTTCTGGTGAACACCTCGCGCGGCGGCGTGGTCAACGAAGACGCCCTGTATCGCGCCATACGCGACGGCGTCATCGCCGGTGGCGCCCTCGACGTCTATGAAAGCGAGCCGCCGGCAACGGACAGTCCGCTGTTCACCCTCAAGCGCGGTTTCATCGGCACGCCGCACGTCGCCGGCGTGAGCAGCGACGCCAAGGTCGCGATGCTCGACGCGGCGACCACCAATCTGCTCGATGTGCTTCAGGGACGTCGGCCGCCGAAGGTGACGAACCCCGCCGTTTATGAGCGCCATCCCGAGCTTGGCGCCGGATCTCGGGCATGACCGCTCTTGTCCTGCGAAATCTAGCTAAGGCCGCGTCGACCGCAGTCTGTCCTGCAACCTGACGAGAATAGTGGAGGTACGATGATGAGGCGGCCGTTCGACAAGCCGGTGGAGCTGATCCCCAGGCGCCTCTACGCTATTGGAGGCATGGTCCCGCTCGACGGCAAGGTGTCGTGGGTGCCGGCGGCCGCGCGCGGCTTCCAGCCGATGAATTCCTATCTGCTCCTCGAGGACAGGTACGCGCTGCTCATCGACACTGGTCTGCCCTATCACGAGGCCCAGGTCCTCGATCAGCTCGGCCAGGTCCTTCCGCAGGGCTACGATCTGTCGATTTACCTGACGCGCTACGAAATGGATTGCGTCGGCAACGTCGGGCCGATCGCCATGAAGTTCGGCATCTCGCATCTCTACACCGGCGGCGTCTTCAACCCGTTCGACGGCTTCGACCAGATCAGCTCCATTGGTGAGGATCGCGGCGCGGTCGAGGACCGTGTCTCGCGCGTCAAGGCGGGGAACGTCCTCGAAATCGGCAAGAACGGGCGCACGCTTGAGGTCATCACCGCGCCCTTCAAGATGCTCACGGCCTATTGGGGCTACGACGCCGCGACCGAGACGATGTTCACCTCCGACATGTTCGGTCAGCACATCTGGCCGGAGGAGGCCTACCATCCGGTTGCCACCGAGGCCGACGACAAGTCGACCGCTGAATCGGTCGCCGACGCGGTGCGTGCCCGCTACTGGTGGCTCGACCACATCAATCCGGCGGTGCTGCTCGAGCGCTTCGAGGCGCTGGTGGCCCAGTACAAGATTTCGCGGATCGCTCCGACCCACGGCTCCGTCGTCTCTGGTCCGGTGCTCGTTCAGCGCCACATACAGTTCATCCGTCAGTTGCTGACGCCGACCGTCAGCCAGGAAAGCAAGAGGAGGGTTTCGGCATGAGCCTGAAACTCAGCGTTACCGACAATTATCCGATCAAGCGCGAAATCGCTCCCGGCATTCATTGGCTGGGCGGTTGCGGCGAGCGCCTGGAGCCGAGCGGCGAGATCCTGCACAGCTCCGCCTCGACGTTCCTGCTCATGGGCGACGAGAAGACGCTCCTCGTCGACACCGGCGCTCCGATCCACTACCCGCTGATCCGCCAGGGCATGGACGAGATCCTCGCCGGCCGCCAGCTTGACTATGTCGTGCCGTCGCATCCCGAGCTGCCGCACTCCGGCAACATGCCGAAGCTGTTCGACAAGTATCCGAAGCTGCGCGCCATCGGCGATGACCGCGACTACCGCCTCTTCTATCCGCAGTACGCCGACCGCTTCGATTTCTGGCCGCAGCACAAGCCGCTTCCGCTGGGCGGCGGCATGGAGTTCACGGTGCTCGAGGCTCCGATCAAGGATCTGGTCAGCACGACCTGGGGCTACGAGGGGCGCGAGCAGGTGATGTTCGTCTCCGACGCCTTCGGGTATCTGCATCGCGCCGCCCCGGACGACGAGAATCCGCTGCACAAGCCGGGTGAATGCCGACTGCTGACCACCGAGCTGCCCAAGCTGCCCGAGGTCTATCAGGCCGCGTTCCTCACCCGCAGCGCGCTCGCCTGGACCGGCTTCATGGACGCCAACGTGTTTCTGAATACCGTCCGCAAGATGATCGAGCGCTACCCGTCGAAGTTGATTGCGCCGACCCACGGTAACGTGATCGATAATCTCGACGAGATCATGCCGATCATGCGTGCGGCATACACCAGCGCGTACGAAACCGAACGCGCTCGCAGCAAAGCTTAGATGATGAAACCAAGACTTGAAGAGCAGGGAAGGTGAGATATGGATGCAATGCTGCAACCAAGACCCGCAGGGGCCGGGTTGAGCATGGCCGCTAGCGAACCCGCGGATGCGTCCATTGCGATCGACATACGCAACCTCGGCAAGCGCTTCGAGGGCGTAGTCGCCGTCGACGGTGTGTCGTTCCAGGTCGCGGCCAACTCGATCGTCAGCATTCTGGGACCGAGCGGCTGCGGCAAGTCGACGACGCTGCGCATGATCGCCGGCCTCGAGCGTGCCGACGAGGGCGAGATCTGGCTGAACGACCACCTGGTCAGTTCGGCCAAGCCGTCGATGTCGTTGCCGCCCGAGCGGCGCGAGATCGGCTTCGTCTTCCAGTCGTACGCGCTGTGGCCGCACCTTTCGGTGTTCGAGCACGTCGCCTACCCGCTGAAGGCGCGCAAGGTAAAGGACGGCATTCCGGACCGCGTCGCCGCGGCCCTCAAGCTTGTCGGCCTTGCCGGTCTCGACAAGCGCTATCCGTCGGAACTCTCGGGCGGTCAGCAGCAGCGCGTCGCGCTGGCGCGCGCCCTGGCGGCTCGGCCGCGCATCCTTCTGCTCGACGAGCCGTTCAGCAACCTCGATGCGGAGCTCCGTTTGCGTCTCCGCGCCGACCTGCAGGAACTGCAGAACGAGCTGAAGCTGGCGATCGTCTGCGTCACGCACGACAAGAACGATGCTCTGTCGCTGTCGACTCAGATTGTCGTCATGGAGGCCGGCAAGCTCGTCGAGATGGGCTCGCCGCGCGAGCTCTACGAGCGGCCGCAGAACGTGCAGACGGCCTCGCTGATGCGCGGCGGCAACCTCTTCAAGGGCGCCGTCAAGTCGGTCGAGGATGGCATGTTCGTGATCAGCGTCGGCGATACCTCGACGGTGCTGAAGGTGCCGACGTCGCTTGCCGGTCCGGACACCCGCCCGGGCGACAAGGTCTGGCTGTCGGTCAAGTCGGAAGAGATTCGCATCAGCGACGCATCGGAGGCCCAGGCCTCCGGCAAGGTCGTGTCGATCTCCTATCTCGGGCACTACACCGAGGTGGTGGTGGCTGCGGAGTTCGGCCGGGTGAGGCTCAGGGCGAACAGTTACCTGCCGGTCCAGATCGGCCAGGTGGTGAACTTCAAACTAGAGACGATGGCAGTTTCGCTGATCCCGATGTCGGGTTCCGCGAGCTAGCCGGTCCAATGGGAGGAATACAGAATGCATAACATCTCGCGACGCAAATTCTTGCAGGGCACAGGAGGCGCGCTTGCCGCCACCGGGTTGCTCGGTACCGGCCTGCTCGGCAAGAGCTCGACGGCCGCCTTCGCGGCGGACGCCACTCTCGCCGACATCGAGGCAGCCGCGAAGGCTGAAACTCAGGTCGTGATGTACAGCACCGGCGGTGGCTGGCTGACCCCGTCGATCAACGAGTTCCAGAAGCGCTACCCCTGGGCGACGGTGTCGTCGTTCACCGGTTCGCCCGGCCAGACGCAGGCCAAGGCGCTCGCCGAAATCGCCGGCGGCGCTCCGACCGCTGACGTTGTCCAGCTCGGCGGCGGCGGCCGCATCGGCTACCTCAACGCCGATGCCTTCGCTCCGGTCAACATCCCGAACCAGGCGGCTCTGCCTGCGTATTTCCAGGATCCGATCTTCCACGGCCAGTACCAGGTCATTCAGGTCCTTTGCTACAACACCAACCTGATCGACAGCACGCCGAAGGATCTCTTCGATCTCGCCGATCCGAAGTTCAACGGCAAGATCGCGTTCGACCGGCCGCAGAACCTCGGCGCCTCGGCGACCTTCCTCGCCGGCCGTCGCGCTCTGTTCGGCGAAGACAAGTGGCGCAAGTGGCTGGCCGGTCTGCAGGCCAACAACCCGCTGCTCACCGCTGACGCGGGCTCGGCCTACGAGGCCGCCAAGGTCGGCGAGCGTGCCATCGCCGTGAACGCCTACTCCGACGTCGCGGCGCAGCCGCCGGATGTGCCGGTCAAGGCTGGCTTCTACGACAACCTCACCGTCTATCCGTACTGGCTGGGCGTCACCCGCGCGGCGAAGTCGCCGAACCTTGCGGTGCTGCTCATCAACTTCCTCCAGTCGATGGACGGTCAGCGGATCATGGCTGAGTCCGGCCGCTCGCCGGTTCTCAACTCGCCGGATCTGCCGCTGTCGGTCGCCTCGGTGGTCCCGCCGGGCAACAGCTTGCTCGATACCAAGCAGCTCGAGGACTACTGGGCTCACGCCGACGAATACCTCAAGGTCTTCAACGAATATTGGCCAGCGTAGATATCATGAACGAAACGTCGAAGGCGGCCACTCTGATTGCCGGGGGTGGCCGCCTGGCAGTGGGAATCTTCCTGGCCGTGGCGGTTGCCGCGGTCTTGCTGCCCATTCTGGTGACCCTGCAGCTTGCTTTCTGGTCATCGTCCCTGGGCAGGGGCGGATTCTTCACGCTGTCGAATTTCCTGTTCCTGTTCACCAACAAGTCGATGTTGCCGTTGCTGTGGACGACCGCCGTCTTCACGGTCAGCGTCGCCGCCGGCGGCACCGCGCTGGGTGGCTTCATGGCGTGGGTCACGACCTCGACCAACGTCCCGATGCCGCGGTTCGCCTATCTCATACCGTTGATACCGCTGCTTCTGCCGCCGTTCATGAAGGACTTCGCCTGGATCATCCTTTATCGGCCGAACACCGGCCTGGTGAACGTCGGGCTTAGAGGCTTCTTCGGTCTCGAAAACTCGCCCTTCAACATTCACAGCCTGACCGGCATGACTCTGGTCGCGATCTTCGGCATGGCGCCGATCGCCTACGTCGTGCTCGCCTCGCCGCTTTCATCGCTGAACCACACGCTGGTGGAAGCCTCGCGGGTCGCCGGCGCCAGCGCCTGGCTGACTCTGCGTCGCGTCACCATTCCGGTGCTTACCCCGGCCGTGCTTTCTGCCGCGGCCCTTCTCGGCATCATGATCGCCAGCGCCTTCGAGACTCCGGTGCTGATCGGCCAGCCGGGCGGCGTGCGCACCTACATCTCGGTCATCTTCGCCGCCCTCAACTCGACTGCGGTGCCCGACTACAATCTGGCCGCGGCAGAGTGCACCGCGTATCTCGTCTTCACGCTGGCGGTGCTTTGGCTCTACCTCCATCTCACCCGCGTCGAGCGCAAGTACGCGGTCGTCTCCGGCCAGTCGATCACCGCCCGCGTTCGCTTCGGCACCTGGGGCCGCTGGTCGCTGTTCGCCTTCTTGCTGGTCTACCTGCTGTTTGCCGCCATCCAGCTTGTCGCCGCGACGCTGTTCGTCTCTTTCGTCTCGTTCTTCAGCGTCACCAAGAACACGCTCGTCTTCATCTTCTCGACGGTGAACTACACGGACGCCATGCAGTCCGGCCAGGTCGGCCGGGCCATATGGAACAGCCTGTGGGTCGGTCTCATCGTGTCGACGCTGGTGGTGGTCGCGGCGACCCTGCTGAGTTTCGTGTCGATCCGTGCCCGCTTCCGCGGACGCCGTGTGCTGGAGGCGATCGCCACGTTCCCGATCGCCGTCCCGCCGCTGGTCTTCTCGGTGGCGATCCTGCTGAGCCTGCTCTCGTTGCCGGGCGCGCGCGCCTTCTACAACACGGTGACGCCGCTGCTCATCGCCGACGCGGTCGTGTTCCTGCCGTTCGCCACGCGCGTGCTTGTCGGTGCGATCATCCAGGTACACACCTCGATGGAGGAAGCTTCGCGCATCGCCGGCGCCAGCGCGGGACGCACGTTCCGGCTGATTCTGGTGCCGCTGCTTACACCGGCACTCATCGGCAGCTTCGCGCTGGTCTTCGCCTTCAGCTTCCGCGAGCTCGGCGCCATCGCGCTCCTGGTTCCGCCGGGAACGCCGCTGCTGCCTACTGAAATCTTCCAGTTCTGGGAGATCGGCCAATACGGACCGGTCGCCGTGCTCAACATTCTTTCGGTGTTCGTGCTCGCCGTCGCTCTGCTCATCGTCTACGGCCCGGTCAACAGGTTCTCGCGCGGAGCGAGACCCGTCCGGATGCACGGATAGTTGGGAGAAACGTAGCCGCCGCCAGCACACTGGACAAAAGCGCCCACTTTGGGCGGACAAAAGAGGGAGTGAAGCAAATGCAGATTCGCCAGATACCCAATGCCTTCGCAGGCGAGATCACCGATGTCGACCTGCGCACCATCGACGACAAGACCTTCAAGGAGATCGAAACCGCCATCTACAAGTACGGCGTTGTCGTTATCCGCGACCAGAAGCTCGACAACGATACGCAGGCCGACTTCGCCCGCCGCTTTGGCGACCTCGACGAGTCGGTGCGCATGCTCCGCAAGGACAACAAGCATCGCATCAAGTCGAGCGTCATCATCGACGTCTCCAACCTCGACGAGAACAACAACACCCGCCAGAAGGACGACCGCCGTCGTCTGGAGATGATCTCCAACATGGTGTGGCACTCCGACCGCTCGTTCCGGGCGGAACGCGGTGCGCTTTCCATGCTGTTTGCCTACGCCGTGACGCCGACTGGCGGCGAGACCGAGTTCGCCGACCTGCGCGGCGCCTACGACGCGCTGCCCCAGGACATGAAGGACAAGATCGACAACCTGCGCGCCGAGCACATCTACGCGCACTCGCGCTCGCAGATGGGCTTCCCGGAGGTCACCGAGGACGAGACCAAGGCGCTGCCGCCGGTCCAGCATCCCCTGGTCACCAGGCACGTCTCGGGCCGCAAGTCGCTCTATCTCGGCGCCCACGCCTCCCACATCGTCGACTGGTTCGTGCCGGATGGCCGTCTCCTGCTGCACGACCTGACGGCTCACGCCACCCAGCGCCAGTTCATCTACAGCCACAAGTGGCGTGTCGGCGATCTCGTCATCTGGGACAACCGCGTTACCCTTCACCGCGGCCGGCCGTATGACGAATCGTTCCCGCGGGATCTGCGTCGCGTCACGACCAAGGACGTGCCGGCTCAGGCCCAGCGGGTCGCGTAGGCGCCCGAAGCGTCTACTACAAGCCCGTGTCGAACGGGTCGCGCTCCTCCTCGCGACCCGCTCGTCCGGGCGGCCGATCCGGAGGCTGGTGTGCTGATCGTCGACGCCCAGGTTCACATTTGGGCCGCCAACACGCCTGATCGGCCTTGGCCGCCGGGCGTCAAGGCACATCGCCCGACCCCCTTCGATGTCGACGAGTTGCGTCGCGAGATGGACGCCGCCGGCGTCCGTCGCGCCATCCTGGTGCCGCCTTTCCTCGAAGGCGACCGCAACGACCTCGCCCTGTCCGCCGCGACCGCGGAGCCGGATCGTTTTGCCGTCATGGGCCGCTTTCCGGTCACCAGCAGCAAGGCTCGGCGCGGCGAGTTGAAGACCTGGCTGCAGCAGCCGGGCATGCTCGGCATTCGCCTGACGTTCCTGCGCGAAAGCGAGCGCGCCCTCATCCACGATGACGCCATCGACTGGCTGTGGGAGGCCGCCGAGGAGGCCGCGATCCCCGTGATGGTCTACGCGCCCTTCGGCGTGAAGGAGCTGGATGCCATTGCCGGGCGCCATCCAAGGCTCCGCATGATTATAGATCATCTCGCTTTTTCAAGGCCGGCACGCGACGCCGGGAAGCTCTTCGACCACGTCCCCGACGTCCTCGCGATGGCCAAGCGGCCGAATGTCGCCGTCAAGGCCTCGGCGCTGCCCGCCTATTCTCTGGAAGGCTACCCCTTCCGCGACATGCACCCCACCCTCCAGCGCGCCTTTGATGTTTTCGGCCCGCGCCGCATGTTCTGGGGAAGCGACGTTACGCAGCTTCCGTGCACGTATTCCCAGGCGATTTCGATGTTTACCGAGGAGTTGCCGTGGCTGCGCGGCGAAGACCTCGACTGGGTGATGGGACGTGGTATTCAGGCTTGGCTCGGTTGGCCCTTGCCAGCCGTCTCCAACTCCCGATAGGTGCGCTGCCATGGACTTTCCGGTAGAACCTCCAACGTCGAAACCAAATCGGGTCCTTTTGATGCGCCTGCGCCCGTCCTCCACACGGAAGAAATCGGCCAAGGAGCCGCGGCGGGAGATAGTCGTCCACGACCTGTCGACCGAGGCGTACATCGAATTGAAGCAGGCCATTCGCAACGGCATGATTCCCTCGGGCACGCGCATTACCGAGACCGAACTCAGCTCGCAGCTCAACATGTCGCGGACGCCGATTCGCGAAGCGATCCACCGGCTCGAGTCCGAGGGACTGCTGACCCATCAGCCGCGAAAAGGCATCGCGGTGACCCAGCCTGACCACCAGATGATCCTCGAGCTGTACATCATGCTGGAGACGCTGGAGGGCACGGCCGCCGGGCTTGCGGCGCAATATGCATCGGGTGTGGAGATCGAGACGCTGGCCGAGTTCGTCAGCGAGGAGCCGCAGTACTTCGACGACCAGAAGGCGCTGTCGCGGCAGAACCAGAAGATTCACGCGCTCATCTTCCTGGCCGCGCGCAATCGCTATCTCCTGCACAGCTACGAGCATACCGCCGCGAATTTCTCCCTGCTGCCGGTGTTGCCGCCCGACGTTGCCCGCGCCACCAGCCAGCACGAGGGCCACGTGCAGATCCTGGCGGCCATCCGCAACCGTGATTCGGTCGAGGCGGAGCGGCAGGCGCGCGAACACATCCGCCAGTCGCGCAAGCGCCGCCTGGGCAACATCATGCAGACGGAAAATCTCGGGCGCTGGTTCCCGCGCTAGACGCCGGAGCGGAAGCGCGGCAGGCCGCGCCGTCCTGTCGGGCGACGGATGCCTTCAGCCGTGCCGTGCCTGATACGTCTCGCCGGCGGCGGGCAGTTCCCCGACCAGCCGCCCGTCGGCGATGGCGGAGCGCACCTCGCTTTTCAGCGTGTTCGCCAGTTGCGTCATGGCCAGCGTCAGCGGCCGGTGGCCGGCGTAGGCGATCATGTACTGGTTGGTGACGCGCGGCTCGACGATGCGGCGCACGACCAGCCGCGAATCGTTGAGTTCGTTGATCACCGCCCCATGCGGCAGCACCGTCGTGCCGACGTCGTTCTGCACCAGTTCCTTGGCGGCATTCAGCGCATCTATCTCGACGAAGACGTCGAGCTTGAGCCGCCGCTCGCTCGCCGCCGCTTCGAGTTCGCGGCGCAGCCCGTGGTGGCGGCCGGGCAGGATCAAGCGCTTCTCCGCCACCTTGGCGAACGGGATCGAGGTGTCCTTCCGTTCGGCCGGCGGCACGCTCTTGCGGTTGGCGACATGAAAAAGATCGACCTGCATCAACGGGTCCATGTGGAGGTGCGGCGAGCGCCGCGCGCTGTTGATCACGGCCATGTCGAGCCGCCCGTTGACCAGCCACTCGTTGACGTACCCGCTGAAGCCGTCGACGAGATGCAGCGTCGCGTTCGGGAAGCGCTCGAGAAACGTCATCACCAGCCGTGCACCGAATACGGCGCTGATCGAGGGTGGCATGCCGCAGCTCACCGGGCCGACCGGCGACAGGGCGAGCGAGCTGATCTCGATCTTTGCCTGCTGCAGGTCGCGCATCAGCGGCTCGATGATCTGACGGAAGCGCTCGCCCTCCTCGGTGATCGTGATGCCGCGGCCGTTGCGGTAGAAAAGTGCGACGCCGAGCTCCTTCTCGAGCAGTCGCAGGTGGCGGCTGAGAGCCGGCTGGGCGATGCCGAGAATGCTCGACGCTTTCGACAGGCTGGTGGTGTCGGCGATCGCCAGAAAATGCTGAAGTTGACGAAGTTCCATCCCTGATTCCGGTTGTGCGAGCTAAGGTTTAATGACTATGGCAAATCCGGCATAGCTGCCAGATTGGCACTGGCGATATTCGCGTTTCGCCCCGGCTGCATATGATCGCCGTCTCGACAGAACGAACCGAGAGACACCCGTGATCGACGCAGAGTTCCTGGGCCAGTGCGGCGCCATCGCGGTAAGCAACTGGTCCGACGTTCTCGATACCCTCGCCGTCAAAGGCGTGATGAGCGGCATCCCGCGCCGCGCCGGGCAGGGCTCGTTCGTCGGCCGCGCCGTTACCGTCCGGCACACCGTCGGCCCGCTCGGCGCATACGCCAAGGAAGACTTCGCCGTCGCCCGCATGTTCGACGGGCTGAAGCCGGGCGACGTGCTCGTCGTCGACATGGGTGGCGCCGAAATCTCGACCATGGGCGGCAACGCCGCCACCGTGGCAAAGCGCAACGGCGCCGCCGCGGTGATCATCGACGGCGGTTGCCGCGACATCGACGAGATAGCCGCCACCGGCCTGTGGGTCGGCAGCCGTCATCTCACGCCGCTTACCGGCAGGACGCGCGTCCGCATCGAGTCGATAGGCGAGCCGGTAGTGGTCGGCGGCGTCAATGTGCATGCCGGTGACATCGTCCTCGGCGACGACACCGGCATTCTCGTCATGCGTCCCGATCTCGCCCTGCGCGCGCTCGCGCATGCGCGGCAGATGTCCGAGATCGATATGAAGCTCGATCAGGCACTGAAGTCCGGCCTCTCGTTTGCCGAGGCGGCGAAGCGGGCGAGCTTCCTGTAGCGCGGCGGCGTCGCGACCGGATTTTTCCACCGGCGCCGCCACAGGACCGCCCACGACCCGGCCTCGCGTCAGCGAAATCTTCAGGCCCGCTTGCCGGTGCCTGTCCCGACGATCGCGGCCTTGTGTTCGTCGTCGACCGCGCGCGTCTCGCCGGTGGCGATGTTGGTGCGGGTCGCATCGACCGATCCATAGATCCACAGAATTTTCATCGGCTCGCTGGCCGAGCGATTGATGAAGCGATGCGGCAGGTTGGCGGGGATGAACGTCGTGTCGAGCGCCTTGAGCTCGTGCTGCACGCCGTCGATCTCGGCGATCGCGTTGCCCTCGAGCAGCACGACGCTTTCGTCGCAATTGTGCTTATGCAGCGCAATCGCAGCGTTCGGCTCGAAGATGGTGATACCGTTGATGAAGCCGGTTGCGCCGACGCTGCGGGTGACGAGCGGCACGGTCCTGGCGCCGCCGCCGCGCTCGCGCGCCGGAATCTTCTCGGGCGACAGGATCGCCGCCTGGAGCTTGGCCACCGCGGCGGCCGTCGACGGCTTGTTGTCCTGCCTGGTTGCAGCGGCGACCGCCGGCCCGATCCAGATCGTCTTGATGTTGACGAACTCCCGGATGCCGTAGACGCCGAGCTCGCGCCCGTAGCCGGACTTCTTGATCCCGCCGAAGGGCAGGCGTGCATCGGAAGCCACCAGCCCGTTGATGAACACCGCGCCGGCTTCGATCCGGCGCGCGAGGCCGCGGGCGCGCGCGATGTCGCGTGTCCACAAGGCGGCGCCCAGCCCGAACTCGGTCTGGTTCGCCAGGCGGATCGCTTCATCTACGCTGGCGACGCGAATGACCGCCGCTACCGGCCCAAAGGTCTCCTCCGAGAAGGCCGCCATCTCGGGGGTGACGTTGTCGAGCACGGTCGGCGCATAGTAGTAGCCCGGCCCGGCCAACGGCTCGCCACCGATGCGCAGCGTGGCGCCCGCGGCGACGCTGCGCTCGACCTGGCGATGCAGGTCGTCGCGCAGGTCGCGCCGCGCCATGGGTCCGATGTCGGTATCGCGCTTCGTCGGGTCGCCCACCTTCAGCTTTGCGACGTTGGCGACGAAGGCCGCCACGAATTGGTCGGCCACCTGCGCCTCGACGATGAAGCGCTTGGCGTTGACGCAGCTTTGTCCGCCGTTGGTATAGCGCGCCTTGACCGCGACCGCCGCCGCTTCCGTGATGTCCGCATCGGCAAGCACGATGAACGGGTCGGAGCCGCCGAGTTCCAGCACCTGCTTCTTCAGCGCCTTCGCCGCTTCGGCGGCGACGATGCTGCCGACGCTGGTCGAGCCGGTGAGAGAGACGGCGGCAATGCGCGCGTCGGCGATCAACGGCGCCACGGCCTTTGCCTCGATCAGCAGCGTGCCCGCAAGCCCCGCCGGCACGCCCGCCTTCTGCATGATTTCGCCGATCGCAAGCGCGCATTGCGGCACGTTGCCGGCGTGTTTCAGGATGATGCCGTTCCCCGCCGCCAGCGCCGGCGCGGCAAAGCGGAAGTACTGCCAGAAGGGAAAGTTCCACGGCATGATGCCGAGGATGACACCGAGCGGATCGAACACGACGCCGCTTTCCGTGGCGCTCGACGGATAGTTTTCGGCGGCGAGGAAGCCCGGGGCCGCGTCGCTATAATAGTCGAGCGTCCACGCGCATTTCTCGACCTCGCCCTCGGCCTCGACGATCGGCTTGCCCATCTCCGCGGTGATGAGGCCGGCATAGCGGCTCTTGCCGGCGCGAAGCTCGGCGGCGATCTGGCGCAGCAGCCCGGCCCGCTTTTCGACCGGCACCTCGCGCCAGGAAGCCTGCGCCGATACCGCGGCGTCCAGCGCGGCATCGACCTCGGCGGGCGTGGCGAAATCGAAGCGGGCGGTCTCTATGCCGGTGGTGGGATTGATCGAAATCTGGGGCATGCTGGTCTCTCGCGAAGGGAGGCGGTGACTTCTCTATTGATCTTGGCCGAGCTGCTTCTGCCAGCTCGGCATCCAGCCGAGACCGGCCTCGGTTCCCGCCGTGGGAATATATTCGAAGCCGATCGCGCCGCTGTAGTCCTGGGCGATCAGTGTGGCGAGAAACGGCACGAACTGCAGCGTGCCGGTCCCGGGCTCGTGGCGGCCGGGATGGTCGGCGATATGGACGTGGCCGATACGCGCCACATTGGCGCTGGCGAAGTCGGCAGGATCTTCGCCGTTGCAGGATGCGTGGAACGTATCGAGAAGAACAAATATTTCCGAGGGAGCCACCGCGTCGGCGGCCTTCAGCACGTCGCTGAGCGTTGCGATGTGATAGCCCGGCACCGCGGCGCCGCTGATCGCTTCGACCAGCACCGAGCAGTCCCGGCCGCGGCAGGCTTCAACCGCGAAGGCGAGGTTGGCGAGGTACGTCGCGCTGACCGTCGCCGCATCGGCGTCCTTCGGCGCGACGCCGGCCATCGGGTGCACGTACGGCGCGCCGACTGTCTCGGCGTAGTCGATCGAGCGCAGGAAAGACTCGCGGAACTCGGCTTCTCGGCCGGGCAGGGCGGCGATGCCCTTTTCGCCCTTGGCGGCGTCGCCGTTGCCGGCAGCGAGTTGCGCGAACGTCAGGCCTTCGCCCTTGATGATCGCCGCCATCTCAACCGCCGGAACCGCGAAAGGCTGCGGATGCTCAACCGCATCGAAGCCGGCACGCCGCGCCGCCGCCGGGCGCTCCTTCAGCGCGATGTCGTTGAACAGATAGCCGATATGGGCCGACAGACGCCGCGCTCGTCCAGTCATGATGATGGCTTGAAAGGCAAGGAAATAGCGGATTTCATCGCGCTGATATACACTGCGAAGACATCAGTATACACGATCGCCCGAGAGGTCCAGCCACGCCGGCGCGACCGTCTTCTTGGGCTTGAACGCCGCGCGCGATCCGCCTAGTTTCCGCCCGCCAAGCAGTGCAGCTGTAGCTCAGTTGGTAGAGCGGCGGATTGTGGATCCGTAGGTCGTTGGTTCAAGCCCAACCAGCTGTACCAGTCTTCCCCGTGCGAACATCTCTTCCGCCGCTACGAGGCTAGCCGCGCTAAGGCGTCCGGCGCGCGTATCTGTTCAATAGACCAGCGCCGCGGCAGGGAGGAGCCCGGGAGCGACGTGCTCGGCGCGGGATTTTTCCTTGCGGGCGTACATGCGCTGGTCGGCGACAGCCTGCAGGCGCGTCTGGGTATTGCCGTCGTCGGGATAGAGCGCAGCGCCGATGCTGGCGCTGGCAGTCAGCCGAAATCCGTCGGGCAGAACGATCGGCATCTCGAGTGATCTGCGAAGGCTTTCGACGATGATTTCGACTTCGACGCGGCTGCCGACTTCTTCCAGGATGATCGTGAATTCGTCGCCGCCGGTGCGTGCGATGGTGTCGACACGGCGCAGCACCGAGCGGAACCGTGCGCTGACGGAACGCAGCAGTTCGTCGCCCGCCCCGTGGCCCAGCGTATCGTTGACGATCTTGAACCGATTGAGGTCGATGACCAGGAATCCGAAACCCACTCCGGTCCGGATCGAGCGATCGACCGCCTGGCTGAAGCGGTCCGCATAGAGGCGCCGGTTGGGGAGCCCGGTGAGCTCGTCGTGCGTGGCAAGATGCGTCGCGCTCGCCACCTTCTCTTCCAGCAGCAGCAGGATCATGCTCGCCGCCGCCAGGAATTTCGGCAGGTTCCACACTTGCGACTGGATATTCTGCAGGACGTCGGGCGCGTAGAGCATCAGCAGGGAATAGACCGGGAAAACCAATCCCCAGAGCACGAACGCGAGCGCAGTGAAGGCCGCGCCCATGGTCACGGTGCGCGCCTTCCTTATGAAGAAATACGCCGCCGCCAGATAGGTCCAGCACATCAGCCACTGGCTGGCCATGGTGACGCCGTAGACGCCGAGGGCAGCCGCCTGCGTCGCATAGACGAGCAGCATGAGCCCGATCGCGATCCAGAATCCGCCGGTGCGCTCGCGGGCGACGCCGCTCACGAGCCACACCCCGCTTGCGGCGCAAAGACCGATCAGCGCGTAGAGGGCCGTAGGTTGCTGATCGCCGGGGCTCACATCGCCATAGGCCGTGCTGGCGACCGCAAATATCAAGTTTAGCAATCCGAACAGGCCGACGCGCCACGGGAGCTGCGACAGGCGCCCGCCGACGCCCTCTCCGTAGGCGGCCAGAATAAAGATCTGCCCGGCGACGGTGAGGGTGCCGCGCGCCACCACGTCGAATGGGTACTCGGCGGGCAGCAGCATGAAGATGCCGGCATGTACGAGGATGAGGATCCAGCCAGCCAGCCAGAAACGCAATTGTGCGTCCCGCTTCTGTCTGATCAGGACGCACGCGATACCGACCAGGATCGCATAGGAAATGAACTCAGGCAGGCCGTAGAAGTTCATCCGCGCCTCCCAAGGCAGCGGTGCGAAACCGGATGCGGTATCGCAACCAATGGCAGCCAGAAGCGAACCTACAACCGATCCGGTTAACGAGTTGTATCGACTTGTAGCCGGCCGGCCGGCTTGGGTTTCGTGGCCCTATCGCCAGCCAAGCGCCGGCGCGACGTGCTTCAGGATCGACTCGATGACGTGCGCATTGTACGCCACGCCGAGCTGGTTCGGCACGGTGAGCAGCAGCGTATCGGCCGCCGCGATCGCCGTGTCCTCGCGAAGTTCCTCGATCAGCTTGTCGGGTTCGGCAGCGTAGGAGCGGCCGAAGACCGCCTGCTTGCCGGGCTCAATGTAGCCGAACTGGTCCTCGCTCTTGCCCTCGCCGCCGAAGTACGCGCGGTCGCGCTCATCAACGAGGGCGAAGATCGATCGGCTGACCGAGACGCGCGGCGTGCGCTTGTGGCCGGCCTCGGCGAAGGCCTGGCGATAGGCAGCGATCTGCTCGGCCTGCTGCACGTGAAACGGCTTGGTCGACTCCGCCATGACGAGCGTGGAGCTCTGCAGGTTCGTGCCGAGCTTGCCGGCCCATTGCGCGGTCTGAGTGGTCGCCGCGCCCCACCAGATGCGGTCGCGCAGGCCCTCCGAGTACGGCTCGAGGCGCAGCAGCCCGGGCGGGTTGGCGAACATCGGCCGCGGATTGGGCTGCGCGAATCCCTGGCCGCGCAGCACGTCGAGGAAAACTTCCGCGTGCTTGCGCGCCATGTCGGCGTCGGTCTGCCCCTCGGCCGGCGCGTAGCCGAAGTAGCGCCATCCGTCGATCACCTGCTCGGGCGACCCGCGGCTGATGCCGAGCTGCAGCCGCCCGCCGGCGATCAGGTCGGCGGCGCCGGCGTCCTCGGCCATGTAGAGCGGGTTCTCGTAGCGCATGTCGATCACCGCGGTGCCGATCTCGATGCGCTTGGTCTTGGCCCCGGCCGCCGCGAGCAGCGGGAAGGGCGAGCCGAGCTGCCGCGCGAAATGGTGGACGCGGAAATACGCGCCATCGGCGCCGATTTCCTCCGCCGCGACCGCGAGGTCGATGGATTGCAGCAGCGCGTCCGCCGCGGTCCGCGTCTCTGACTGGCGCGAGGGCGACCAGTGCCCGAACGAGAGAAACCCGATCTTCTTCATGCGCCACATGTGGCAGTGCGGCCCGCATTTCACAACGGCTGTTTTGCATGGCTCCTGCGACGCCGCGGAATGTGTTGCGGCAAGCGGCCGCTACCGCTACGAGCGGCAGCATCGCAAAATGACGGAGAGAAAAAGGTGACCACCCAGCGTTTCGAGACCGGCCCGCGCATGAGTCAGGCCGTCGTGCACGGCGACACTGTTTATCTTGCCGGCCAGGTCGCCGACGATCCCGTCCCCTCGGTCGGCGAGCAGACGCGACAGATACTGGCGCGGATCGATCGGCTGCTGGCGGCGGCCGGCTCCGACAAGTCGAAGCTGCTGTCGGCGACCATCTACCTCGCCGACATATCAACGTTCGGCGAGATGAACGCGCTCTGGGACGCCTGGGTGTCGCCCGGCAACACGCCCGCCCGCGCCACCGTGCAGGCGCTCCTCGCGGCGCCGAAATATCTTGTCGAGATCGCGGTGATCGCGGCCAAAGCCTAGCCCGCGAGGTCACACGCCGAGCGTCGTCCGCCAGCCGAGCCCGGCGTCGGTCGCCGCCCGCGGCTCATATTCCGCCCCGACCCAGCCGCGGTAGCCGCTCGCCGCGATGGTGCGGAAGAGGGCGCCGTAATCGAGCGTCCCCTCGTCGGGTTCCGCGCGCGAAGGCACCGCCGCGATCTGCACGTGCCCGATCTGCGGCAGATATCGCGCAAACTCCGCCGCCGCGTCCCGCCCGTCGCGCCCGACGTGATACGCGTCGAACATCAGCTTCACGTTCGCTGCGCCGGTCGCCGCACGTACCGCATCGGCCTCGGCCGTCGTCAGCAGCAGATAGTCCGGCCGCTCCTGCCGGTTCATCGCCTCGAGCAGCAGGGTGACGCCGTCCGGAGCGATGCGCGATGCGCGCTCGAGGTTGCGCACGAACGTCGCCGTCGCCGCCGCACGTTCCGCGGCAGGCACCATGCCCGCCAGCACGTGGATCGCGCTCGCCCCGACCGCATCGGCATACGTCGCCGCCGTCTCGAACAGCCGCAGAAAATCGGCCTCGCGGCCGGGGAGCGCGCCGACGCCGAACTCGCCCGCGCGATCGCCGTACGGCATGTTGATGCCGATGACCGCAACGTCCGCCGCCGCGCACGCCGCCTTCAGCGCCGACGCCGGCGTCGCATAGGGCAGGTGAAACTCGACGCCGCGAAATCCCGCGCGCCCCGCCGCCGCGATGCGGTCGAGCAGCGTGAGATCGCTCCACAGGAACCCGAGGTTTGCCGAAAGCCTGATCGCGCTGAGGGAGGAATTCGCCGCCATCCTGCGCGCATGCTATTCAGCCGGCGCCGCGCCCGCCACAAGTCAAAATATGCCCGCGCTCATCCCGATCGACGATCCACTGGACTCGCGCATCGCCGCCTACCGCGACATCCGCGAGCGCGATCTCGTCGGCCGCGACGGCTTGTTCGTCGCCGAGGGCGAGGTCGTCGTCCGCGTGCTGCTGACGCGCTCGCTCTACCGCCCGGTGTCCCTGCTCATCTCGGAAAAGCGCATCGCGACATTGGCCGACATCGTCCCGCCGGACCTGCCGGTGTTCGTCGCCGCCCAGCCGATACTGGACGCCATCGCCGGCTTCCATCTCCACCGCGGCATCCTCGCGCTCGGCCGCGCCAATCCCGCGGTCGCCGCCGCGTCGTTGCTGGCCTCGCTGCCGCCGCGCGCCACTGTCGTCGTCCTGTTCGCCATCGCCAACCACGACAATATGGGCGGCATCTTCCGCAACGCCGCCGCCTTCGGCGCCGACGCGGTGATCCTCGACGCCGCCTGCTGCGACCCGCTCTACCGCAAGGCGATCCGCGTCTCGGTCGGCGCCGCGCTGACCGTCCCCTTCGCCCGCCTCGCATCGGGCGACGACGCCATCGCGCTCCTCCGCTCGCAAAACTTCACGCCGCTGGCGCTCAGCCCGCGCGGCGCGACGGCGCTGTCCGAGCTCCGGCCGCCGCCACGCGTCGCCGCGCTCTTCGGCACCGAAGGCCCCGGCCTGCCGGACGAAATCATGGCCCGCGCCGAGACCGTGCGCATCGAGATGCCCGGCGCGATGGATTCGCTGAACGTCGCCACCGCCAGCGGCATAGTGCTCCACCGCCTCGCGTCGAGGAGCTAAGACGCCGGCGGCGCCGGCGCCCCCGCCGGCCGCTGCGGTCGCGGCGGACTGTCCTGCGGCGGCAGTTGCTTGAGATACGCCACGATCGCCGCGAGGTCGCTCTCCGGCAGGTGCGCCAGGTTCTGCTGCACCTCGAGCATGATGCCGTTGAAATCCTGCCCCATCTCAAGGTCGAACAGCAGATCGTCCGCCGACGTGTCGCCGATGCCGCCCTTGCCGGGCGTCAGGTTTGGCGCCCGTCCGCGGCCGGAAAGATTGGGCGCCCCGGCAAACGCGTGCGTGTAGTCGAGACCGCCGAGATCGAACAGCGTGCGCGGCGTGTGGCACTCGTTGCAGTGCCCCGGCCCCTCGACGAGATAGGCGCCGCGGTTGACCTCGGCCGACTTCACCGGATCGGGCACAAATTCCTTGCCGTCGAGGAACATGAGCTGCCACAGCCCCAGCCCGCCCCGGATGTTGAGCGGGAAGGGCAGGGCGTCCGCCTTGTTCTCCGCCTTCACCGGCGGCAGCGTGTCGAGGAATGCCTTGAGGTCGACGATGTCGGCGACCGGCATCCGCTGGTACGACGTGTACGGGAACGATGGATAGAGATGCGTCCCGTCCGGCGCGATGCCGCGCTTCATCGCATTGACGAAGTCGAGCGTCGTCCACTTGCCGATGCCGGTGTCGGGGTCCGGCGAAATGTTCGGCGGATAGAACGTGCCGAATTTTGAGGTCAGCGGCCTGCCGCCGCCGAGCATCGGCTTCGCGTCCGCTACGCTGGCGCCGGCGGAGAGATGGCACGAGACGCACCCGCCCGCCCAGAACAGCAACTCGCCGCGCGTTGCATCGCCGGGCGTCGTCGGCACGACGGAAGCCGCCAGCGGCCGCGGCTCGGTCAGTATCCAGAACGCCGCACCGCCGGCCACGATGACGACAGCCAGTCCGGTAAGCCAGCCGCGCAGCGCCATCCGTACGATCTCCGAGTTTCAGCCCTTACCGACGTGAACACCCGAGGCGCGGATTCTATCGAGCATGCGCTGAAAATTTTCGTTGAGCCGGGTTTCGATCTCCGGCCGTTTCTCTAGCCGGCTAAGCAACAGCCCGGCCGCCTCGATGGTCGACAGCCCCTCGCGCCGCGGCTCGCGCCGGAGATTCCCGTAGAGCGACGGCCGCTTCGGGTTGAGCGCCACGCGCTTGCCCTTCAGCACCCACGCGTTCCGCCACCACAAGGTCTTCGCCTGGCTCCAGGTTCCGTCGAAGACGACGACGCCCTGGATGTGCGCCAGCTCCTGCTCTTGGTCGGGCAGCGCCACGCCCTTCTTGTCGAGCACGACGACCTCGCGCCCTTTCGGAAAATCGGCGGCATGCGCGGAGCCCAGATGCAATATCGCCCATCGCTTCGGGTCGGCCGCGCGTCCGAGCGCCTTGCCGAGGCTCGCCCACGACAGCCCGATCTTGAACGTCGCGTTGGTCAGGCTCGCTGCCGCGAGCTTCGCCGTGCCGAGTATGTTGTCCTGCTCCTGCGGATGCTGAAGGATCAGCAACGCGATGCGGTTCTCGATCGGCGTGACGGCGTCGTCGTTTCCTGAGTTCGCAAGTGCCGCATCAACCATGGGGATGACAACCTTCGTCGCGTGCCGGTGCATTTGCAGGTTTCACGCCGCCCACACGCTTTTGTGATTTAAGTTCGCACCATGAGACACTTCGCGAATATTCTGACATTTGGCCTCGGCGTTGCCGGCGATTCTTGCCCGGAATTCCGCAATTCTTAACTTGCGGCGCCGGAAACTGCGCGGATTGATTCGGGTTGTGACTCTGGGTCCCCTATGGCCGCACTGGACACCGCCCCGCCGGGTGGGCACCGGGTGAACGACGCGTCGCCGGAAGCGCCGCTCACGCGCCTGCGTACGGTCCGCTTTGGCCTCGCGTCGCAGATTGCGCTGTGGGCCATCGTCCTCGGCACGATCACCGCCGCCACTGTGTCCTTCTTCCTCTACCGGGGCAACGTCGCGATCCTGATGGAGCGCCAGCAGCAGACGCTGACCGCTTCGCTCGATCTCGCCGCCTCGCGCATCTCCACCCGCTTCGATTCGGCCGAGCGCGACGCCGTGTTCATGGCCCGGACGCCCGCCGTCAGCGACCTCGTCGCCGCCGTCTCCAACGGCGCCATAGCGCCGGCTGAGGGCGAGCCGATCGCCACCTCGCTCGACCGTGTCGCCGTCATCTTCAGCGCGCTGCTCGATGCCCGCCCGGGATATTTCGATGCGCTGTTCCTCGACGCGTCGGGTAGCGAGATCGTCCGCGTCAATCGCACCGCTACCGGCGTCATCAGCCGCACCGCGGCGGCCGACCTCCAGGACAAGAGCGCGCGGCCCTATTTCATCGCTGCCGCGGGTGCGGCGCCCGGCGCCGTCCTCATCTCCGACGTCGAGCTCAACCAGGAGCACGGCCGCATCGAGCTTCCTTACCGGCCGACGGCGCACGTCGCGACGCCGCTCCACGACGCCACCGGCCGCCTCGCCGGCGTCATCGTGCTCAATCTCGAGCTGAAAAGTCTGTTCGACGTCGTCGAGCGGACGCTCGGCCGCGAGAGCCAGAATTTCATCACCAACCAGGCCGGCGACTACCTCGCCAATCCGCTGAACGAGAAGACCTTCGGCTTCGACCTCGCCACGCGCTATCGCCTGCAGGACGACTATCCCGAGTTCGCCCCGCTCCTCGCCGGCGGCGACGCGACCTTCTCCGGCACGGTGACGCGCCCGGCCGGCACCTACCTCGCCGTTGCCGATCGCGTCCCGTTCGATCCGGCCGACCCCGCCCGCTTCCTCGCCGTCGCCGCGGTGCTGTCCAACGACGCGCTGCTCGCCCGCACCAACGGCGTCCGCGACATGACGGTGCTCGTCGCCTCGCTGATGATCGCCTTCGGCGTCGCCATCGCCGTGTTCCTGTCGCGGCTGATCGTGCGGCCGCTGCGCTCCCTCACCGCCGACGCCGCGGCGATCACCGCCGGCCGCCGCGACGTCGATTTCAGCCGGACGCTGAAGCGCCGCGACGAGACCGGCGAACTGTCGCGCGCGCTGGCGCTGATGATGAAGGAGATCGGCGAGCGCGAGGACCGCCTGACGGCGCAGACCGACGAACTGACGCGCTCCAACCAGGAGCTGGCGCAGTTCGCCTACGTCGCCTCGCACGACCTGCAGGAGCCGCTGCGCATGGTCGGCAGCTACCTCGAGCTGCTCTCCCGTCGCTACGAGGGCAAGCTCGACGACGAGGCGCAGGAGTTCATCGGCTTCGCCGTCGATGGTGCCACGCGCATGAAGCGCCTGATCAACGACCTCCTCGGCTACTCGCGCGCCGGCAACGCGCCGCTGAAGCTCGAGACCGTCGAGGCCCGCGACGTCGTCCAGACCGTGCTCGCCCAGCTCGCCCTGCATGTCGCCGAGACCGGGGCCGACGTCCAGGTCGGCCGGCTGCCGAAGATCCGCGTCGACCCGGTGCAATTCTCCCGCGTCTTCCAGAACCTCATCGAGAACGCGTTGAAGTACCGCTCCGACAAGAAGCCGGTGATCCGCATCGACGCCCGCCGCGTCGATGGCGCCATCCGTTTCGCCGTCGCCGACAACGGCATCGGCATCGATCCCGTCTTCAAGGACAAGATTTTCGAGATATTCAAGCGCCTGCACGGCCGCGACCGCTACTCCGGCACCGGCATCGGCCTCGCCGTGTCGAAGCTGGTGGTCGAGCGCCACGGCGGCCGCATCTGGGTCGAGCCCGCGCCGGACGGCGGCTCGATCTTCTATTTCACGATCCCCGACACGAAGGCGGCTTGAGCATGGCGAAGCCCATCGAAATTCTGCTGGTCGAGGACAACCCCGCCGAGGTCCGCCTGACCATCGAGGGCCTCAAGGAGGCCCGCATCGCCAACAACCTCAACGCCGTCATGGACGGTCAGAGCGCCATCGACTACCTGCAGCGGCGCGGCAGATACGGTGACGCCGTCCGGCCGGATCTCGTGCTGCTCGACCTCAATCTCCCGGGCATCGACGGCCGTTCCGTGCTCATCCACATCAAGGAAGACCCACAACTCAAGATAATTCCGGTCGTAATTATTACATCTTCCGAGGCTGAATCAGACATCATCAAGTCATACGAGGCTCACGCCAACTGCTTTATTTCAAAACCCATCGACTTTGATGGATTTACGAAGGTAATCCGCTCGATCGAACACTTTTGGTTTACTGTTGTGAGACTACCGTGACGATGCAACTGATCCGGGAATTTGGCGTGCCTGTGTGAAGGTGTCATGGACGAGGTCATCACCCATTCGCTGTCCGTACTGCTGGTCGAGGATAACCCCGGCGACCGGCGGCTGACCGAGTTCGCGCTCCAGGATGCCGGGCGCGACGCCGAGGTCGTGTGCACGGTCGCCGCCGTCGACTCGCTCGCCGCCGCGCTCGCCCACCTCGAGCAGGTGAAAGGCGCCGTCGATGCCATCCTGCTCGATCTCGATCTGCCCGACGCCCTCGGCCTCGACGGACTGCGCTCCATGCGCGGCGCCGCCGCCCATGTGCCGATCATCGTCTTGACCGGCCTGTCCGATCTCAAGATCGCCGGCGAGGCGTTGAAGAACGGGGCAGGGGATTACCTCGAGAAGGGCGAGATCCAGCCGCGCACGCTGCTGCGCGCCATCCGCTACGCCATCGAGCGCAAGAAGAGCGAGACTGAGCTGCTCCGTCTCGCCCGCACGGATTCGCTGACCGGCCTGCTCAACCGCCGCGCCTTCTTCGAGCAGCTCGACGCCGCCCTCATCCAGTCGCGCCGCAACGAGCTGCCCTGCGCGGTGATCCTGTTCGATGTCGACCGCTTCAAGGAGATCAACGACGTCTTCGGCCACAAGACCGGCGACAACGTCCTGATCGAGGTCACCCGGCGCCTGCGCGAGCAGCTCCGCGAGACCGATACCATCGCCCGCATCGGCGGCGACGAGTTCGCCATCCTCGCCACCAACCTGCGCTCGGAAGGCTCCGCCATGGAGATCGCCGAGAAGGTCTCGCGCGCCGTGAGCGGCATCACCGAGCTGGAAGACATGCGCCTCGACGTCTCGATCAGCGTCGGCATCTCCGTCTTCCCGAACGATGATTCCAGCGCCGACGTCCTCGTCTCCCACGCCGACCTCGCGATGTACAAGTCGAAGGCCAGCAAGAAGGGCTCGATCAACTTCTTCGACGCGCGCATGGACGCCGTCGTCAAGGCGCGCCACGCCCTCAAGCGCTCGATGCCCGAGGACATCCTCGCCGGCCGCTTCTACCTGCTGTTCCAACCGATCGTGGACGCCACCACCCGCCGCCTGATCGGCGCCGAGGGCCTCGCCCGCTGGCGCGACCTCGAGAACAAGATCATCACGCCGACCGAGTTCATCCCGATCGCCGAGGAGTCCGGCTCGATCGCCAACCTCGGCAACCGCCTGCTGGAAGAAGCCTGCGCCCAGATCCGCGCCTGGGCCGACATGCAGAAGGCGCTGGTGCCGATCTCGATGAACATCTCGCCGATGCAGTGCCGCGATCCCGGCTTCGCGACGCGGCTGATCGCGACCATGGAGCGCCTCGAGGTCCCCTCCAATCTCATCAACATCGAGATGACCGAGTCGACCATCTTCAAGAACATCGAGGTCATCCAGAAGAACCTCGACATGCTCAAGACCTACGGCGTCGGCGTCCACATCGACGACTTCGGCACCGGCTACTCGTCGCTGTCGCTGCTCCGCGACCTGCCGCTCTCCGCCGTCAAAATCGACCGCAGCTTCGTCCGCGACATCGGCAAGGTTGCCGGCTCCGAGCTGATCGTGCAGGCGGTCGTCGACCTCGCCAGGAAGCTCGGCTTCCAGACCATCGCCGAGGGCGTCGAGACCGAGGACCAGGTCGCCGCGCTCCGCGACATGGGCGTCAACGGCCTCCAGGGCTACTACTTCTCCAAGCCGGTGCCGGGCGCCCAGCTCGCCGGCTGGCTGCAGAAAAGCGAAGCGTACCTGGTCGCCTGATCGCGCGCGTCAGAAGCTCCACGCTTGAACAATCCGAGCCCTCCCCTTGTGGGAGGGCCGAAACCGCGAGAGCGGTTTCGGGGAGGGGTGTGCCTCCTCCGCAGGGTTGCCGGTTGCTGCCCTCACCCTTCGGCTCTCCCCGTTGGGGAGGGGGGAACGCCTCACCATCGGTTCGTCCCCTCTACCCGAAGGGGAGAGGGCTGTTTCTCTTGGCGAGCGCAGCGAGCCTGGAGAAACAGGGTGAGGGCCGAGGCCGCCAAACGGCAGTGCTGGACGCCATCCTGCACGCTCGCCTATCGCTTCGGCATCAAGGGCAATGAGCCGTTCGCCGCCTTCACCGTCGTCTACGTCCTGCTCACGCTGGCGCTGTTCGTCGCCGTGCCCTAGCCCTGTGGGCGACGCTGGTGCTCGCCGCCCTCGGCCCGATCGGCCTGACCGTCACCTTCAACAACACCGTCCGCGACAAGACTCTCGACCACGTCATCCGGGGGGTCGACGCCGCCGTCGTGCTTTACGCGATCTGGCTTCTGTTCTTCTAGAACTTGTAGCCGTTGGCGTTGAGGAACAGCCTGAGCCGCTCGGGAAACTTCAGAACCTTGCGGTCCTTCGCCGCGCAATTGTCGGGGTCGTCACCGTTCGGGCAGACTTCCTCGCCCTCGTCGTGCGCCGCGTCCCAGTGCGTGTTGATCTGCTGCCAGGCGTCGGCGCCTTCGCCGAGGCGGATCTTCTCGCCGAGCCAGCCGGCGAGGAACCCCGGCGACTTCCAGCGCGCATCGGGCTCGATCGAGTCTTCCAGCTCCTTCAGCCACGCCCGGTGCGCGCCGAGGAAGCGCGTGTCGGTGGTGAGGTCGATCACCTTGCCGTCGCGTACCGTGTAGATGACGCGCGGCGCCGCGCTGCACGCCGTGCAGTCGAACCGGTTGATGAAGTTGATGTCGACGGTCGCGATTTCGGCGACGCCGTCGCCGTCGAGGTCCTGCAGGTAGCCGCCGTCGCCGTCGAAATCGCCGACCGGCACCGACACCCACTGCTGGCCGACCTGCTCGGCGATGATCACGGTCGAGCAGCAGCCGCCCGAGTAGCTCTGGAAGTAGACCTCCTGGTGCTGGTTGTCGGGGTCCATCTCGGCGATGCTCGCCTCCGCCGCCGGCTCGTCGACGTCGCCGGCGGTCCCCGGCGCCTCCAGCACCTGCTTGCCGTCGATGGTGACGGTGAGCATCGGCGTATCGTTGTCCGGGTCGAGGTCGGGCCGCGTCAGCATCGTGATGGTCGCCGTGATGCCGGCGGCGGTCACCGTCGCGGTCTTGGCGTCTTCCGCGAATTCCGAGGTCGGGAACGCCGGCTTCACCGCATCCGGATCGTCGTCGCCCGGAACGACATCCTGCGCCTGCACTGCGCCGGCAAGCGTCAGCCCCAGCGCCAGCGCCGCCATCGATCCAAGTATCCACGATCTGAGATCGGCCACGCATTCCTCCAGAAGGGCAGGGGCGACAGATTAGCCTTGCCGCCGCCCGGGGCAATGACGAACTGGCCGCGCCCCGTACCGCTCTGCTAGTTTGCCGCACGACGTCCCGCCACCGGAGCCGCTCCCATGCCCAGTTTCCTCAAGACCATCCGGCTCAATCTCGCCCGCACGCCGGAGCATCCGGAAGGCAGCGACCAGCATTTTTACCGTTTCACCGCGCCGCTCACCGCCGACGGTCACCTCGATCCGGAAGGCTGGAAGAAGAACCGCGACAAGTGCCGCGTCGTCCGCTCCTGGGGCGGCGTCGAGGAAGACATCGGCCACCTGATCCACCGCCCGGGCGGCTCGTGGGGCTTCACCTACGACATCGAGGGTGACGACGGCGATGAGTCGGGCTACCGCCTCGGCAGCCACAAGTTCACGCTCGGCGAGTACGTCACCATCCGCGACGACGACGGCAAGGAACAGACCTTCTGGGTGGCGTCCGTCATCGATGCCTGAGATGAAGACGGCGGCGCGCCTCATCGCCGAGGCGCTGGTCGCGAACCATGTCGAGCGCATCTTCTGCGTGCCGGGCGAAAGCTACCTGGCGCTGCTCGACGCGCTCTACGACACGAACATCGCCGTCACCGTCTTCCGCCACGAGGGCGCCGCGGCGATGGCGGCGGAAGCCTGGGGCAAGCTGACCGGCCATCCCGGCATCGTCATGGTGACGCGCGGCCCCGGCGCCACTAACGCCAGCGCCGGCATCCACGTCGCCCGCCAGGACTCGACGCCGCTCATCATGTTCGTCGGCCAGATCGCGCGTTCCATGCGCGGCCGCGAAGCCTTCCAGGAAGTTGACATGCGCGCCGCCTTCGCACCGCTGGCGAAATGGGCCGACGAGATCGACGACGCCGGCCGCGTGCCCGAGTTCGTCTCGCGCGCCTTCCACGTCGCGGTCAGCGGTCGCCCCGGCCCGGTCGTGCTGGCGCTGCCCGAAGACATGCTCCGCGACGAAACCGACGCCACCAATCCGGAACCGGCGACGCAGGTCCACACCCACCCCGGCCTCACCCAGATGGCGCATCTCCAGAAGATGCTGTGGGCGGCGAAAAATCCGTTCGTCATCCTCGGCGGCTCGCGCTGGAACGAAGCTTCCGTCGCCGGCATGCAGCGCTTCGCCGAGCGTTTCGATCTGCCGGTCGGCGTCTCCTTCCGCCGCCAGCATCTGTTCAACCACGATCACCCGAACTACGCCGGCGACGTCGGCCTCGGCCCCAACCCGGCGCTGATCCAGCGCATCAGCAACGCCGATCTCGTGCTGCTGGTCGGCGGCCGCCTCAGCGAAAATCCGTCGCAGGGCTACACGCTGCTCGCCATCCCCGAGCCGCGGCAGCAGCTCGTCCACGTCCACCCCGGCGCCGAGGAACTCGGCCGCGTCTATCGCCCGGCGCTTGCCATCAACGCCAGCCCGGCGGCCTTCGTCGCGGCGCTGGAATCGGTGCATCCGCCGCACCGCGAAATCCCGTGGAGCGCGGAGACCAAAGCCGCCCGCGCCTCCTTCGAGGCGTGGACCGCGCCGGTGAAATCGCCCGGCCCGGTGCAGATGTACGAGATCGTCGCGTGGCTCCGCGGGCATCTCGCCGACGACGCCATCATCGCCAACGGCGCCGGCAACTACGCCACCTGGATCCACCGCTACTTCCGCTTCCGCCGCTACCACACCCAGGTCGCCCCGACCTCCGGCTCGATGGGCTACGGCCTGCCCGCCGCGATCGCCGCGAAACTCAAATTCCCCGAGCGCACCGTCGTCTGCTTCGCCGGCGACGGCGACTTCCAGATGACCGCCAACGAATTCCAGACCGCGGTGCAGTACGACGCCGCCGTCATCGTGGTCGTAGTGAACAACGGCATCCACGGCACCATCCGCATGCACCAGGAGCGCCACTACCCGGCGCGCGCCATCGCCACCGACATCACTAGCCCCGACTTCGCCGCGCTGGCAAAGGCCCACGGCGGCCATGGCGAGACAGTGCTGGCAACGGCCGACTTCGCCCCAGCCTTCGCCCGCGCCGAAGCCAGCGGCAAACCCGCGATCATCGAAATAAAACTCGATCCCGAAATCATCGCGCCGACGGCGACGCTGTCCGAGATCAGAGGGAAGGGCAGGCGCTAGCCTTTCCGTCCCGAGGAATGACCGAAGCTCCGCTTGAGCCCTCCCCTTGCGGGAGGGCCGAAACCGCAAAGCGGTTTCGGGGAGGGGTGTCTCTCCTCCGCACCCCCACCTGATAAAGTCAGGCCCATGCCGCTCGCCTTCACCCCCGTCACCCAGGCAAACCTCGCCGACTTCGAAGCCTTCTTCGCCGCCCGCGGCGCGCCAAAGCACTGCTGGTGCATGGTCTGGCGCCGCTCCACGGCCGAGTCGCACGACCACACCCCGGCCGACCGCAAGCGCCAGATGAAGCAACGCATCGCTGCCGGCACGCCGATCGGCCTCATCGCCCGCGACGGCGCCGAGCCCGCCGGCTGGGTCTCCGTCGCGCCGCGTGAAACCTACCGCAACCTCGGCGGCCCGCCCGCGAGCCCCGGCGAGAACATCTGGTCGATCGCCTGCTTCTACGTCCCGAGAAGCCGCCGCGGCAAAGGCACCGTCCGCCGCCTCATCCAAGGCGCCATCGCCCACGCCAAGCGCGAGGGCGCCACGATCGTGGAAGCCTACCCAGTCCCACCCGACGCCCCGAGCTATCGCTTCATGGGCTTCATCCCGGTGTTCGCCGACGCGGGCTTCACCGACGAAGGCATGGCCGGCATCCGCCGCCACGTCATGCGGTTGGAGGTCTGAGCGCAAGTCTTGGTTAGTCACCTCTCCCTGAGGGAGAGGGCTTTGAGCCTTGGCGAACGAAGTGAGCCTAGGCGAAAAGGGTGAGGGGTTAGGGACAGGAGTTGTAAGCGACGGGTCCCTAACCCCTCACCCTTCGTCTCTAGTTCGCTCCGCTCACAAGAGCCGAAGCCCTCTCCCTCAGGGAGAGGTGACAAACGAACATTGAGTCCCATACGCCCCTACAACAAACTCCCCTGCGCCCCGCCATCGCCGCCATCGCGCCGCTTGCGCCGCGGCGCCGCGGTGATGCCGTTGGAAACCGCCGCGACATGCCCATCGTGAAACTCGATGCTGAGCGCCTTGCCGCGCGGCACCGCCGCGGCCGAGCGCACCGGCTCGCCATCCGCCGACACGAGCGCAAACCCCCGCGCCAGCACGGAGCGATACGACACCACCTCCAGCAGCTTCTCTGCTGCGGCCAGCTTCGCGCCAAGCCGCTCCATCCGCCGCGCCAGCGCCACCTGCTTGCGCGATACCAGCGCGGCAAGCCGCTCGCCGCATGTCGCCATCATCCGCTGCACGCCGGCGAGCGATAGCCGCCCGCTCGCCCGCTCGAACGCGCCGCGATGCACGCGCGCGTTGGCGGTGAGCGCCAGCCCGATACGGCTGGCGAGATCGTCGACCGCCCGCCGCGCATTCGCCAGAAGATCCTCCGGCTTCGGCAAAGCCCGCGCCGCCGCCCGCAAGTCGCGTCGCCCGGCCTCGACGCGCCTGAGCGCACCACCGGCGAGCCGCGCCGAGAATCCCTCGACCGCCGCGACCAGCTCCGAACGCACCGGCACCGCCATCTCGGCGGCGGCCGTCGGCGTCGGCGCGCGCCGGTCGGCGGCCATGTCGATCAGCGTGAAATCCGTCTCGTGCCCGACCGCGGAGATCAGCGGGATCGCGGAGGCCGCCGCGGCGCGCACCACGATCTCCTCGTTGAACGCCCACAGGTCCTCGAGGCTGCCGCCGCCGCGCGCCACGATGATGACGTCCGGCCGCGGATAGCGCCCGCCGGCGGCGAACGCGTTGAAGCCCGCGATCGCCGCCGCGACTTCCGCCGCCGACGTCTCGCCCTGCACGCGCACCGGCCAGACGATGACGCGCGTCGGGAACCGGTCCGACAGCCGGTGGAGAATGTCGCGGATGACGGCGCCGGTCGGCGAGGTGACGACGCCGATGACGCGCGGCAGGTAGGGCAGGGGCTTCTTACGCCCCTCCGCGAACAGCCCCTCGGCGGCGAGCGCCTTCCGCCGCGCATCGAGCAGCGCCATCAGCGCGCCGACGCCCGCCGGCTCCATCGCGTCGATCACGAGCTGATACTTCGACTGCCCCGGGAAGGTCGTCAGCTTCCCCGTGGCAATGACCTCGACGCCCTCCTGCGGCCGGAAGCGCAGCTTGGGCAGCGTCAGCCGCCAGACGACGGCCTCGATGCGCGCCTTGTCGTCCTTCAGCGAGAAGTACGAGTGGCCCGAGGTGTGCGCCCCCTTGAACCCGGAAATCTCGCCGCGCACGCGCACATAGCCGTAGGTGTCCTCGACGGTCTTGCGGAGCGCGTTCGAGATTTCCGAAACCGTATACTCGCCGACATTGGCCTTGGGCGGCGCCGCGATGAAATCCGTCATGAGCGAGACGTGCCGCCGTTATCCGATTTGGTCAAGCTGCAGACCAAAACTCCCCTTAGCCTCCTCCTTGCGGGGGAGGCCGAAAGTGCCGCGCGCAACGCGCCACGTTCGGGTAGGGGCAGCAATCCCCCAACTCACCCCGACGCT
This sequence comes from Bauldia sp., assembly GCA_037200845.1. Classification (NCBI taxonomy): domain Bacteria; kingdom Pseudomonadati; phylum Pseudomonadota; class Alphaproteobacteria; order Hyphomicrobiales; family Kaistiaceae; genus Bauldia; species Bauldia sp. The sequence continues at coordinate 1,203,701 of JBBCGQ010000001.1, forward strand.
GCGATCTTGTTGATCCTCCCCTGCGTAGCGGGGGAGGGGGACCATGCGAAGCATGGTGGAGGGGGCGCATCCCAACGATCTCCGTTGGCCCCCTCAGTCGGCTTTGCCGACAGCTCCCCCGTAAACGGGGGAGCACCGTCGCAGTCTCGTGACCGATAACGGTCTCCGAGCAGAGGGATGCCTACGGCATCACCGGCGGCGCAAACACCAGATACGGCGTCTTCGGCTTCTGCCCCGGCGGCACATAGTCGGGCGCCGGATCGCCCGGCGCGCCGAGCGAGAGAATGTACTGGTGCAGCGAGCGCATCTGCACCTCGTCCAGCGCGTGCACATTGTAGAACGGCATCGGCGGCCGCACCTCGAACGTCTGCAGGAACTTCACCCAGTCGTCCTCGCTGAGCTTGCCGGCAACGATGCGCAGGTTGGCCGCGTAGGTCGTGCCCCACGGCCCGTTGTATCCGACCGGGTTGCCCTTCAGCGCGATGTCCGGATTGATGACGCCGCCCTTCTCGCCGTAGTCGGCGGTGTGGCAGTCGTGGCATCCGCCGATGATCGAGACGGTCTTGCCGTAGTCCGCGCTGGGCGCCGACGGCTCTGCCGCAAGCGCCGCAGTGGCGCCGGCCACCAGAAATGCGGCCGCTGAAATCAGTCGAAACATGGAAGCCTCCGTGGCAAATGGCTGGGCACAGAAATTTTCGCACAGTTGGCAGAAGCCTGCATCGGAACAATTCGAAACTGCGGTGAAAATCTCGTTGCTGTCGCCGGGAGGCCACGCTCCGCTTGCCTCCCCTTGCGGGGGAGGCCGAAGGTGCCGCGCCAGGCGCGCCACCTTCGGGCGGGGGCAACTTTCTTCCCTGACATCCTTCGGCGCGGCCGGAGGCCTCGACCGAAGGACCGGCCGCCCCGTACACTCCGCCCGAGATGATCCGCGACTTCACCTCCACCCGCCTCCACGTCCGCGCCGAGCTCGCGGCGGACGCCACCATCGACCTCGACCCGAAACAGTCGAACTACCTGGTCAACGTGCTCCGCCTCCGCCCCGGCGAATCGGTCCTCGTGTTCAACGGCAGCGATGGCGAGTGGCGCGCCGAGCTGTCGGCGTCAGGCAGGAAAAGCTGGCGCCTCGCCGCGACCGAACAGACCCGCCCGCAGCCCGCCGCGCCCGACCTCCACTACATCTTCGCGCCCCTGAAGCACGCCCGCCTCGACTACATGGTCGAGAAGGCGGTGGAGATGGGCGCCGGGCGTCTCCGCCCGGTGCTGACGCAGCACACCCAGGCGACGCGCGTGAACCGCGAGCGCATGGAAGCCAACGCGATCGAGGCCGCCGAGCAATGCGGCATCCTCTCGCTGCCGGCGATCGACGACCCCGTCGCATTGCCTGCGCTGCTCGATCAATGGCCGAAGGAAGAGAGCACCCGCCGCATCGTCTTCTGCGACGAGTCGGCCGAGGGCGACCCCATCGCGGTGCTGAAGGCGCTGCCGCCATCGCCGCTGGCTGTGCTGATCGGCCCCGAAGGCGGCTTCGCCGAAGACGAACGCGCGCTGCTCCGCCGGCTGCCGTTCGTCACCGCGATCAGCCTCGGCCCCCGCATCCTCCGCGCCGACACAGCGGCAGTTGCCGCGCTCGCCATAGTGCAAGCCATACTCGGCGATTGGCGAAGCTCCGCTTGAACCCTCCCCTTGCGGGAGGGTCAAACCGCCGAAGGCGGTTTGGGGAGGGGTGCCGCGAGCGCCGCCCTCCAGGCGACCGGAAAACCTGAGCGCCACCCTTCATCAGTCACCTCTCCCAGAGGGAGAGGGCTTCCGAACTTGGCGAGCGTGAGCGAGCCTGGGGAGGAAGGGTGAGGGGTTAGGGACAGGAGTTATAAGCGAGGGGTCCGCCCGCCTCACGCCGGCGAAGCAAAACTTCCCGGACTGTTCGCAGTCCCGCTAAGCTCCGGCAGCCGTTCCCGCTTTGCTTCCGCCAAGCCGCGCCGCACGGCTTCCGCGTCGTGGTCCTTGGTATAGACCGGCGAGTGCGGCTGCTGCCGCCACGACTCGTCGAGCCCGCCGGCATCGATCGGGTCGAAGCCGAGATCGTCGACAAGCTTGAGCACGATCGCCTTCGCCGCCGCATCGTCGCCGGCGACCGGCAGCGCGATCCGCCCCGGCGTGCCCTTCGGCTTGCCGCGTTCTGCCAGCGAGCGCGAGAAGATGTTGTTGAACGCCTTGGTGACCGGATGGCCGATCTGCTGTTCGACCCAGCGGCTTTCCGTCAGACCCGCTTCGATGCCCTCGATGCGGCCGTCGCGCTGGCGCGGATAATAGTTGCCCGTGTCGACGACCGGCACATGCTTCGGCACGTTGGCGAAAAGCCCGGCCGGCAGCTTCGCGATCTTCGCTTCCGGAATCGTGACCACGATCAGATCGACGTCGCGTACCGCGTCCTCAACCGTCACCGCCGTGGCGCCGGTCTCCGCGGCGAGCGCACGCAGCGTATCCGGCCCGCGCGAGTTTGCGACCTTCACCTGATGGCCGAGCGTCCGCAGCCGCCGCGCCAGGGTGCCGCCGATATTTCCGGCGCCGATGATGCCGATCTTCATGGGTTCCTCGCCTCGCTGGTTGAGGGGGTGCCAAGGCACATACCGCGTCCGCCTCGCTCGTCGAGAGGCGGCGAAAACGAAGTGGCAAAGTTGCGCGCCCGCCCCAGATTGAGGCAGAACGTCCCGCCGATTGCCCGCCTCCTGTCTCCCCGCTAATCTCCGCGCCCCATTCACCGGAAAGTTGTTCCCACATGGCCCGCGACGTCTCCGACGCGACGCCGATAGAATCCCGCGACCAGCTCGTTGAAGCGATTGCCTCAGGCGGCAAGCCGAAGGCGGCGTGGCGCGTCGGCACGGAGCACGAGAAATTCGGCTTCTACCTCGCCGATCATGCGCCGGTGCCTTACGAGGGCGACCGCGGCATCCGCCGCCTGCTCGAAGCCATGGAAGGCCTGCTCGGCTGGCAGCCGATCGTCGATGGCGCGCACGTCATCGGCCTGACCGACCCGACCGGGCAGGGCGCCATATCGCTGGAGCCCGGCGGCCAGTTCGAGTTGTCCGGCGCCCCGCTCGCCACCATCCACCAGACGGCCCGTGAGGTGAACGCGCATCTGGCGCAGGTGCGCGAATGCGCAACGCCGCTCGGCATCGGCTTCCTCGGCGCCGGCTTCTCGCCGCGCTGGACGCGCGCCGAAACGCCCGTGATGCCGAAGTCGCGCTACGCCATCATGGCGCGCTACATGCCCAAGGTCGGCGGCAAGGGCCTCGACATGATGTTCCGCACCTGCACCATCCAGGCTAACCTCGACTTCGCCGACGAGGCCGACATGGTCAGGAAGATGCGCGTCGGCCTGGCGCTCCAGCCGGTGGTCACGGCGCTCTTCGCCAACTCGCCGTTCACCGAGGGCAAGCCCAACGGCTACCAGTCCTATCGCTCCGAGATCTGGCTCGACACCGATCGTGACCGCACCGGCATGCTGCCCTTCGCCTTCGAGCGCGGCTTCGGCTTCGAGCAGTACGTCGACTGGGCGCTCGACGTGCCGATGTATTTCGTCAAGCGCGGCGACCACTACCACGACGTCGCCGGCGCCTCCTTCCGCGACCTCATGGCCGGCAAGCTCGCCGAGCTTCCCGGCGAGCACGCCACGTTGTCCGACTGGATGAACCACCTGTCGACGCTGTTCCCCGAGGTGCGCCTCAAGAAATATCTCGAGATGCGCGGCGCCGACGGCGGCGAGGGCAGCGTGATCTCCGCCGTTCCCGCGTTGTGGGTCGGCCTCATGTACGATTCCCTCGCGCTCGATGCCGCGTGGCAGATCGTGCAGGACTGGACCGAGGGCGAGCGCCAGCAGATGCGGAACGCCGTGCCCTTGACCGCCCTCGACACCCCGTTCCGCAACCGCACCGTCCGCGACATCGCCAACGAGGTCGTGGCGTTGGCGAAGGCCGGCCTCGTCCGCCGCGCCAACAAGGATCGCGAAGGCAACGACGAGTCGATCTACCTCGCCCCGGTCGAGGAGACTCTGGCCTCCGGCAAGACGCCGGCCGACCGCGTCCTCGACGAATACGAGAACGACTGGAACGGCGACATCGACAAGATTTTCACCACGCACGCCTACTAGCCGCCCGCTGTCCCCTCTCCCTCCACCTGCTCGGCGGCGCCTTCGCCTCCCCACCGCTGTCATCCTTCGGCGAGGCCGCAGGCCTCGACCGGAGGACCACGCCCAGCACGCACACCGTCGGTTGAAGTGAGGAGAGCGGTCCTCCGGTCGGCGCTGCGCGCCGCCGAAGGATGACAGCCTGGGGAGGGCCCACTTCGCCGCGCGCCACCCGTACCCGAAAACGAAAATGGCCCGCCGAGTAACCGGCGGGCCAGTCTACCGAAGCTCCCAGGGGACCAGGAGCTCCGAAAATTCGTCTGCGCCTCGAGACCTAGTCGTCGAAGGTGTAGAGCGCGCGGCTGTGCGCCCGCACCGCCTCGCGCCGCTCCTGCGAGAACGAGCGCAACTGCTGCGACGGGTCCTCGCTCATCCGCGCGGCCAGCGCCCCGCGGACGTCGCACGACGTGAGCCCGATGTCGCTCAGCATGCGGTCGTCCCAGTAGAGAAGGTTGTTGACCGAACGGCGATTCTTCACCGCGGTCCACACGGCGGCGACGCGGGCGAAACCTGCCTCGACGAACTGCCGCAAGCCATACGACTCGCTGTGGGAAAATTCGGTGGTGGCCATGGTCGTTCTCCTTCAGAGGTGCCCGGTGAATGCCGCCCGCTTCGGGTCGGTGTGAGGGGTTGTTTGCTCCGGGGACGCTGACTATTTGCCTGATCCCCATTGATCATTCCAACGAATGTTTCTAATATGGTCCATCTGTTTGGTTGATCATTGAAACGGCAGAAACACGGGAGTTTTCGTGACATGACCGCGACATTGGACCTCGATCAGCTCCGCACGTTCGTGGCGATTGCGGAGAGCGGATCCTTCACCCGCGCGGCCGAGGCCGTGCACAAGACTCAGTCCGCCGTGTCGATGCAGATGCGCCGGCTGGAGGAGCGGATCGGCAAGCCGATTTTCACCCGCGACGGCCGCATGTCGAAGCTCTCGGACGACGGCGAGCGCCTGCTGGGTTACGCCCGCCGCATGGTCTCGCTGTCCAACGAAACCATCGCCGCCTTCGACGAGACCGAGTTGACCGGCTCGGTCCGCCTCGGCACGCCGGACGACTACGCCGATCGCTTCCTGCCCGAGATTCTCGCCCGCTTCGCGCGCTCCAATCCGCGCGTCGAAGTCTCCGTCGTCTGCGAGCCGTCGCAGGTGCTGATGGAACTGTCGCGCACCGCCGACATCGACCTCGCCATCGTCACCGCCTGCGGCGATGTCGAGACGGAAGTCATCCGCCAGGAGCCGCTGCTCTGGGTGACCAGCGCCGCGCACCACACCGAGCAGGAGGAGATCGTGCCGCTGGCGCTGTCGAAGGCGCCGTGCATGTGGCGCACCGCCGGCCTCGACGGCCTCACCCGCATCGGCCGCAAGTACCGCGTCCGCTACACCAGTGGCAACTCGACCGCGATCAGCGCCGCGGTGCTGGCCGGCCTCGCCGTCACGGTCGTCGCCGAGTCCGCACTCCGCCCCGGCATGCGAGTCCTCTCCGAGCAGGAAGGCTTCCCGCGTCTCCCCTCCTGCGAGATCGGCATCATCCGCTCATGGAACAAGCCGAACTCGCCCATCGTCGACAAGCTCGCCGAGCACATCGTCTCCTCCCTCGACAACCTCTCGGTCCCCGCCGTCGCGGCCTAGTTTGTTTTGTTGATCTCCCCCCTTGCGGGGGAGATAGCCGCGCTCGGTCCGCGTCAGCGGACCTAGCAAGGCTAGAGGGGGGCCAGCACACGCCGCCGCTGCTTCTCCCTCCCCCTTGCGGGGAGGGTGCCGAGCAAAGCGAGGCGGGTGGGGGAAAGCCTCACCCACCATGACCGTCATCGTGTGGAAGGAACCCCCTCCCAACCTCCCCCTTTCAGGGGGAGAGGCAAAACCGAGTTGCGCTCTTCACCTGTTGCCACCTCACCGCCCGTGACCACCTCCCTGAAAAGGGGGAGGGCGGGAGGGGGTCATGCCAGACCGCGCACCGCCACAGAAAATTCAATGCGCTGTACCGCGTCGCCGCGCACTCCCATTCCGCCGCAACACCCCCGCACCAAACGCGCATTCCTTGAGCCCCACCCGGCGCGCGCCTACATCAATCTCCACCAGAAAAAAATTCCACGAGGAGAATCCCCATGTCCCTGCGCATCGGCGACGTCGCGCCCGATTTCGAGGCCAACACCACCCAAGGCCCGATCAAGTTCCACCAGTGGCTGGGCGACAGCTGGGGCATCCTCTTCTCGCACCCCAAGGATTTCACGCCCGTCTGCACGACCGAGCTCGGCGCCATGGCCAAGCTCAGCCCTGACTTCAAGAAGCGCAACGTCAAGGTCATCGGCCTCAGCGTCGATCCGGTCGATAAGCACGCCGGCTGGGCGAAGGACATCGCCGAGACGCAGGGCACCGCGCCGGACTTCCCGATGATCGGCGACCCCGAGCTGAAGATCTCCAAGCTCTACGACATGCTCCCCGCCGCCGCCGGCGAAACCTCGGAAGGCCGCACCGCCGCCGACAACCAGACCGTCCGCACCGTCTACGTCATCGGCCCCGACAAGAAGATCAAGCTGTCGCTCTCCTACCCGATGACCACGGGCCGCAACTTCGACGAGATCCTGCGCGTCGTGGACTCCCTCCAGCTCACCGCCAAGTTCAAGGTCGCGACGCCCGCGAACTGGAAGGAAGGCGGCGACGTCATCATCGCGGGATCTGTCTCGGACGAGGACGCGAAGAAGACGTATCCCAACGGCTGGAAGTCCCCGAAGCCATACATCCGGATTGTGCCGCAGCCGCGGGGGTAGAGCAGGGCGGTCATTGCTATTCGAAGCCGATTTAGGAGGCGTGTCCTAAGGAATGGGCGAGTCCTCCTTTTGCCGTGTGGCTAGTTGCGAGGTGATAAAACGGCAGCGCCGGTAGGCGCAGTCCGCGACTGCGCCAACACCCCGCGCCGCCAATGCGCCAACCACACCAACCCTTCGACGACCCTTGTCCGCCGTCCGACCCGCCAGCCGACGCTAACCCCGCCCTAATAAGTTCACGACGCTCGCTATGGATGCGTGGGCAGGACCGGCGTTGTTGGGTCGATTATAAAGGCCGATGGATCAGCGTAAGTTTCGATATCGTTCGACCAATAGGCCCCGCGCGTTCTCTTCTGGCGAGCCTGCTTTTTACGTTGCTAAAAAATTAGTCGATTCTCGACACGAAATCGCGGCAACCATCGCATTTATCACGGGCCGGGAACGATTTGGCCAGGCGTACCGCGGCCTGCAACCCGACTATTTTCATCGGATGTCGCGAAAAAGCGGGGTCTATTGCCGTCCGCTTGTTCCCACAAAACGACTAGCGCCAGACGCCTCGTTTCCCGGCGATGTCGATCTTCTCATTGTTCCATACGACGGCGATGAACTCGTTCTCCATCGAACGATTGCGTTAGAAATTAAGGTGGTTCGGGCGACCTTCCGTAAGCAAGGAAAGTCCCCGAATGAATTCGGCTTCTCTCAGGCCGCAGCGCTCATGAAGCTCGGTTTTCCTTACGTGGCCGTAGCTCACTTAATAGTGTCAGACAAAAGCCCACGGTCAGCGTGGCGTCCGATGGGCGTCGCTCGCGTCTTAGATCGACATGGACGGGTCGAACTCTTGAATCCAGTTGAAGCAGATTGGTTGCCGATCGATCTAATGTTACGATCGATAGGTCGGTTGAACGCGGCGGCTCCGCCAAGCATTGGATTAGTTGCTTGCTATGTCGGATCGAGCATTGATGATCTGACCGGATCACCTCGCAGTGGGTGGTTGTGTCCCGACTGTAGAGCTGCGACTTGGAATCCTCTCCAAAGTCGCGCTCTTCTGCGAAGGGTTGCTGAACTCTTCGAGAGTGACTCAAGTTCCTTCTTCGACAATCCGAGGTATGACGCCGCAAAACGCGGCTCTGACTAAGGTCGAGCCGTCGCACGTTCGAAGCGATTCAGCTTGCAGCTCGTAGCGCGGAACAGCGGATCTGTATTCCGCATCGTCCGGCGATCCCAACGGGCCGGGCTGCGCCTTGCCTAGCTTACCTTGGGGCAACGTCGGCGGTCGCCGCCGCTGGTCGCGGCGTCGTCTCTGCTCGAAAATAGCTTATCCCCGCTTCCCAAACCTCCCCGATAATCCCCGCGTCCTCGCTCGACGAAGGGGCGCCAACCGGTGGCGACCAGTTTGCGGAGCGGATCTCGGTGAGAGATGGCGGCACGGTGCCGTCGGACGTGGTGCCCGCCGTGTGGCTCGCAGCCATACGGAAGGGACGACCCCTGGCCGGGCCGTCGGCTCACCGCCGTCTGCCTTGTCACCTGGCTTAAGGTCCGCCGCCCTGATGCCTTTCCCGTTCGGCGGGGAGGGCGTGCCGGGAGCAATTCCGGCAGGCGCGACGGAACGAAGTTCCTGGCCAGCGGCCCGCGAAATCGCCGCGGCGGGCGCTCATTCGAGCGCCCACAAAATATCGGACGGCACTCGAACGAGCGACCGCCACCCCTTCGGGGGATCGAAGGAATGGAAGGAGAAGAAGACTCGCGCGGAAAGGTGTCGCGAGAACGACGAGGCACACTCAGATTTCCCCTCTCCCCGGAGGGGAGAGGGCCATGAGCCTTAGGAGCGCAGCGAGTTAGGCGAATGGGGGTGAAGAGCGGTTCGCGCAGCGAACGAAACATGCCGGTGGCATGTTTCGAGCGATGAACGCCCGAGCGTAAGCAACGGCCGGGAGGGGAGACTACCGACCGGAGTTGTTCACGCGAGGCCGCAGACCCTCACCCTTCGTCTCTAGTTCGCTTCGCTCACAAGGGCCGAAGCCCTCCCCGTCGGGGGGAGGGGATATGGAGGCGCCGACGCAGCTACAAAAACCGCACCTCGCGCCCCTCGATCGCAACGCACGTCAGCGGCCCGCCGAACACCGCGCCCGTATCGATCGCGATCCGGTTCGGCCACACCTCGGGCGTCATCGTCGGCGTCACCGTGTGGCCGTGCACGATCACCGCGCCGTGGTCGCGCGTGTCGCCGATAAAATCCTCGCGGATCCAGACGAGATCCTGCGCCGCCTGCTGGGAGAGCGGCACGCCCGGACGAACGCCCGCATGCGCGAAGAAAAAATCGCCGAACTGCACGGACGTCCGGAGGCCCTCGAGAAACGCGCGATGCTCAGCCGGCAGCGCCGCCGCGAACATCTGGGCGAGCTGCGCGTAGTTGCGCGCCCGGTTGCCCACGCCGTACGAGCGCAGCGTCTCCTTGCCGCCGAATTTCAGGAACACTCCGCCGTGTCGATCGGGCTCGGCGAGAAAATCGAGCCACAACTGGTCGTGGTTACCGCGCAGGAACATGACGCGTGGGTCGCCCGCCATGCCGATCAGCCGCGTGACGACGCCGGCCGAGTTCGGCCCGCGGTCGCCGTAGTCGCCGAGGTGGATGATGCGGTGATCCGGGGCGGGGCGCGCCGCAAGGTCGGCGGCGATCGCGGCGTGCACCGCGGCCAGCTTGTCGTCCATGCCGTGGATGTCGCCGATCGCGTAGAGCCGCAACCCGTCCGGCGCCTTTGCCTCGCCCGTCAGCATCTGCCCATCTCGTCCGCCAAAGCGCGCCGTGCTACCACATCGGCCGAATGCGCGTCCTCGTCGTTGAAAATTTCGTCGGCACGCCGCTCGGCCAGATCGGCCCGGCGCTCGCCGAAGCCGGCGCCGAAATCGACCTCCGCCAGGCGTGGCGGGGCGACGCCATCCCGGCCACCGACGCTGGCTACAACGCCATCGTCGTGCTGGGCGGCGAGCAAAGCGCCATCGACGACGCCGACTACCCGTACCTGCCGCACCTGGCGAACCTCACCCGCATGTTCGGCGAAGCCGACAAGGCCGTGCTCGGCGTATGCCTCGGCGCCCAGATCGTCGCCCGCGGCGCCGGCGCCAAAAACATCCTCGGCCGCCCGATCGAGTTCGGCTGGCACGAGGTCCGCCCGACCGCGGCGGGCAGGGCCGATCCGGTCATCGCCGCCCTCGGCGACGCCTCGCCGATTTTCCACTGGCACCTCGACACCTTCACGCTGCCGCCCGGCGCCGTGCATCTCGCCACCAGCGCCGCGACCGAGCAGCAAGCTTTTCGCGTCGGCCGCGCCACCTATGGCATTCAGTTTCATTTCGAGGCCGACCGGCCGCTGGTCGATAGCTGGAGCACGGACTTTGCCTCGGTTATCGCTGAATACGCGCCGGACTGGGAGAAGCGGCGGCCGCTGGATGCCGCCCGCCTTGGGGCCCAGTCCGATGCCACCGGCGCGGCCATCGCCCGCGCCTGGGTTGGCCTCATCCGCTGACCCCCGCTACAATCGCGGCCAACCGCCGAAACGCAAGGAGTTCCGTTCCATGATGAAACGTCTCGCCGCCGCGCTTGTCGCCACCTTCGCTCTGGCCGGCGTCGCCCACGCCGCCGATGCGCTGCCCGACCTGAAGGGCCGCACCGTCGTCGCAGTCGCCGCCGACGACTACACGCCCCTCCAGTTCGAGGACGCCAGCGGCAAGGGCATTGGCCTCGAGTACGATCTCGTCAACGAGATCGGCAAGCGGCTGAATGCCAAGATCGACTGGAAGAAGGGCTCGTGGGACACGATGATCGAAAGCGTCCGCCAGGGCCTGTTCGACGTCGGCATGGACGGCATCTCGATCACCGACGAGCGCAAGCAGCAGATCGACTTCACCGATCCCTACCTGCTGTCGCAGCAGTTCCTGCTCGTCCGCGCCGACGAGACGCGCTTCACCGATGCCAAGTCTCTCGGCGCCGGCGATTTCCTGATCGGCGCGCAGACCGGCACGACGAATTTCTACACCGCGCTCAACGTGACCGGCACCGACGACAAGAACCCGAGCCCCAAGATCAAGTTGTTCGACACCTTCGGCGCGACGGTCGCGGCATTGAAGGCCGGCGACGTCGACGCCGTCTTCATGGATAACGCCTCGGCCGCCGGCTACATGGGCGCCTCGCCGAACGCCTTCAAGATCGTCGGCGACCCGATCGGCAACGACGAGTTTGGGCTGATCCTCAAGAAAGGCTCCGATCTCGTCGCGCCGTTCAACGCCGCCATCGCATCGATGAAGGCCGACGGCACCTTGGACGCGCTGAGCAAGAAGTGGTTCTACGACTACAACAACAGATAGCCCCGAACCCTTCGCCGGCCCGCCGTGGCCGCGCCCGCAACACCCCGCCGCGAGTTTCCCTTCTGGCTGCTCGCGGCGGTCCTCATCGCGGTCCTGTTCGCGTGGATGATCGCGGTCGACGGCAACTACCGCGTCATCTTCGTTGCGTTGCTGCGCGGCGTCGGCACCACGCTCTGGGTCTCGGTCGTCGCCTTCGCGCTCGCCTGCGCCCTCGGCCTGCTGGTCGCCGTCGCCCGCCGCGCCCGCTTGCGGATCGTCCGCGAGGTCGCCACGTTCTACGTCGAGATCGTGCGCGGCGTCCCCGCGCTGGTTCTCCTGTTCTACGTCGCCTTCGTCGGCGCCCCGGCGATCGTCGTCGCGTGGAACTGGCTGCTCACCGGCCCGATCGCGTGGGGCTTCTTCCCGCCGCTCACCATCCGCGGCTTCGATCTCGCCTGGCGCGCCGTCTTCGCGCTGACCGTCAGCTACAGCGCGTTCCTGTCGGAAATCTTCCGCGCCGGGATTGAGTCGGTCCCGAAAATTCAGGTGGAAGGCGCCGCCGCATTGGGCCTGTCGCGCTACGCGATCCTGCGCAACGTCGTCTTGCCGCAGGCGATCCGGGTAGTCCTGCCGCCGCTCGGCAACGACTTCGTCGCCATGATCAAGGACTCGGCGCTGGTCTCATCGCTGGGCGTCCAGGACATCACCCAACTCGGCCGCATCTACTCGTCCTCGACGTTCCTGTTTTTCGAAACCTACAACGTCGTCGCCTATCTCTATCTGGTGATGACGGTGACGCTGTCGCTGCTGGTGCGCGCGTTGGAACGCCGGCTCAAACGCCAGGGCTGGACCGGCAGCTAGCCGTCGACGATGACGACGTGCAGCCGCCGCGGCCCATGCGCGCCGAGCAGGATCGTCTGCTCGATGTCGGCCGAGCGGGAAGGGCCGGTGACATAGTTGACCGTCCGCGGCATCGCGCCCTTGCCGTACTTGCCGCGTATCTCGGCCCACACCGTCTCGTAGTCGCCGGCGATGTCGGCCGCCTTGACCACGACGATGGAGGTATCGGGGAGAAAATTCAGCGTCGTCGGATTGTCGCCGCCCGACGTCAGCACCAGCGTGCCGGTCTCGGCGACTCCGGCAGCCGCGTGCGTCACGCCGACCGGATCGTACCCGTCCGAGGCGCCGTGCTTCACCTCGATCTGCGTCCGCGACCAGCCGAGATTGTTGAGCAGCGCATCGTCGCCGATCCGTATCTTTGCCGGTAAATTGCGCCCGCGGAGATATTCCGCGACCGCAGCCGGGACAGCACCATCATCTCCGACCCGTTTCACCGTCGCGCCGGCCTTCTCGACCATCGCCGCGAACAGCCGCACCCGCTCCCCGGCCGGCAACTGACCGCGCGCCGGGATCACGCCCTTTGGCGCCCGCGCCAGTCGCTCGTCGACCGTCGCATTGCGACGCGACTCCTGCCCCGTGACGCCCAGCGCCCGCCGTATCTTGCCGAGCACCGCGTCGCGCGAGCTCATGGCGCCGCCGCCCGCTGCTGCTCGACCCACATCTGCTGGAACGTGCGGCCGGAAGGCGCGGGGAGGTCGCGGTCCTTGGTCCAGCCGCCGGCGAGCGGCACGCGGTGGAAGCGGCCCTTGCGCCCGCCGAGGTTGCCCAGCACGCGCATCGCGATGCCGGTCGCGAACTGATAGAGGCGCGGCCGCCGGGCGAAGAAGGCCCAGACGCCGAGCCCCCAGCGGAACGTCGTCGGCGACAGATGCCGCTCGTATTCCTTCTCGCGCCAATGCCGCATCATGTTCGGCAGCGGAATCTTCATCGGGCACACCGCCTCGCAGCGCCCGCAGAAGGTCGAGGCGTTGGGCAGGTGCCCGGCCTTGTCGATGCCGACCAGCGCCGGCGTCAGCACGGCGCCCATCGGCCCCGGATAGACCCAGCCGTACGCGTGGCCGCCGATCTCCTGATAGACAGGGCAGTGGTTCATGCAGGCCGCGCAGCGGATGCAGCGCAGCATGTCCTGGAACTGCGAGCCGAGCATGCCCGTACGGCCGTTGTCGAGTATCACGACGTGATACTCGTCCGGCCCGTCGGGATCGTCGGGGCGCCGTGGCCCGGTCGAGAACGTAGTGTAGACCGACATCTCCTGTCCGGTCGCCGAGCGCGCCAGCAGCCGGAGAATCTGGCTGACGTCCTCCAGCGTCGGCACGACCTTCTCGATCGATGCCAGCACGATGTGGACCCGCGGCAATGTCTGCGTCAGGTCGCCATTGCCCTCGTTGGTGACGATGATCGACGTGCCGGTCTCTGCGATCAGGAAATTCGCTCCGGTGATGCCGACGTCTGCCTTGAGGAACCGGTCGCGCAGGATGCCGCGCGCCTCGTTCAGCAGCGACGCCGGCTCCGACAGGTCGCGCGCCGCCGGCAGATCTGTGTGCACGCGCCGGAAATCCGCCTCGACCTGCTCCTTGGTCAGGTGGATCGCCGGCGCGATGATGTGGCTCGGCGCCTCGTGGCGGAGCTGGATGATGTATTCGCCGAGGTCGGTCTCGATCGGCAGCACGCCGTTCGCCTCGAGGTATTCGTTGAGCTCGATCTCCTCGGCGATCATCGTCTTGCCTTTGGTGACCGTGCGTGCGCCCGCCTGCCGGCAGATGCCGAGGATCAGCTCGCGCGCCTCGTCCGCCGTCTCGGCGTAGTGCACGTGGCCGCCGCTTTCGGCGACCTTTTCCTCGTAGGCCTCGAGGTAGAGGTCGAGGTGCTCGAGCGTGTGGTTCTTGATGTCGCGGCCGCTGTTGCGGAGCTGCTCGAACTCGGGCAGCGCCTCGACCGCCGCCGCGCGCTTGGCGATGAAGCCCGTCTTGACGTGGCCAAGCGCCTCCTGCAGTTGCGGATCGGCGAGCGCCGCCCGCGCGTTCGCCTTGAAGTTCGGCGAGGTGATGTGCATCAGCCCGCCTCGCCGATCGGCGGCGTATCGGTCATGCCGGCGAGCACCTCGGCGACGTGGCGCGTGCGGATCGGCCGGCCCTCGCGCTGCATCTTGCCGGCCATGTTGAGCAGGCAGCCGAGATCGCCCGCGAGCAGCGTGCCGGCGCCCGACGCCGCGATCTCCTTCGTCTTGCGCTCGACGATGGCATTGGAGACGTCGGGATACTTGACGCAGAACGTCCCGCCGAAGCCGCAGCAGATGTCGGCGTCCTTGAGCTCGGTCAGCTTCAGCCCGTCGACCGACTTGAGCAGCTTGCGCGGCTGGTTGCGGATGCCGAGCTCGCGCAGCCCCGAGCACGAGTCGTGGTAGGTCACCGATCCGTCGAACGCCGCATCGACCCCGGTCATCCCGCGCACATCGACCAGAAACGAGATCAGCTCGTACGTCTTCGCCGAAAACGCCGCCACCCGCGCGCTCCACGCCGGATCGTCGCCGAGCAGATCGGCATAGTGCACCTTGAGCATGCCGGCGCACGAGCCGGACGGCGCCACGACATAGTCGTACGGCTCGAATGCATCGACCACCTGCCTGGCGATGGCGATGGCATCCCGGCGGTCGCCCGAGTTGTAGGCCGGCTGGCCGCAGCACGTCTGGTCCGCCGGCACCGAAACCCGGCATCCGGCCGCCTCGATCAGCTTCACGGCGGCGAACCCGACGCTTGGCCGGAACAGGTCGACAAGGCACGTCACGAACAGCCCGACGCTCGGCCGTCCCGCCCCAATGCCTTCTACCGCCACGCCTGCCTCGCTTCTGCTGCTTCGTCTGCACTATATTCGGCTTGAGCGAAGCGGCAACGCCGGGATAAGGGAAGCATATGTCAGCGATCGCCATGCCCCTGCCGGATGCGCGCATTCTCGCGGCGCGCGACGAGATTGTGGCCGGGCTGGCCGCGATCCTCGGCAAGGATGGCGTCATCACGTCGCACGACGAGCGCCGCGCCTTCGAGACCGACGCGCTGACCGCCTATCGCGTCGTCCCGCTGGCGGTCGTCCTCCCGACCTCGACCGGGCAGGTTTCGGCGATCCTCAAGTTCCTCGGCCAGCACCGCGTCAAGGTAGTTGCCCGCGGCGCCGGCACGTCGCTGTCCGGCGGCGCCATCCCGAGTGCCGATTGCGTCGTCGTCGGCCTGTCGAAGATGAACCGCATCCTCGCCGTCGACTACGACAACCGAACCGCGCGCGTTGAAGCCGGCGTCACCAACATCAACATCACTAATGCCGTCGCCGCCCGCGGCTTCTTCTACGCTCCCGATCCGTCGAGCCAGCTTGCCTGCACCATCGCCGGCAACATCGCGATGAACTCGGGCGGCGCGCATTGTCTCAAGTACGGCGTCACCACCAACAACATCCTCGGCCTGCGCATGGTGATGATCGACGGCACCATCGTCGACATCGGCGGTAGCTACCTCGACGCGCCCGGCTATGACCTGATGGGCCTCCTCATCGGCTCCGAGGGCCAGCTCGGCATCGTCACCGAGGCGACGGTCCGCATCCTGCGCGCCGCGGAGGGTGCCCGCCCGATGCTGATGGGCTTCGACACCGCCGAGGCGGCCGGCGGCTGTGTCGCCGCGATCATGGCGTCGGGCATCATCCCGGTCGCCATCGAGTACATGGACAAGCCGTGCATCGAGGCCTGCGAGGCCTTCGCCCGCGCCGGCTACCCGCTTGATGTCGAGGCGATGCTGATCATCGAGGTCGAAGGATCCAACGCCGAGATCGACGACCTGCTCGCGCGCATCAACGCCATCGCCGCGCCCTTCGGCCCGCGCGGCATCCGCGTGTCGAAATCGGAAGCCGAAAGCGCCGCGATCTGGAAGGGGCGCAAGGCCGCCTTCGGCGCCATGGGCCAGAAGGCCGACGCCTATCTCTGCATGGACGGCGTCATCCCGACCGGCAAGCTGCCCGAGGTGCTGACCAAAGTCGCCGCGATCTGCGCCGGCCACCGTGTCGGCGTGTCGAACGTCTTCCACGCCGGCGACGGCAACCTCCACCCGCTCATCCTGTTCAACCCCAACGACCCGGACGAACTGGCCCGTGCCGAGATGGCCGGCGCCGATATCCTGAAGCTGTGCGTCGAGACCGGCGGCTGCCTGACCGGCGAGCACGGCGTCGGCATCGAGAAGCGCGACCTGATGACCTATCAGTTCACGCCCGCCGACCTGAACCTGCAGATGGCCGTCAAAAGCGTCTTCGATCCGTCGTGGCTGATGAACCCGGCGAAAGTCTTCCCGCTCGAGGGTCGGCCGATACCCGCCGCATGAGCGACTCGTTCATTCCCGCCGACGAAGCCGAGCTTGCCGACGTCGTCGCCGGCGCGATGGCGAAGAAGACGCCGCTGGCGGTCGTCGGCGGCGGCACGCGCACGGGCCTCGGCCGCCCGATGCAGACCGCGGCGACGCTGTCGACGGCCAAGCTCACCGGCATCACGCTCTACGAGCCGGCCGAACTGGTAATATCGGCGAGGTCGGGCACCACGCTCGCCGAGGTCGAGGCGCTGCTCGCGACCAAGGGCCAGCGCCTCGCCTTCGAGCCCATCGACCACCGCGGCATCTTCGGTTCCACCGGCGAGCCGACCATCGGCGCCGTCGCCGCCGCCAATCTCTCCGGCCCGCGCCGCATCCAGGCCGGCGCCGCGCGCGACAGCCTCATCGGCGTCCGCGCCGTCACCGGTGCCGGCATCGTCGTGAAGTCGGGCGGCCGCGTGATGAAGAACGTCACCGGCTACGATCTGGTGAAGTTTCTCGCCGGCTCGCTCGGCACCCTGGGCGTCATGAGCGAGGTCACCTTCAAGGTCCAGCCGGCGCCCGAGACCGAGGCGACGCTCGCCGTCACCGGCCTCCGCGACGCACAGGCGATCGCCGCGATGTCGGCCGCGCTCGGCTCGCCGTTTTTTCGTCACCGGCGCCGCGCACTCACCGGCCGACGAAAGCGAGCCGGCGCGCACCTACATCCGCATCGACGGCTTCGCCGCCTCGGTCGCCGATCGTGCCGAACGCCTGCGCACGCTGCTCGCCGATTTCGGCCCGGCCGACATCCTCGCTGCGCAGACCTCGCGCAGTCTGTGGCTGACGATCCTCGACCTCGACGGCCTCTCCGCACCCTTCGCCACGCCGATCTGGCGCGTTTCGGTCAAGCCCGGCGACGGCCCCGCCATCGCCGACGCCGCCCGCGCCGTCTTTCCGGCGCGCATCCTCTACGACTGGGGCGGCGGCCTCGTCTGGATCGCCGGCGGCGAAGGGCCGGACGCCGGCGCCGCCGTCATCCGCGCCGCGGTCGCCAAAGTCGGCGGCCACGCAACGCTGGTCCGCGCCGACGAAAGCATCCGCAACGCCGTCGACGTCTTCCAGCCGCAGCCGGCGCCGATCATGGACCTGACGTGCAAGCTCAAGGCGACCTTCGACCCCGCCGGTATCCTCAACCCCGGCCGGATGTACGCTGGCATCTGACGAATCATGCAGACCAACTTCACGCTCGCCCAGCTTGCCGATCCCGACACCGCCGTGTCGGAGAAGATCCTGCGCACCTGCGTCCACTGCGGCTTCTGCACGGCGACGTGCCCGACCTACGTGCTGCTCGGCGACGAACTCGACAGCCCGCGCGGCCGCATCTACCTGATCAAGGACATGCTGGAGAGCGGCAAGGCGGCGACCGAGGAGGTCGTCACCCACGTCGATCGCTGCCTGTCGTGCCTGTCGTGCATGACGACGTGCCCGTCCGGCGTCGACTACATGCATCTCGTCGACCACGCCCGCCAGCACATCGAGAAGACGTGCACGCGGCCGCTCGGCGATCGCCTGACGCGCCGCCTGCTCGCCGCGCTGCTGCCCTATCCGGCGCGCTTCCGCACCGCCGTCATCGTCGGCTTCTTCGCCAAGCCGCTGGCGCCGGTGCTCCGCCGCGTCCCCGGCCTGTCGCGCTTTGCCGCGATGCTCGATCTGGCGCCGCGCGAATTTCCCGGCGTATCGGAGACCAACCGCTCCGGCGTCTCACGCGCCTACGGCAAGCGCACGGCGCGCGTTGCCATCCTGCGCGGCTGCGCCCAGTCCGTCCTCGACCCCGGTATCAACGAGGCCGCCATTCGCCTGCTCAACCGCAAGGGCATCGACGTGGTGCGCACCGCCGGCGAAGGCTGCTGCGGCGCGCTCACCCACCATATGGGCCGCACCCACGATTCGCATGAAGCCGCCAGGCAGAACATCGACGCGTGGACGCGCGAGATCGAAGGGCAGGGGCTCGACGCCATCCTGGTCACGACGTCGGGCTGCGGCACCACGGTGAAGGACTACGGCTTCATGTTCCGCACCGACCCCGCCTACGCCGAGAAGGCGAAGCGCGTATCGGCGCTCGCCCGCGACATCTCGGAGTATCTCGAAACCCTCGACCTCGGCGAACCGTCGCGCGAGGTGCGCCCGACCGTTGCCTACCACGCCGCCTGCTCCCTCCAGCACGGCCAACAGATCAAGCTCACGCCCAAGGCGCTGCTGGCGAAGGCCGGCTTCAAGGTCAGCGAGGTCGCCGAGGGTCACCTCTGCTGCGGCTCGGCGGGCACCTACAACATCCTGCAGCCGGAGATTGCCCGGCGCCTCCGCGATCGCAAGGTCGCCAATATCGAGGCGACCGGCGCCGAGATTATCGCCGCCGGCAACATCGGCTGCCTGACCCAGATCGGCGGCGCGACCAGGAAGCCCGTGGTCCACACGGTCGAGTTGCTCGACTGGGCATACGGCGGCCCGAAACCCGCCGCGCTCCACTAGCGCCGGGCGCTGTGGCATAACCAGCCGGAACAGGGACGGAGAACATCATGGCTGACGGCAAGCCGACGCTACCGGGCGTCGAGATCAGGGGCGTGTGGGGCGAGCGCTACGACGAGGTGCTTACCCCGGCCGCGCTGGCGTTCCTCGCTGGCCTGCAGCGCAAGTTCAACCCGTCGCGCCTGCGCCTGCTCGCGCGCCGCGACGAGCGCCAGGCCGAGTTCGACGCCGGCGCACTGCCCGATTTCCTGCCCGAGACGAAGAGCGTGCGCGACGGCGACTGGAAAGTCGCGCCGATCCCGGCCGATCTCCTCGACCGCCGCGTCGAGATCACCGGTCCCGTCGACCGCAAGATGATCGTCAACGCGCTGAACTCCGGCGCCAAAGTCTTCATGGCCGATTTCGAGGACGCGACCTCGCCGACCTGGGCGAACCTCATCGAGGGCCAGATCAACCTCAAGGACCGCTGGGCGGGGAAGATCGATTTCACCGAGCCGTCGACCGGCAAGGAATACAAGCTGAAGCCGAAGCCGGCCGTCCTGCTCATCCGTCCGCGCGGCTGGCATCTGCCGGAGGAGCACGTCGTCATCGACGGCGCGCCGATGTCCGGCTCGCTGTTCGACTTCGGCCTCTATTTCTTCACCTGCGCCAAGGCGGCGCTCGCCGCCGGCTCCGGGCCGTATTTCTATCTGCCGAAGATGGAGAGCCACCTCGAGGCGCGGCTGTGGAACGAAGTCTTCGTCCACGCCGAGAAGGAACTCGGCATCCCGAACGGCACCGTCAAGGCGACGGTGCTGATCGAGACGCTGCCCGCCGCCTTCGAGATGGACGAGATCATCTACGAGCTCCGCGACCACATGGCGGGGCTGAACTGCGGCCGCTGGGATTACATCTTCTCGTTCATCAAGACGCTGCGCGCCAAGCCGGAATTCCTCGTGCCCGATCGCGGCCAGGTCGTCATGGGCAAGGCGTTCCTCAAGGCCTACTCCGAGCTGCTGATCAAGACGTGTCACCGCCGCGGCGCCTTCGCCATGGGCGGCATGGCGGCACAGAT
Organism: Bauldia sp.; assembly: GCA_037200845.1. Classification (NCBI taxonomy): domain Bacteria; kingdom Pseudomonadati; phylum Pseudomonadota; class Alphaproteobacteria; order Hyphomicrobiales; family Kaistiaceae; genus Bauldia; species Bauldia sp. Next base: position 1,223,793 of record JBBCGQ010000001.1, read on the forward strand.
TCCGGACCGCAAGAACGCCGCCGTCAACGAGGCCGCCTTCGCCAAGGTCCGCGCCGACAAGGAGCGCGAGGCGAAAGCCGGCCACGACGGCACCTGGGTGGCGCACCCCGATCTTGTGCCGGTCGCGCAGGAAATCTTCGACAAGCTGATGCCGCAGCCGAACCAGCTCGACAAGCTCCGCACCGACGTCACCGCCACGCAGAGGGACATGCTCGAGGTCCACGAGGGCACGCGCACGGAGCAGGGCATGCGCGACAACATCCGCGTCGGCGTCCAGTACATCGAGGCGTGGCTCAGGGGCAGGGGCGCCGTGCCGCTCTACAACCTGATGGAGGACGCCGCGACCGCCGAGATCAGCCGCAGCCAGATCTGGCAGGAGCTGCATTTCGAAGCGCCGCTGGAAGGCGGCGCGAAGGCGACCAAGGCGCTGTTCGAAAAGTGCCTGACCGAGGAAATGGAAAAGGTGAAAACGGAAATCGGCGCCGACAACTACGCCAAGGGCCGCTTCCCGCAGGCGATCGACCTGTTCCGCAAGCTATCGACGGCCGACACGCTGGCGGCGTTCCTGACAGTGCCGGCCTATCGCCTGATCGTCTAGCCGCGGCGCCAACCCAACCACGATTGTCGTCCCCGCGAAGGCGGGGACCCAGTAGACGCTGACGTCGAAGACTGAACGCAGCGCCGACGTTCACTGGATCCCCGCCTTCGCGGGGATGACAGCGAGGGGAGGCCGAGGGGGGGGTGGCTCCGCCGCCGTTTTGAACGAAGGGCCTACCTGCCCCTCAGCGGCAATTCCTTCATCGCCGCAAAGCAGAAGAAGCCGAGCACCAGCACCGCCGCCGCGGCGCCGAACACATACTGGAACACCGGCGCCACCGCCGTGCCGTTCGCGGCGGCCGCCGCCACGAGCTGGTCGAGCGACCCGATCGCGGTGCCGCCGAGTCCCAGCCCGCCGAGGAAGATCGCGCCGAACACCGCGACCAGGATCGCGCTGCCCAGCGAGCGGAAGAAGTTGAAGCTCGCCGTCGCGGTGCCGAGCTGGTGCGGCTCGACCGCGTTCTGCACCGCGACCGTCGTCGTCGGGAAGATCGTGCCCATGCCGATGCCGGCGATGGCGAGCAGTATCTCCACCGACAGCAGCGTCTGCCGCGTCGCCGTGAATGCCAGCACGATCGTCGCTACGATGCCGACCAGCAGGCCGACGAACGGTCCGCGCTTGTAGTGCGTCGTCCACGCTATGATCCGCCCGGCGATCTGGGCGCCGACGACCGTACCGCCGGCAAACGCAATCAGCGCAAGGCCGGACTGCGACGCCGACAGGCCAATGACCGCTTCGAAATAGATCGGCAGGTAGATCGTGAGTGCCACGACGGTGCCGACGACGAAGAAATTGGATGCCGTGCCCGCCGCCACCACGGGGTTGAACATCACCGCCAGCGGCACGAACGGCTCCGGCGCCGTGGTCAGTCGCCAGACGAACAGTACCCACGCGACCGCCGATACGGCGATCAGCCCGAGAATTTCGAAGGAACTCCACGGATAGAGGCCACCGCCCCATGACAAGGCGAGCAGCAGCGCGACCGTCGCCGCGACCATCAGCACCGCGCCGATGATGTCGAGCTTGTGCCGCCTCTCGTGGCGCGGCAGCCGCTTGAGGGCGCCGTTGGTCATGCCGAGTGCCAGCAGTCCGAGCGGAATGTTGATCCAGAAAATGAACGACCAGTGCAGCCGCTCGGCAAAGAAGCCGCCAAGAATCGGGCCGGCGATCGATGAGGTCACGAACACCGACGCGAAATACGCCTGGTAGCGCATGCGCTCCTTCGGCGCGACGATGTCGGCGACGATGGTCTGCGCCAGAGCAATCAGGCCGCCGCCGCCCAGACCCTGCACGAAGCGCGCGCCGATCAGGATCCACATCGAGGGCGCCAGCGCGCACAGGATCGACCCGAAGAGAAATATGCTGATGCCGGTGAGCAGCATCGTCCGCCGCCCGACGATATCGGCAAGCTTGCCGTAGAACGGCGTCACCGCCGTGGCCGACAGCAGGTAGGCCGTCACCACCCACGGCAGGTGCTCGAGATCCTTGAGCTCGTTGCCGATGGTCGGCAGCGCCGTCGCCACGATCGTCTGGTCGATCGCCGCGAGCAGCATGGCGAGGATGACGCCGATGATGATGCGCCGGATGGAGGCAGGATCGAGCGGGGTCGCGTTGGCGACGCGCGGGGGAGCGGATTCGTTCATGGCTTGGCCGGCGGGAGAGGTGGGGAGGAGGGCCACCTGATAGACCCATCGCCCCCAAAAACAAAGGGCCGCCCGGTGGGGCGGCCCTGCAAAATCCTGTGATGCGGCGACAAAAGACCGTGGAGCGCCCTGAGCGCGACGGGGAAAGGCCCAAAAGCCTACATCACGATGACTTTGGCGCCGACGCGGGCCCGCGAATAGAGGTCGATGACGTCGTCGTTGACCAGGCGGATGCAGCCCGAGGAGACGTTGAGACCGATCGTCCACGGCTCGCTCGTGCCGTGGATGCGGAAGCCGGTGTCGCCGCCCTTGCCATAAAGATACATGGCGCGCGCGCCGAGCGGATTGCCCTTGCCGCCCGCCATGACGACCGGCAGCCGGTGGCCGCGCTTTGCCTCGCGCGCGATCATCTCCTTCGGCGGATGCCACGTCGGCCACTCGGCCTTGTTGCCGATCTTGACCGTGCCCTTCCAGCCCATGCCGGTGCGCCCGACGCCGACGCCGTAGCGGATCGCCTGGCCGAACCCGGTGACGAAATAGAGATAGTGCCGGCCGGTATCGATGATGATCGTGCCCGGCGCCTCGGTGGTGTTGTAGCCGACGACCTGCCGGCGAAACTCGAACGGCACGACGCGGCTGCGCGACACGTCCTCGGGGTAGAGCACCTGGCCGCTGTATTCGGTATCGCCGTTGCCCGAGAAGATCTTGCCGAGCGCCTCGAAGAAATTGTCCTCGGCCCGCGCCGTTCCGCTGATCGCGAGGGCGGCGGTCATCGCCGCCGCAAATATGAGCCTGCTACCGCGCATGTGTCTCAGCTCCGCCAGATTGTCCCAGATCCGGCAAACCGTACCGAATCCGCCGCCCGCCGGGCAAGCGCCCGGCGGTCACGGCTTGGTGAGGTGTTACAGGACGATGACCTTCGCCCCGACGCTGACGCGCTGGTAAAGGTCGGAAACGTCCTCGTTGCGCATGCGGATGCAACCGGAGGAAACCTTGGTCCCGATGGTCCACGGCTCGTTCGAGCCGTGAATTCGGTACAGAGTCGAACCAAGATAGAGGGCGCGGGCGCCGAGCGGGTTGTCCGGGCCGCCGGCCATATGGCGCGGCAGTTCCGGCTTGCGCTTCAGCATCTCCGGCGGCGGCGTCCAGTCCGGCCACTCGGCCATGCGGGTGACGTGATGCACGCCGGCCCACTCGAACCCCGGCCGGCCGACGCCGACGCCGTAGCGGAGCGCCTGGTTGTTGCCCATGATCAGGTAGAGATGGCGGCCCTCGGTATCGATGATGATCGTCCCGGACTTCTCGCTGCTCGGGTAGGGGATCACCGCCGGCAGGAATTCCGGGTCGAGGCGATAGTTGCGCGCGATGTCCGGCTCACCGGGAATGCGCATCACGACCGGCTGCGACTGCGTATCGGCCGTGCCGATGGTCGAGGAGGAGAAGAGCGTGCGCTGGGCGGCGACAGGCATGGCCAGCACCGGCTTCTGCGTGCCGGCCCTGAGCTGGAGCAGCCAGGGATCGGTAACGTCGGGGCTGAGCACAGAGGGCGGGCGGTCATAGATGGAAGCGGCATGGGCGGCGCTGATCGCGGCGAAAGACGCGAAGCCCGCAAAGGCGGTTGTCAGGATACGGTTCATCGGCCTACTCGAAACTGGGATGGCGCGGGAAGCGACTGCTGCCGCTTTTGCGGCGCGCCGACACTAGGCTGAGGTTTCCAACCGAATGGTGAATCGAACGTCACCGATTTTTCGGCATGGCTAACGAAGGGTTACGGAGGGCACGCGTGAACGATGGTCTGATCGTCGGCGAGGACGGCAAGCGCCGCTGCATGTGGGGCGCCTCGTCGCCCGACTACGTGCCCTACCACGACAACGAATGGGGCCGCCCGGTCACCGACGACGCGCGCCTGTTCGAGAAGATCTGCCTCGAAGGATTCCAGTCCGGCCTCTCGTGGCTGACGATCCTCAGGAAGCGCGAAAATTTCCGCGCCGCCTTCGCCGGCTTCGATATCGACAAGGTCGCGAAGTTCACCGCCCGCGACGTGACGCGTCTCCTGAAAGATGCCGGCATCGTCCGCCACCGCGGCAAGATCGAGTCGACCATCAACAACGCCAAGCGGGCGAGGGAACTACGAGAAGAATACGGCAGCCTCGCCGCCTACTTCTGGAGTCATGAGCCGGCGAAGAAGGACCGCCCGAAGAAGATCGACCTCGCCACCCTCCGCGCCATGCCGACCTCGGCAGCGTCCGTCGCCTTGTCGAAGGACCTGAAGAAGCGCGGCTGGAGCTTCGTCGGCCCGACCACGGTCTACGCCTTCATGCAGGCGATGGGCCTGGTCAACGACCACCTCGAAGGCTGCTACTGCCGCGCGGGAATAGAAAAGATGCGCCGGGATTTCAAACGACCCGCCAGCCGTAGTTAGTCACCTCTCTCTAAAGGAGAGGCGCAACAACCGGCAGCTACTTCGTCGCCGCCTTGAGCTTCGCAACGACGCTGGCATACGCCCGCTTCTGCGCCGCATCCCACCGCACCGCCTTGCTGGCGACCAGATGCGCCTCGGACCGCAGGATGACGCCGTCGGACAAAACCTTCAGCCCGTTGGCGCGCAACGTCGAGCCCGTGGAGGTGATGTCGACGATGAGATCCGCCGCGCCCGAAGCCGGCGCCCCTTCCGTCGCGCCGAGGCTTTCGACGATGCGGTAATCCGCGATGCCGTGCCCGGCGAAGAAATGCCGCGTGATGTTGATGTACTTGGTCGCGACCGTCAGCCGCCGCCCGTGCCGCGGCCGGAACTCGGCGGCGACGTCGTCAAGATCCTCCATCGTCTCGACGTCGACCCACGGCTCCGGCACCGCCACGACCACGTCGCAGCGTCCGAAGCCGAGCGCCAGCGACAGCTCCGCCCGCGAAGCATCGGCCACCGACTCCGCCACCTGGTCGCGCCCGGTAACGCCGGCGTGCACCGTGCCCGCCGCGATCTCGCGCGCGATCTCTGGCGCCGAAAGGTACGCCACCTCAACACCGGCAATACCCGCGATCCGCCCGCGGTAGCTGCGCTTGCCGCCCGGCGTGATCGCAAGGCCGGCGCGCGCAAACAGCGCCTCGCTGTCCGCCTGCAGACGGCCCTTGGACGGGATTGCGAGGATCAGCGCGCTCACGACGCCACCTTTTTCCCCTCTCCCCTTGTGGGAGAGGGCTTCGCGCCTTGTGAGCGCCGCGAACTAGGCGCGGAGGGTGAGGGGGCGACCCGGTCGAGCCACACCGAGAAGCCGACCGCCGGCACCGCTTCCTTGGCATCGCCGATCAGCGCCGTCATGCGATCATAGCGGCCGCCGCCGATGACCGGCTCGCTGCCCGCCTTCGCCTGAAACTCGAAAACGAAGCCGGTGTAATAATCGAGCCGCCGCCCGAAGTCGGCGGCGAACGTCAGCCGCGCGAGATCGATGCCCTGTGCATCGAAAGCCTCGGCGCGCTTCTCGAACCGGTCGATCGCCTTGCCGAGATCGACCTTCTCGCGCTTCGCCAGCGAACGAAGCGCGGCCGAAGCCTTAGCCGGCGTACCGGCGATCGCCAGAAAAGCCGAAAGGGCCGCCGCCGCTTTCTTCGGGATGCCTTCGGCGAGCGCCGCCTTCTCGACGAACCGCTCCGCGATCTCGTCGGCCGAGCGTCCGCCGGCCGCACCGAGACCCGTCTGCAAGAAATGATCCTCGACCGCGGCGCGCACCGCCGCGATGCCGGCGCCTTCGAGTTCGGAGCGGGGCGGGGAGGTTTTCGCCCGCCCGTTGGCCCTCGCGATGAATCCCTTGAGCCGGCGCGTGTCGCCAAAGGCGCGCGCCAGCCGCCGCCGCCACGGCTCGTTCAATTCAAGCTGGTCGAGCAGCGACGCGAACAGCGCCGAGTCGCCGATGCGCACCTTCGCGCGCTTGGCGCCAAGCAGGTCGGCGACCGCGAACGCCAGCTTCAGCACGTCGGCATCGGCCGCAACCCGGTCCGTCCGCCCAAGCGACTCGATGCCCGCCTGCCGGAACTCGCCGCTCTCCCCCGGCCGCATGCGGAACACCGGCCCGAGGTAGGCGTAATTCGCCTTCCGCTTCGCCACGCCGGTGGCGAGGTGATGCAGACAGACCGGAATCGTGTAGTCGGGCCGCAGCGCCAACTCCTCGCCGTCCTCGGCGCTCGTCAGATAAAGCCGCCGCCGCAGCTCTTCGCCGGCGAGTTCCACGAATACGCTTGCCGGATGCACTACCGGCGGCTCGACAAATCCGTAGCCGGCGTTGGAAAGCAGCGCGCGGAGCTTGATGTACTCGTTCATGCCCGCCCCAAAATCGTCACCCCGGCGAAAGCCGGGGCCCAGCGCAACCGCCAACACGCGCTGTGATATTCGCGCGGGATTCCGGCTTTCGCCGGAATGACCGGGAGGGCGGTCACGGCCGCCGCTCGCCGCGCCCGAGCATGCGGTTCACCGCTTCGACAAGATCGGCCTCGGCGACTTCCTCCTGCCCCGGCCGCGCCTCGCGATACGCGTCGTGGTCGGCCATGCCGGCGGCGATCTCCTTGCCGACGCGCATGTCCTTGATCTGGACTATGCCCTTGGCCTTCTCATCGCCGCCCTGGATGACGGCGAGCGGCGCATCGCGCCGGTCGGCATATTTCATCTGCGCCTTCATGCCGCCCGCGCCGAGATAAAGCTCGGCCGGAATGTCGGCGCGGCGAAGGTCGGCGACCATCTTCTGGTAGTCGCCGACGCGATCCTTATCCATCACCAGCACGACCACCGGCCCGCCGGCGCCATTGTCGCCAAGCTTGCCCAGCGCCGACAGCGCCGCCTGCAGTCGCGACACGCCGATGGAGAAGCCGACGGCCGGCACATTGTCCTTCATGAACCGCCCGACGAGACCATCATAGCGCCCCCCGCCGCCGACCGATCCGAACACGACCGGCTGGCCCTTCTCGTTCGGGATCTGCGCCAGCAGTTCGGCTTCGAAGACGGTGCCGGTGTAATACTCCAGACCGCGAACGACTGACGGTTCGATCTGGATTCTATCTGTGGAGTAGCCGCTATTCTCCAGCGCACGAGAGATCGCGGTAAGACTCTGAATTCCAAGTTGGAACGTTGCGTTCAGGGCAAATTTTGATTGTTCGAACAGATCGAGAATCGGACGGTTGGTGTTATCGACGACATCAATCAACCCACTCCACACGAACAGGGATAGAACGGCGTCCGTGGCTTCGGACGATAGGTTCGCTCCCTTTGTGTAATCACCGCTTTCGTCCTCTCTTCCGGCGCCAAGCAAGTCTCGAACGCCGGGATGGCCAAGCCGGTCATACTTGTCGATGGCGCGCAACACGGAGAGTTTCTGTCTCTCATCGCTGACGCCGACAACCTCCATGATGCCGTCGAGTATCTTCCGCGAATTCACCTTGATCACATACTGCCCACGCGGGATGCCGAGTTCCTCCAGCGCGTCCGCCGCCATCATGCACATCTCGGCGTCGGCAGCCGGCGTGCTCGCCCCGACTGTGTCTGCATCGAACTGCATGAACTGGCGGAAGCGTCCCGGCCCCGGCTTCTCGTTGCGGAAGACCCAGCCGAAGCGATAGCTGCGATAGGGCTTCGGCAGCCGCTCGTAATTCTCGGCGACATAGCGGGCCAGCGGCGCCGTCAGGTCGTAGCGCAGCGACAGCCACTCCGATGTCTCGTCGTCGCCTTCGTCGCGGAACGAGAACACGCCCTCGTTCGGCCGGTCGAGGTCGGGGAGAAACTTGCCGAGCGACTCCGTGTATTCGACCAGCGGTGTCTCGCCCGGCTCGAAGCCATAGCGCTCGTAGACGCGGCGGATGCGCGCGACCATCCAGTCCGTCGCGCGGATGTCGGCGGCGGAACGGTCGGCGAAGCCGCGCGGCGCGCGCGCCTTCAGCGTCTTGTCCTTGTCCGCCATGGTTCAGGATTCCGGGGTGGGGCGGGGCATGAAAATCGCGGGCTTCCTAGCGTATCGGGTCTGGCCCGACAAGGACGGCGGCGCCGTCATGCCCGCGTCGCAAACGCCGATTGCGCCGGCTCTGGCCTTCCCCCATCCTCCCGGGCGGGAGCGACTCTTCGCCGAAGCCATAGAGGAAGCCCGATGTTTACGTCTTTCTTTCCCCAACCGAAGATATTTTTCCCTTCGGCGCTAGCGTGGACGTTGGTCGTCGTTTTGCTGTGGTTCTTCGGCGGCCAGCAGCTCGGCGCCGCGCTGGGGATGGGCCCGCCGCCGCCCGATGCGCCGCCGGTCATCTGGCCCTCGCGCTTCCTGATGCCCGAGTACGCCTGGTTCTATCTCTATTTCGCCGCGGCGATCCTGATCTTCTACGCCTTCTGGTCGTGGTACGCGCCGCACCGCTGGCAGAACTGGTCGATCCTCGGCTCCGGCCTCATCGTCTTCGTGGTGAACTTCAACGTACAGGTCAGCGTCGCACTGAACGACTGGCGCGGCGTCTTCTACGATCTGATCCAGCAGGCGCTGACCACGGCGGGCTCGGTGACGGCCGGGCAGCTCTATCTCGGCGTTGCGCAGTTTCTGTCGATCGCGCTCATCGCCATCACGGTCACGGTGCTGAACATATTTTTTCTGCGCCACTACATCTTCCGTTGGCGCACCGCGATGAACGACTACTACGTCGCCAACTGGCCGCGGCTGCGCACCGTCGAAGGCGCCTCGCAGCGCGTCCAGGAAGACACCATGCGCTTCTCGAGCACGATGGAAGATCTCGGCGTCAGCTTCGTCGATTCGGTCATGACGCTGATCGCGTTTCTGCCGGTGCTCGCCGCCCTCTCGTCCCACGTCACCGCGTTGCCGCTGATCGGCGTCATTCCCTATCCGCTGATGTTCGCGGCGATCGCCTGGGCAATATTCGGCAGCATTCTGTTCCCGCTGGTCGGCATCAAGCTGCCGGGCCTGGAGTTCCGCAATCAGCGCGTCGAGGCGGCGTTCCGCAAGGAGCTGGTCTATGGCGAGGACGACGCCGCCCGCGCCCAGCCGCCGACGCTGGCCGAGCTGTTCAGTGCCGTGCGCCGGAGCTATTTCACGCTCTATTTCCACTACGTCTATTTCGACGTCGTGCGCTACCTCTACCTGCAGACCGACAACGTCTTCGCGACGCTTCTCCTCGTGCCCACGGTCGCCGCCGGCAAGATTACCTTCGGCATCTACCAGCAGGTGCTCACCGCCTTCAGCCAGGTGACGAGCTCGTTCCAGTATCTCGTCAACTCGTGGGGCACGATCATCGAGCTGATCTCGATCTACAAGCGCCTCAAGGCCTTCGAGGCGACGCTCGACAACGAGCCGCTCGGGCCGATCGAGAAGGAGCCGATCGCCCAGACGAGCTAGCCGCTAGACGTCGCTCCGCCGGCGCGCGTCCATCGACCACCGCCCCGGTCCGGACGCGAACAGGAACAGGAAGCCGCCGGCGATCGCGAGATCCTTCAGCGTCTGGATCGTCTCGGCGTTGGTGGTCAGGTTGTGGTGGAAGAGCACCAGCGTCGCCGCGCAGAAGATCGCGAACAGCAGCGCGGCGAGCCGCGTCCACAGCCCGACCGCGACCATGATGCCGCCGGCGAACTGCCCGACCGCCGCGGCAATGGCGAGGTAGCTCGGGTAGGGCAGGCCGACGCTGGAGATCATCGCCGCGGTATTGTCGAGCCCGCGCGCCATGATCGTCGAGTCGAAGATGAACAGCGCGGCAATCATCAGGCGCCCCAGAAGGAGCGCCAAATTCCGTAACGAATGCATGGGCATCACCCCCCACAGGCCAAGCCGCTGGGCGCCATCCAACACGCGAAAGCCAAAAAAGGGAAGGGGAGACCGGCGCGCAGCGTTAAAATTAGCGAGGCAGCGCAGGTAGTTAGCCGGCAAGGTCACGCAGGGCCAAAAAAGAAAGGCCGCCCCGAAGGACGGCCTTTCCAAGTTCGTATCCTGAGAAGCGTGGACTAGAAGTCCATGCCGCCCATGCCGCCGCCGCCACCGGGCATCGGCATCGGGCTGTCCTTCTTCGGGTGCTCGGCGATCATCGCCTCGGTCGTGACGAGCAGGCCCGCCACCGAAGCGGCGTGCTGGAGCGCCGTACGGATGACCTTGGTCGGGTCGATGATGCCGGCCGCGACCATGTCCTTGTACTCCTCCGCCTGCGCGTCGAAGCCGAAGTTCTCCGACTTGCTCTCGAGCAGCTTGCCGACGACGATCGAACCCTCGACGCCCGCGTTCTCGACGATCTGACGGATCGGCGCCTCGAGCGCACGCAGCACGATGTTGATGCCGGCCTGCGTGTCGGGGTTGTCCGACTTCAGCTTCTCGACGGCCCGCTTGGAACGCAGCAGAGCGACGCCGCCGCCCGGGACGATTCCTTCCTCGACCGCGGCGCGGGTGGCGTTGAGCGCGTCATCGACGCGATCCTTCTTTTCCTTCACCTCGATCTCGGTCGCACCGCCGACGCGGATGACCGCGACGCCGCCGGCGAGCTTCGCCAGCCGCTCCTGCAGCTTCTCCTTGTCGTAGTCCGAGGTGGTCTCCTCGATCTGCGCCTTGATCTGGTTGATGCGGCCTTCGATTTCCTTCTTCTTGCCGGCACCGTCGACGATCGTGGTGTTCTCCTTCGAGATGGTCACCTTCTTGGCGCGACCGAGCATCGCGAGCGTGACGCTCTCGAGCTTGATGCCGAGCTCTTCCGAGATGACCTGACCCTGGGTCAGAACCGCGATGTCTTCCAGCATCGCCTTGCGGCGATCGCCGAAGCCCGGCGCCTTGACGGCCGCGACCTTGAGGCCGCCGCGGAGCTTGTTGACGACGAGCGTGGCGAGAGCCTCGCCCTCGACGTCTTCCGCGATAATCAGCAGCGGCTTGCCGCTCTGAACCACCGCCTCGAGGACGGGGAGCATCGCCTGCAGGTTCGACAGCTTCTTCTCGTGGAGCAGGATGAACGGATCTTCGAGTTCCGTGACCATCTTCTCGGCGTTGGTGATGAAGTACGGCGACAGGTAGCCGCGGTCGAACTGCATACCCTCGACGACTTCCAGCTCGGTCTCCAGAGCCTTCGCCTCTTCGACGGTGATGACGCCTTCGTTGCCGACCTTCTGCATCGCGCTGGCGATCATGTCGCCGATTTCAGTGGCGCCGTTCGCCGAGATCGTGCCGACCTGCGCGATTTCCTGCGAGGTCTTGATCTTCTTCGAACGCTTCTGCAGGTCGTTGACGGCCTCGATCACGGCGAGGTCGATGCCGCGCTTGAGGTCCATCGGGTTCATGCCGGCGGCGACCGACTTGGCGCCTTCGCGCACGATCGCCTGGGCAAGCACGGTGGCGGTGGTGGTGCCGTCACCCGAGATGTCGTTGGTCTTCGAGGCCACTTCGCGCACCATCTGGGCGCCCATGTTCTCGAACTTATCCTCGAGCTCGATCTCCTTGGCGACGGTGACGCCGTCCTTGGTGATGCGCGGAGCGCCGAACGACTTGTCGAGGACGACGTTGCGGCCCTTGGGGCCGAGCGTCACCTTGACAGCGTTGGCGAGGATGTCGACGCCGCGCAGCATCTTGTCGCGCGCGTCAGTGGAAAATCTTACGTCTTTGGCAGCCATGTGAATTCAGTCCTTATCTTGGATTGGGGGCAGGAGGTGGAGGCTTAGGCGGCCTTACGACCGGCGGCCTTGCCACCCTCGACGATGCCCATGACGTCGGATTCCTTCATGATCAGGAGATCCTCGCCGTCGATCTTCACTTCCGTGCCCGACCACTTGCCGAACAGGATGCGGTCGCCGGCCTTGACGTCGAGCGGGATGAGCTTGCCCGATTCATCGCGGGCGCCCGGGCCGACGGCGATGATTTCGCCTTCCTGCGGCTTCTCCTTGGCGGTGTCCGGAATGATGATCCCACCGGCGGTCTTGGCTTCAGACTCGACCCGGCGAACGACCACGCGGTCGTGGAGTGGGCGGAATTTCATGGGTTCTGGTTTCCTCTTGAGACTGCCGGCCCGACCTCGAGCCGGCGGAATGTCGCTGATGCCCCTGTTAGCACTCGCTATTAACGAGTGCCAAAGGCGTGGCTGCATTTAGGAATGAACGCCGGGCGAGTCAAGCGCGCCCGTAGCCGGACGGCCATTTTGCCTGCCGGGCAGTGTTACCGGCGCGCTCCCACAACCCCGCGGCTTTTACCCTCGCGAATTAACGCGACGTAAACAGGCCCGGCCCTAGGATTTCGGCCAATTCGCGAGCCGGGGCGGCACGCTTAAAGGCCGATGCCATGATGTGGATCCAGTTTCTGCGCGACCGGCGCGCCTCCGTCGCGCCAATCTTTGCGGTCGCGCTGCTGCCGATGCTGGTCGCGACCGGCGCCGCGATCGACTTTTCGCGCGCCTTCCGCCAGCGCACCGTCGTGCAGGACTCGCTTGATGCCGCCGCGCTCGCCGCCGGCAAGCAACTCGGCATTATCAAGGACGACGACGTCAAGCAATTGGCTCAGGATTTCTACGGCGCCAACGTCGGCAACAAGGTCGACGTCATTCCGGAGATGAAGCCGGACATCACCGCCGGCCAGCCGACGCTGACCCTGCATACGGCCCTCCAGGTGCCGACGTATTTCCTGGGCCTCATCGGCATCAAGCAGTTCACCTTCAATCTGGTGGCGCAGTCGACGCAGGCGATGGGCACGATCGAAGTCGCGCTCGCGCTCGATAATTCGACCTCGATGTGTCTCAGTTGCAGCGCCGCCGACCAGAACAACGACAGCACCAAGATCGGCACGCTGAAAAAGGCGGCCAAGAGCCTGGTCGGGACCCTCTACGGCCTCGCCGCAACCAGCACCAAGCCGGAGCCCGTGAAGGTCTCCGTCGTTCCTTTCGCCGGGTCGGTCAACGTTGGCCCGAGCGTCACCTGGATCGACAAGCTCGGCCTCGGCACCAAAAACGCCATGCGCGACACCGGCCTGCTCGGCGCCGCCAACGCGGCGCCCGCGTCGTTCATCCCGTTTTCGGTATTTTCGACGCTGAAGGACAGCAGCGGCAATGATGTGACGTGGGGCGGCTGTGTCGAGACGCGTACGTCGCCGAACGACATCAACGACGTGCCCCCGCCGTTGAGCACGGTCACCAGTCCGACCACCGACGAGGCGCTCGCCATGTTCGAGCCCATGGTCGCGCCGGACGAGCCGGACAACTGGACCTGCACGACCAGCACCTGCGACGATGTCGGCACGCAGAACTCCAATCGCCGCTACCGCGGGGCGCCGTCCGGAACGCAGACCTACAACAACTATCTGCCCGACGTGGTCAACACGACGTTCACCGTGAGCAAGGCGACGCCTGCTGTTGTGACCTCGAACGGGCACGGACTTTCGTCGGGTGATTCCGTCATCGTGTACACCACCGGATCCCTCTACACGGGCCTGACCGCGGGCTCGACCTACTACGTGAGCACGGCCAATCTGGCGACGAACTCCTTCACGCTCACCGCGGCGTCTTCCGGCACGACCTACACGGTGGGCCCGCAATACACAGGCGTCACGATCACCAACGCGACCCCGGCGGTCTTCACCGCGACCGGGCACGGCCTGACCATCGGCACCAACATCACCCTGACGACGACCAACACCCTGCCGGGCGGCCTCAACAACTCGACGAATTACTATGTTGCGACGGTGCCGAGCACGAGCACGTTCACGGTCACCACGGCGACGGCCGGAACCTCGGTCACCTTCTCGGGCAGCACCATCACCCGCAATAGCCACGGCCTGACGGCCGGCACGGCGATCGCCTTCAAGACAACGAACACACTGCCGAGCCCGCTGAACGCGAACACGACCTACTACGTGCTGAGCGGGTCGAGCAACCTTACGACCAACACATTCAAAGTCTCGACGACCACCAGCGGCTCCGCCGTCAGCCTGAGCGGCGGCAACGGGACCCTCAGCTATGTCGTCCTGCAGAAGACGACGAGTGGCGGCAACGGCACGCACAGCTACGCGGTGGTCGGTTCGCCGTCGCTGTTCTCGAGTTCGAACCACGGCCTGAACAACGGCGACGCCGTCGCCGTGGCGTCGACCGTCTCCCTGCCGACGCCGCTGTCGTCGGCCACCGTCTACTACGTGGTCAACAAGTCGACGAACACCTTCCAGCTCTCCACGACGTCGGGCGGTACCGGCGTCACCATCACCGGCTCGTCTTCGGGAACGCTGAGCTTCGTCAAGCTCGTGGCCACCACCGGCAGCCAGTCGGGAACGCACAGCTACGCCGTCCCCAGCGCCTGGACCTGCCAGAGCGGCGACGCCGGTTGCGGCGGCACCGGCAACGGTGCTTCGGAGGAGCAGGCGCTCGGCGGCATGAACGTCGGCAACCCGCAGAACAAGTACGGCACCACGGGCAGCAAGGCGACGATGTCCAACGTCACGGTCGCCAACTTGACCGGAACGGGCAAGGGCGGTCCGAACTTCATGTGCACTACCACCCCGATCACGCCGCTGACGACGACCAAGACGACGGTGACCGACGCCATCACGGCGATGCAGGCGAACGGCTACACCAACATCACCGAAGGGTTGATGTGGGCGTGGCGCTCGCTGTCGCATGGGGTTCCGTTTGCCGAGGGCCGGGAAAAGACCGTCACCGACAACAAGAAGATCATCGTGCTGATGACCGACGGCGAAAACACCTACAATCCGTATCTCGACAAGTTTCAGAACCCCGGCAGCTCGAGCTACGCCGGCAAGTTCGTCAAATCCGCTTACGGCGCGTGGAGCTACACGCAGCTCAATCACCTCGGCACGAATTCGACGACCTCGTCCGACGTGTTCGTCAAGTTGAACGCCAAGACCGCGGCCGCATGCCAGGCCGCCAAGGCCGACGGCATCACGATCTACACCGTCGGCTTCGAAATCAACGCCCAGACGTCGAGCGATCCCGCTACTGCCCTGGCGCTGCTCGAGGGCTGCGCGTCCGACCCGCTGAAGTACTACGACGCGCAGAACGAGGCGGCGCTGGAGAAGGCGTTCACCGCGATCGGCGACGACATCTCGCTGCTCCGCCTGTCGATGTAGGCGGCGCCTATTCGGCGATGGCGAAGGGCAGCGTCACCGTCGCGCTCTTCTGCGAGGCGTCGTCCTTGAGCGTCAGCAGCAACTCGTAGTCGCCGGGCTTCAGCGCCGACGGCAGCGTGATGCCGACCACCGCCTGCACCTCGAGGCTCTTGCCGCGCCCGCTCCACGACAGCGTGCCGAAGTCGTCCGTCTTGCCGAGGATGAGGCCGCCGGGCGTGCGTATCTCCAGCCCCGTCCCGTAGCTGACGCGATAGCCGTCGCCGTCGCGCGTGAAGCCGTAGCCGACCGGTTCGAGATATACCGTGACCGCGTCGCCTGCCTTGAACGCCGTCCCCTCGGCGTGCGGCGCGTACCTGCCGAAGCCGGCAACCGAGTCCGCGAAGGTCGCCACGCGGAAGGTGAGGGGGGTCGCATCGAAGAAAGCGTCGGCCGCCGCATCGAACGCCGCGACCGCACCGGCGCCGTCGCCCGCCGCGGCGCGCGCTTCGGCATCGGCCGCGTTGTCGGCGATCGGCCCGCCGTAGGCCATCGACGTCAGCGACAGCAACGCGCCCGCAGCCGCAACGCGGGCGAGATTTCGCCGGAAATTTCCTGCCAACATTTACCAAGCCCCCAGGCCAGATCGCGCGATGATCGATTCTTACCGGGGGAGATGCAAGTAGCGAGCCGGATTTAGCCTGCCGCTGGCCAGCTTTGCAGCTTGCGGTAGATCGTCGAGGGGTGGATTTCGAGTGCCTCCGCGGCGCGCGCAATGTTGCCGCCGAACGCGCTGAGCGCCCCCTCGATGATGGCGCGCTCCTGCGCGGCATACGGCACCACCGCCGTCCCGCCGCTCGCCGGCGCGGCACTCCGTACGGCCTCCGGCAGCATCGCGGCGGTCACGACGTCGCCGTCATCGAGCACGACGATGCGGCGGATGACGTTGGCAAGTTCGCGCACGTTGCCCGGCCAGCCGTAGTCCTGCAGCAGCCGCATCGCATCGTTGTCGAAGCCCGTGAACCGGCGACCTTCCTCGGCCGCGAACCGGGCGAGGAACGCTTCCGCCAGCGGCGCGATGTCTTCGGCGCGCTCCCGGAGCGGCGCGAGATGGATGGGCAGGACGTGCAGCCGGTAGAACAGATCGGCGCGCAGCCGCCCGGCGCCGACTTCGGTGAGCGGATCGCGGTTGGTCGCCGAGACGATGCGCACCGCCACGCGCGTCACCTCGCTGCCGCCGACCCGCCGGAAGGTCCCGGTCTGCACGAAGCGCAGCAGCTTCGCCTGCAGCGCGAAATCCATCTCGGCCAGTTCGTCGAGAAACAGCGTGCCGCCGTCGGCGAACTCCGCCGCCCCGATCCGGCCGTCGGCGGCGCCGGTGAAGGCGCCGCGCACATGGCCGAAAATCTCGCTTTCCATGAGGTCGCGCGGGATGGCGCTGCAGTTGATCGCCACGAACGGTCGCTCGCCATCGCCGGCGTGCGCGTGGATCGCGTCGGCGACGAGTTCCTTGCCCGTGCCGCTTTCGCCGGTGATGAACACCGGCGCCTTCGACGGCGCCATGCGCCGGATCTGATCGTAGACCGCGAGCATGTGCGGCGAGCGGCCGACGAACCCGGCAAAGTCGGCGCGGATCGTCTTTGGCGCTTCCGGCGTGCGCCGGTCGGCGAGGCTCGCCTCCAGCCGCTCGATCAGAATCTTCGCCCCGATCGGCTTCGGCAAGAAGTCGCGCGCCCCGCTGCGCATCGCGGCGACCGCGTTGGCGAGCGAGACGTTGGCGCTGGTGGCGATGGTGGGCGCGTCGAGTTCGGTGAGGTGCGCGACGCCGCCGATCGTGTCGACGTCGGCGATGACGATGGCGCCGGGCTCGGCCCGCACCGCGGCGCGTGCTTCCGCGGCGCTGGCGCAGGCGGTGGCGCGGAAGCGCCCGCCGCTCCGCTCGGCGATCATGCCGGCGAGGTTGCGGCGTTGCGCGGCGTCGGCATCGAGGATGACGACGTTGATCGGATGCGGCCGGACGCGATCCTGCGACGGCAGGGGAGCAACTGAAGCCATGAACCGAGCGACCCCGCCCTTCCGGCCAACTTTTCGCGATTGCTTTGCCGACTATCCGCCCGTCACGGTAAAGAAAGCGTGTCGCGGCGCACCGCCGCTCGTCCCGATTTGGCGCGCCGCCTGGTGTATCTTGACCGCGACGAGGCGATTCCCTACGGCGGTCCCATGACAAACACAGCCACCCCCGCTCTGGTCGGCGGTCTTGCCGAACTCGCGCCGACCTATCGCGCGCTGCTCTGCGACATCTGGGGTGTCGTGCACGACGGCGCCGCGGCCCATTCCCGCGCCGGCGAGGCGCTGGTGCGCTACCGCCGCGAAGGCGGCAAGGTCGTCCTCATTACCAACGCGCCGCGGCCGAAGGCCGACGTCGTCGAGCAGCTCGATCGCCTCGGCGTGCCGCGCGCCGCCTATGACGACATCGTCACCTCCGGCGAGTCGGCGCGCCACGTGCTGGCGGCGCGGCCCGGCATCCGCATCCATCACGTCGGCCCCGAGCGCGACCTGCCAATCTACTTCGGCCTGCAGCTCGAGTTCGGCGACGAGGACGACTGCGAGATGATCTCGTGCACCGGCCTGTTCGACGACGAGAGCGAGACGCCGGACGACTACCTCGACAGCATGACCGACTGGCAGGAGCGCGGCGTGCCGATGCTCTGCGTCAATCCCGACATCGTCGTCGAGCGCGGCAACCGGCTCGTCTGGTGCGCCGGCGCGCTCGCCGAGCGCTACCGCGAGATGAACGGCCAGACCATCGTCGTCGGCAAGCCCTACGCGCCGATCTACGACACCGCGCTCGCCCGCCTCGGCGAGCTCGCCGGCAAGCCCATCGACAAGGCGTCGGTGCTGGCCATCGGCGACGGCATCGACACCGACGTGCGCGGCGCCGTCGGGCAGGGGATCGACGTGCTCTTCGCCACCGGCGGCATCCATGCCGGCGTCTTCGGCCCGAAGGACAATCCCGATCTCGCCAAGGTCCACGCCTTCCTCGCCACCGCCGGCCTCGGCGCCCGCGCACTGGTGACGCAGCTCGCCTGGTGAGCCGACGGTGAGCCCTTGACCCGGCACGCCGCGGGCGTCAGCTTCGCCCGCTCCCGAACCTGACGGAAATCGTCTTGCCCATGCGCTCCGGCGCCCGCCCGAAGGCGCTCGTCCCATACCCGATCGACCAGGTCCCGCCGGCGCTTGCCGGCGGCGTCGTCGCGGTCGGCAACTTCGACGGTCTGCACGGCGGCCACCGCGCGCTGCTCGATCTGGCGCGCCAGGAGGCGACCCGCCGCGGCGTTCCCGCGCTGGTGCTCACCTTCGAGCCGCATCCGCGTACCGTCTTCCGCCCCAATTCACCGGTGTTCCGCCTGACGCCGCTCGCCGCCAAGGCGCGCCTGCTGGCCGCGCTGGGTGTCGATGGCCTCGTCGTCGCCGATTTCAACCCGGCGCTCGCCGCCATGCTCGCCGACGCCTTCATCCGCGAGATTCTGGTTGGCCGCCTCGGCATCGCCGGCGCCGTCGTCGGCTTCAACTTCCGCTTCGGCAACATGCGGCTGGGCAACGCCGCACTGCTGCAGGCGGCCGGCGCCCGCGACGGCTTCTCGGTCACCGTCGTCGATCAGGTCTGCGAGGTGAGCGGCGACCCGGTTTCATCCTCGGCCATCCGCGACGACCTCGCCCGCGGTGACGTCGCCCAGGCAAACGCCCACCTCGGCTACCGCTGGTTCGTCGTCGGCACCGTGATCCACGGCGACCACCGCGGCCGCGAGCTCGGCTACCCCACCGCCAACATCCGCCTCTCCGCCGATTGCCGCCTGCGCCACGGCATCTACGCTGTGCGCGTGCAGCGCGCCGACGGCACGATCCTCGACGGCGTCGCGAGCTACGGCCGCCGCCCGACCTTCGACGATGGCGCGCCGCTGCTCGAAGTCTTCCTGTTCAATTTTTCCGGCGACCTCTACGGCGAGGAGGTCGCGGTCTCCTTCATCAACTGGATCCGGCCCGAGCTGAAATTTGCCTCGGTCGAGGCGTTGGTCGCGGCCATCGACCGCGACGTCGAGATCGCCAAGCTGTTGCTCGCCGACGCCGGTCCGGGAACGCCGCTGGATAAGGCGCTGACCGGCCTGGCGTGAGGTTGTCGGGGGTTGGGGATTCGGATACCTATGGCGGCGGCTCGGCCGGATTTTCGCCCAGTTTGGGGCCGAAAGCTGCGCCGTTCAGCCCGCGGAGCGGGCATTTGTCTCTGGGGACCGGCGAATCGGATGACGGGTTTGGCTAAGACATCGCGCCGCGTCCCGGTGCGCCTGGTTGCGATCGCCGCGGCCGGCGTCGCCCTCGCCGGTTGCAACTCCATGACCTACGGCACCGGCACCACGCCGGCGATGCAGACCGTCAAGGACCTCACCGGCCTTGCCACGGGCGGTGGCGCGGACAAAGAGGCGATCGACTACGCGCCGCGCCCCAAGATCGTTGCGCCGCCGGCGATCGCCGCCTTGCCGCCCCCGGGCGACGATTCGGTGACCGCCGCCAACTGGCCGAACGACCCCGATGAGCTGAAGGCCAAGGTGAAGGCCGATGCCGAGGCGCGCGCCGCCTCCGGCAAGGCCGGCGACATTCGCCTGCCGCAGGGCGTGGTGGCTTCCGCCGGCGCCACGGGCGAGCACACGCTGACCAAGGCCGAGCACGACGAGATGCTCCGCCAGATGGCCGCCGCCAAGGGCGGCATGTCGGTCGATGCCAACGGCAACCCGACCCGCAAATACCTGACCGATCCGCCGGTCGATTATCGCTTGCCCGACCCGAACGCGCCGGTCACGGTCGCCGAGGAAGGCAAGCCGAAGCCGAAAAAGTGGAAGTGGTGGTGGCAGAACTAGGCTGACCGCCTAGCGCCGCGCCTTGAAAAACGCGGTCAGCATCGCTCCCGCCTCGCTTTCCCCGATCCCTCCATAGACCTCCGGCGCGTGGTGACACGTCGGCTGCGTGAAGAAGCGCGCGCCGCTTTCCACCGCACCGCCTTTCGGGTCCCGCGCCCCGAAATAGAGCCGCCGGATGCGCGCGAATGAGATCGCCGCGGCGCACATCGCGCAAGGCTCCAGCGTGACGTACAGGTCGGCGCCGGCCAGCCGCTGCGACCCAAGGGCGGCGGCGGCGCTCCGTATTGCCGCCATCTCGGCATGCGCCGTCGGGTCGTCGTCGGCGATGGTGCGGTTGCCGGCCCGCGCCACGACCGCGCCGTCGAGCACGATGGCGGCGCCGATCGGCACCTCGCCCCGCGCCTCCGCAGCCCGGGCCTCCTCCATCGCAATCGCCATGCCGTCGACCGTCACCGCTACCGCCGCCCCCCTCGCTCTGCTAATCACCGCGCCAATGGACCGTAAGAAAGAACCAACGCCCGAAGGCGAGCGCATCGCCAAGGTGCTCGCCCGCGCCGGCCTCTGCTCGCGCCGCGACGCCGAGCGCTGGATTGCCGAGGGCCGCATCGCGGTCAACGGCCGGGTGATCACCTCGCCGGCCCTCAACGTGACCCCGGGCGACCGCATCGCCGTCGATGGCGAGCCGCTGCCCGAGAAGGAACGGACGCGCCTCTGGCTCTACCACAAGCCGCGCGGCCTGGTCACGACCGCCCGCGACCCGGAAGGCCGCCCGACCGTGTTCGCCGCGCTGCCCAAGGACCTGCCGCGCGTCGTCGCTGTCGGCCGCCTCGACATCAACACCGAGGGGCTGCTGCTGCTCACCAACGACGGCGGCCTCGCCCGCGTGCTGGAATTGCCGGCGACCGGCTGGCTGCGCCGCTATCGTGTCCGCGCCCACGGCACGGTCGCGCCGGCGGCGCTGGAGACGCTGGCGAACGGCGTCACCATCGACGGCATCATGTACGGCGCCGTCGAGGCGACCATCGACCGCGTCCAGGGCAGCAACGTCTGGCTGACGCTGGGGCTGCGCGAAGGCAAGAACCGCGAGGTCAAGAAGCTGCTCGCCCACATCGGTCTCGACACCAACCGCCTCATCCGCGTCTCCTACGGCCCGTTCCAGATCGGCGACCTCAAGCCCGGCGAGGCGCGCGAGATCCGCGGCCGCATCCTGCGCGACCAGCTCGGCGTCAAACTGGCGGAGGAATCCGGCGCCGATTTCGAGGCGCCGGTGCGCCCGCCGCCGGCGCCGCCCAAGCCCGCCGCCGCCGCGCCGCCGCGCAAGGACCGCGGCGAGCCGCGCTCGCACGTCGAACGCGCGAAGGGTCGCAGTGCGCATCGTCGCCGGTGAGTTCCGCGGCCGCCCGCTGGTCACGCCGGCGGGCAGGGACATCCGCCCGACCGCCGACCGCGTCCGCCAGACCGTCTTCGACATCCTGACGCATTCCTACGGCAACCCCGTCGCCGGCGCCCGCGTGCTCGACCTGTTCGCCGGCACCGGCGCCTTCGGCATCGAGGCGATATCGCGCGGCGCCGCCAGCGTCCTGTTCGTCGACGACGGCGCCGAGGCGAGGGGCCTCATCCGCACCAACGTCGAGACGTTCGGCCTGACCGGCTGCACCCGCATCTTCCGCCGCGACGCCACCCGCCTGGGAGAGGCCGGCACGGTGCCGCCGTTCACGCTGGCCTTCGCCGATCCGCCCTACGGCCAGGGCCTCGGCGAGCGCGCGCTTGCCGCCGCGGTCGCGGGCGGCTGGCTCACCGCCGAGGCGACGGTGGTGCTGGAAGAGACCGTTGCCGCCAAAATCGCCGCAATCCCGGGCCTCGATCTCGTGGAAACCCGCGCCCTCGGGGACACCGCCATCCATTTCCTTGCCGTTCGGCCTCATCGACCATAAATCAGGGCACCCGCCCCGGAGTCCCCGCCATGAGTGAAATCCTCGACCAGAGCGACCTGACCGAAAAGGCCCAGCGCCTCGTCGCCGCTGCCAAGCGCGCCGGCGCCGACTCCGCCGACGCGGTGTGCGTGCGCGGCATCTCGCTGTCGGTCGAGGTCCGCCTCGGCAAGGTCGAGGAGACCGGCCGCTCCGAGGGCAACGACTTCAACCTTCGCGTCTTCGTCGGCAAGCGTTCCGCCACTGTGTCGGCGAACGTCCTTACTGACCCGAACGAACTCGCCGTCCGTGCTGTCGCGATGGCCAAGGTCGCGCCGGAAGACAAATTCGCCGGGCTCCCACCGAAGGATCGCCTCGCCACCAGCTTCCCGGATCGCGATCTGCTCGACACCACGATCCCGACCGCCAAGGAACTGACCGAGCTCGCATTGGCGGTCGAAGACGCCGCCCGCGCCGTGCCGGGCGTCACCAACTCCGGTGGCGGCTCCGCCGGCTGGTCGCTGGGCGGCTTGGTGCTCGCGACCTCCGATGGCTTCGCCGGCCAGTATCTCACCTCGCGCCACGGCTTCTCGGCCTCCGCGATCGCGGGCACGGGCACCGGCATGGAGCGCGACTACGACTTCGACAACAAGGTCTACCGTGCCGATCTCGACGATCCGGAATCGATCGGCCGCAATGCCGGCCATCGCGCCGTCCGCCGCCTCAACCCGCGCCAGATGCCGTCCGGCCGCGCCACCGTCGTCTACGACGCGCGCATTGCCACCGGCCTCGTCGGCCATCTCGCCGGCGCCGTGAATGGCTCCAGCATCGCCCGCAAAACGAGCTTCCTGCGCGACAAGCTCGGCCAGCAGATTTTCGGTTCCTCGATCCGCATCAGCGACGACCCGACCCGCAAGCGCGGCTTGGGCTCTTCGTCGTTCGACGGCGAGGGCGTCGCCAACGCCCCGCTCGACATCGTCAAGGACGGCGTCCTCCAGACCTGGGTGCTCGACTCGGCCACCGCTCGCGAACTCGGCCTTGAGACAAACGGCCGCGCCTCGCGCGGCGGCGGCAATCCGCATCCGGGCACGACCAACCTGACGCTCCACCCGGGCGAGCAGTCGCCGGAAGACATGATCCGCGAGATCGGCTCCGGCCTCTACGTCACCGAGCTGATCGGTCACGGCGCCTCGATCGTCACCGGCGACTACAGCCGCGGCGCCGCCGGCTTCCTGATCGAAAACGGCGAGATCGGCCCGCCGGTGAGCGAGATCACCATCGCCGGCAACCTCGGTGATATCTTCCGCGAGATGCGCCCGGCCAACGACCTGGTCTATCGCTTCGGCACCAACGCGCCGACCGTCGCCGTTCCGGGCCTCACCATCGCCGGCCGTTAACGTCGGGCACGCCGACGGCTTGCAGCGCCGGCCGGTTTCACCTCACATTGATCCCATGACCAAGAAACCGGCCGGGCCGAACGACCAACTCCTCCATCTCGTCTTCGGCGGCGAGCTGGAGAACGTCGATGGCATCCGCTTCGCCGACCTCGCCCACCTCGACATCGTCGGCATCTTCCCGAATTACCGCGCCGCCCATCAGGCGTGGCAGGCGAAGGCGCAGCAGAGCGTCGATAACGCCCGCGTCCGCTACTTTATCGTCCACCTCCACCGATTGCTGGAGCCGGACGAGACCGCCCCGAATGGCTGACGCCGGAATCGTGCGCAGTGCCGTGCGCGGCGCCATCCGCCGCGCCCGCGACTGGGACTGGCCGTTCGTCGCCGCCGGCAAGACCGCCGCCGGCTACATGCGCCTCGTGCGCGCCACGACGCCGATCGTCTTCGAGCCCGGCAATCCGTTCGAGATCTACGCCGACCGCGCGCCCTTCATCCTCACCGGCTGGCATGGCCAGCACCTGATGGTGACGCTGCTCATGCGCCGCGGCGATCGTGCGCGCGCGCTCGTTTCGAAAAGCCGCGACGGCGACATCAGCGCCAACTTCATGGGCAGCTTCGGTATCGAGGCGATCCGCGGCTCCGGCGGCCGCGACCGCAAATACACGGTGGAGAAAGGCGGCGCCCGCGCCCTGCTGCAGATGAAGCGCAGCCTCGACGACGGCGTCTCGATCGCCACCATCGCCGACATCTCCAACACCGTCGCCCGCCGCTGCGGCGACGGCGTCATCGCGCTTGCCCGCGCCTCGGGCCGCCCGATCGTGTGCATGGGCTTCGCCACCAGCCGCTGGTACGCGATGAACACGTGGGACAAGGCGACGATCCACCTGCCGTTCAGCCGCGGCGCTGCCGTCGTCGCCGAGCCGGTCGAGGTGCCGCGTGACGCCGACGCCACGCTGCTCGAGGAAAAGCGCCAGGAGGTCGAGCGCCGGATCAACGCCGCCGTCGATCGCGCCTACGAAATCGTAGGTAAAAAACGCAAGTGGTAGCCGGGGCGCGGCAAGGCCGAGGCTTGCGGCCTTCGCCATTTTGGGGCACCAAACCTAGGGGCGGCTTCGTGCGGGATTCCGTTCCGCTTTGGTTTGGCCATAAGCTCGTGAAAATCGCGGCGGATGGCCGATAGTTGAGGCGGATACGTTGGGACAGTTGGTGAAACGGGCGGCTCCCGCTGGCCTGAGCCCGATTTTCACCCACGGATGGGGGTGGCCGCGATGGTTCCGTCCAATCCGCGCCGCAGCTCCCGGCCCTCGAAGCCGGAGTTGCCGGTGCCGGTGAACGAAGATGACGGAGAACCGCTGGCGCGCGGGCGGCGCGGCAATGTCAGCCTCGGCGCACGCTTCAAGTATTCCGAATTCGGCGAAAACTTCCTGGCCAACGCTTTCGCCGTCGGGCTGCGCTTCGTCAACGCCACCAACCGGCTGACCTTCGATCCCGTCACCAGCGAAGAAATCTTCGCCCGCCACTCGCCGTTCATCGCCACCGTCTGGCACGGCCAGGCTTTCATGCTGCCGTTCATGCGCCCGGCCGCAGAGCCCGCCGACGTCCTGGTCTCGCGCAACAGCGACGCCGACCTCATCGCCAACCTGCTGACGCGCCTGGGCTGCGGCATCATCCGCGGCTCCGGCGTCCACGATCCCGCCCGCATGTTCGAGAAGGGCGCCGTCGCCGGCTTCCGCGCCATGAAGACGTCGCTGGACGAAGGCCGCACCGTCGCCGCCACCGCCGATTTTCTGCGCCACGCCCGCCGCAAGGTCAGTCCCGGCATCGTCACGCTCGCCCGCGTCAGCGGCCGGCCGATAGTGCCGACGGCGTTCGCCTCCAGCCGCCGCTACGAGATGTCGTCGTGGGACAGCATCACCATCAGCCTGCCCTTCGGCCGCACCGCCTGCGTCTTCGCGCCCGCGATCACCGTGCCGGCCAACGCCGACGACGCGCTGCTCGAGGCGAAGCGCCTTGAGGTCGAGAATGCGCTGAACGCCGCCACCGAGCGCGCCTACGCCATCGTGGACAAGCGCCGTGGCTGATTGGCTGGCGCGCTTCGTCTTCGCCGCCTATCGCGCCATCGGTCTTGCCGCCCGTCCGCTGGTGCCGCTGGCGCTGGCGATCCGCGCCGCCCGCGGCAAGGAAGTCCGCAGCCGCGCCGGCGAGCGCTACGGCCGCAGCAGCATCAAGCGTCCCGACGGCCGCGTCATCTGGGTCCACGCCGCGAGCGTCGGCGAAACCAACGCCGTCATGCCGCTGATCCAGCGCCTGTCTACCGCCGGCTTCCGCGTGCTGTTCACCTCGACCACCGTGACCTCGGCCAACATCGCCGCGCAGCGCCTGCCGCCGACCGCCATCCACCAGTTCGGCCCGCTCGACATCGCGCCCTATGTCGATCGGTTCCTCAACCACTGGCGGCCCGAGTTCGTGATCTTCGTCGAGTCCGAGCTGTGGCCGACCATCATTACGCGGCTGGAGGAAAACGTCGTGCCGCTGGTGGTCGTCAACGGCCGCCTGTCCGAGCGCTCCTATCGCGGCTGGCGGCGGGTGAGCGCCATCGCGCACTATCTCTTCCAGCGCATCGGCCTCGTGCTGGCGCAATCGGAAGAAGACGGCGCCCGTTTCCGTTCGCTCGGCGCCGAGAAAGTGCTGGTCACCGGCAACCTCAAGTTCGATTCCCCGCCGCTCACCGCCGATGCGGACGAATTCGACCGCCTGCAATCGGCCATCGCCCAGCGCCCGGTCTGGGTCGCGGCCTCGACCCATGACGGCGAGGAGGCGATGGTCGCCGACGCCCATCGCCTGATCCGCGAGCGCATCCCCGACGTCCTCACCGTGCTCGTCCCGCGCCATCCCGAGCGCGGCGGCGCCGTCCGCGAGGTGCTCGCCGGCCGTCGCCTGTCGGTCGCGCAGAGAAGCCGCGGCGAGCCGCTGCTGCGCGAGATCGACGTCTACCTCGCCGATACCTTGGGCGAGCTCGGCCTGTTCTATCGCGCCGCCCCGGTCGCCTTCCTCGGCGGCTCGCTGGTGCCGAAGGGCGGCCAGAATCCGATCGAGCCGGCGAAGCTCGTCACCGCCGTGCTCCACGGGCCGCACGTCTTCAACTTCGCCGACATCTACGCCGTCCTCGACAAGGCCGCCCCGACACCGGCGCTGTCGGATGCCGGAAGCCTCGCCGGCGCCGTCGTCGCGCTGCTCAACGCCCCGCGCACCGCCGCCGATCTCGCCGCCGCGGCGGCCAAGGCGCTGACGCCGCTCACCGGCGCCCTCGATGCCACGATGCTGGCGCTCCGTCCCTACATGGCCGGCAAGTACTATTCTCCATGAGGCGTTCCGCCCCCGACTTCTGGTGGCGGCCCGAACCGACCGCCGCCGCGCTGGCGCTATGGCCGGCCGCCCGCATCTGGGGTGCCGCCGCCGCCTGGCGGATGAACAAAGCCGGCGGCTACCGCCCGCCGGTCGCCGTCGTCTGCATCGGCAACTTCGTCGTCGGCGGCGCCGGCAAGACGCCCACCGCCATCGCGCTCGCCCGCATGGCACGGGGCAGGGGCCTCCGCCCCGGCCTGCTCGCCTCCGGCTACGGCGGCGCCGCCACCGCGCCGATCCTGATCGACCCGGCCGCCCACACCGCCGACCAGGTCGGCGACGAGGCGCTGCTCCTCGCCGCCGTCGCGCCGACCGTGGTGTCGCGCGACCGCGCCGCCGGCGCCAAGCGCCTGGTCGAGGAAAACGTCGACATCATCATCATGGACGACGGCTTCCAGAATCCATCGCTGGTCCACGATCTGGCGATCGTCGCCGTCGATGCCGCCATGGGCATCGGCAACGGCCGCGTCATTCCCGCCGGGCCGCTGCGCGCGCCGCTGAAGCCGCAGATCCGCCGCGCCGATGCGCTGCTCGTCATCGGCGAGGGCGAGGCCGCCGATCCGCTGGTCCGCGCTGCCGCCCGGGCCGGCACCGCGACGCTCCGCGCCCGCATCCGCCCGACGCGCGTCAAGGAATGGCGCAAGGACCCGATCCTCGCCTTCGCCGGCATCGGCCACCCGGAAAAATTCTTCGCCACCCTGAAGGAGGCGCACGCCCCCGTCGCCCGCACCCTGAGCTTCCCGGACCACTACAGCTACGGCGAGGTCGACGCCGTGAAACTGCTCGAGATCGCCGACGCCGAGAAGCTCCGGCTCGTCACCACCGAGAAGGACATGGTCCGCTTAGGCGGCAAAACCGGAGCGCTGGCGAAACTGCGCGAGCGCATCGAGCCGTTCCACGTCATCCTGGAGTTCGACAATCCGGTGGCGGTCAGCGAGATGCTCGACGAGGCCGTGCGCAAGGCATCGCTGGCGCAGCCGCGGGATGCCTGATCCAACTCCGCTGTCGTCCCCGCGCAGGCGGGGACCCAGTAAACGCTGACAGTGAGTGGGCAGCGGCGGCGCGGATACTTCGACGTCGGTGTCTACTGGGTCCCAGCCTTCGCGGGGATGGCACCCGGGGAAGGCGACCGCCGCGGCTAGATGCTGCCCAGTTCCTGAAACCGCCGGAGCGCCACCGAAGCGTCGGCATAGGCCTCCTGCCGCTTCACGCTCCAGTACTTGAGATCGTCGAGCGGGATCTCGACTCCGGTCACCGCGCAGCGCACATAGGCGCCGGGCACCAGAACCTGGAAATCGCCGTCGAGATAGCGGATGCGCGCCTCGCCGCCCCGCCCATGCCTGTCCATCCGGTTCATCATCGAAACCTACCAGAAAAATCAGCGCCGCCCGAACAGCCTTTCGATATCGGCGAGCTTCAGTTCGATATAGGTCGGCCGGCCGTGATTGCATACGTTGGAATTTGGCGTCGCCTCCATTTCGCGGAGCAGGGCGTCCATCTCCGCCGGCTTCAGCACCCGGCCGGCCCGGACCGAGCCGTGGCAGGCCATGGTCGAGGCCACCCGGTCCAGCCGCTCCTTGACGGTGGCGCTCCGCTCCCACTCGGCGATCTCGTCGGCGAGGTCGCGCACCAGCGCGCCGGCGTCGATGGCGCCCAGCATTGACGGCGTCTCGCGGACCGCCACGGCGCCCGGCCCGAACGGCTCGACCACCAGCCCGACCTCGGCGAGTTCCGCCGCGCGCTCGCCGATCCGCTCGGCGTCGGCCGGGTCGAGATCGACCACCTCGGGGATGAGCAAAATCTGCCGCGCCACGCCGCGCTCGGTCAGCGACCGCTTGAGCCGCTCGTAGACCAGCCGCTCGTGCGCCGCATGCTGATCGACGATGACGATGCCGTCCTCGGTCTGCGCGACGATGTACGTCTCGTGCACCTGCGCCCGCGCCGCGCCGAGCGGCCGCGCCACCAGCGCCGGATCGGGCGCCGGAGTTGCGACTGCCGACGGCGCGAATGCCGCGAACGCCTCCTGCGCCGCCTCGGCAAAGCCGGCGACCGCCGCGTTTCCCTCGGAACGCCAGTTGTAGGTCATCGGCCGTTGCGGCCGCGGCGGACCCGGCCGGAATGCCGCGATGGTCGCGCCCGCGGCTTCCGTCGACGACCGCACGCCGGAAACGCCGAGCGCCTCGCGCAAGCCGCCGACGATCAACCCGCGCACCAGACCCGGATCGCGGAAACGCACCTCCGCCTTGGTCGGATGCACGTTCACGTCCACTTGGCCCGGATCGAGCGAGACGAACAGCGCCGCCACCGGATGCCGCTCGCGCTTCATCACGTCGGCGTAGGCAGCACGCAGCGCGCCGAGCAACTGCTTGTCCTTCACCGGTCGTCCGTTGACGAAGAAATACTGCGACAGCCCGTTGCCGCGGCTGAAGGTCGGCAACCCGATATAGCCCGACAGCCGCACGCCCTCGCGCACGGCATCGACCGCGATCGCATTCTTCGCAAAATCATCGCCCATCACTTGCGCAATGCGCGTCAGCAGGGAGTCCGTTGCCGCATATTCAGCGCCGCCCGACAGCGCGAAGCGCACCTGCGGATGAGCCAGCGCCAGCCGCTTGACGACGTCGGCAACCGCCGTCGCCTCCGCCCTCTCCGACTTCAGAAACTTGAGCCGCGCCGGCGTCGCGAAGAAAAGGTCGCGCACCTCGACCCGCGTGCCTTCGCCGAGCGCCGCCGGTTTCACGCCGGACGCAACGCCGCCCTCGACCGAGATCGCGAAGGCCTCGCCGGCATCCTTCCGCCGCGACGTGACGGTGAGCCGCGCCGCGGCGCCGATCGCCGCAAGCGCCTCGCCGCGGAAACCGAGCGAACGGATGTCGTCCAGCCCGCCGTCGAGCTTCGACGTGCAGTGCCGCTCGACCGCCAGCGTCAGGTCATCGCGCCCGATGCCGCTGCCGTCGTCGCTGACGCGCACCAGCGCAACGCCGCCCGCCGCCGTCACGACCTCGATGCGCGAGGCGCCGGCATCGAGCGCGTTCTCGACCAGTTCCTTGACCACGGACGCCGGCCGCTCGACCACCTCGCCGGCGGCGATGCGGTTGACCATGTCCTCGGAGAGACGGCGGATCGGCATGGCGCGATTCTGTCGGATTCGGCGGGCCGAATAAAGGCCGCCAAGCCCGTCCATCCCCGCGAAAGCGGGAACCCAGGTATCCGAAATCAGCCAGCCCGGACGCCGCCAAAGCGTCGCCCAGGCGGGATGCCTAGCTGGCGGCGCTCAGCTTGTTGGCGCACGCGAGCCCGACGCCCATCAGCGGCTTGTCCTGCCCCGGCACCGTCGCAAAGCCGGCGGTTTCGAGCGCCATCGACTGCTGGTAGGGCGATTGCGCCTTGAGCTCGGCAAGCTTTCCCGCCGCGTCCGGCTGGCCGTTGAACTGGTGGACGCAGATGTCGGCGAGCGCCACGATCACGGCCTCGTCCGACGTCGTCTTCGCCATCGCCGCCGCGCTGCCCTTGGTCACCCAGCCGCCGACCGTGAAGCCGGCGAGCGCCACGATCACCGCGCCGGCAACCGCGCCGAGCAGGGCCGGCCGCAGCGATTCTGAAACTGCCATTTGGAATTCCTCCCGGCGGCAGGAGAAATCCCGCCGCGTTGCACCCTAGCACGCCTGTAGCTGCACCCGTGCACGACTACGCGAGCGCGCGCTTGCCGATGTCGCTGCGGAAAAATCCATCCGCCCAGTCGATGGCTTCGACGGCCGCATACGCACGCGCCTGAGCTTCCGCGATCGTGGCGCCGCGCGCTGTCACATTCAGCACACGTCCGCCAGCCGCGACGAGCGTGCCGCCGGCCATCGCCGTGCCCGCCTGGAACACCTTCACGCCGGGCATCGCGTTCGCCGTGTCGATCCCGGAAATCACGCCGCCCTTGGCGTACGCGCCAGGATACCCGCGCGCCGCCATCACCACCGTCAGCGCTGCGTCGCTGCTCCACCGAGGGGCGGCGCCCGCCAGCCGCCCCTCGGCCGTGGCGACCAGCAGCGCCAGCAAGTCGCCGTCGAGCCGCAGCATCATCGCCTGCGTCTCCGGATCGCCGAAGCGCACGTTGTACTCGATCAGCTTTGGCCCCTCCGCCGTGAGCATGAGGCCGGCATAGAGTACGCCGCGAAACGGCGTCCCGCGCCTCGCCATCGCCGCCACCGTCGGCTTCACGATGGTGTCCATCGTCCGCGCGATCAGTGCCTCGGTCATGATCGGGGCAGGGGAATAGGCCCCCATGCCGCCGGTGTTCGGCCCGGTGTCGCCGTCGCCGACGCGCTTGTGGTCCTGCGCCGTGGTCAGCGGCACGACGTTCACGCCGTCGGTCAGTGCGAAGAAACTCGCCTCCTCGCCGGCGAGGAATTCCTCCACGACGACCTCCGCGCCATGGACGCCGGCGAAGCACGCATCGATCGCGGCGATTGCCTCGTTAATCGTCGCCGCGACGGTGACGCCCTTGCCGGCAGCGAGCCCGTCTGCCTTGACGACGATCGGCGCGCCCTGTGCGCGGACATATTCCCGCGACGGCCCGGCCGACGTGAACCGGCGATACGCCGCCGTCGGCATCCCGGCTTCGTCGCACAGCGCCTTGGTAAAGCCCTTGGAGCCTTCCAGCCGCGCCGCTGCCTTCGACGGGCCGAACACGCCGATGCCTGCAGCCGTGAGATCGTCGGCAAGGCCCGCGACCAGCGGCCCCTCCGGCCCGACCACGACGAACGTGATTCCGTTGGCGCGACACGCCGCGATCACCGCCGCATGGTCGGCAACATCGAGGGCAAGAATCTCCGCGTGCTCCGCGATCCCGGGATTGCCCGGCGCCGCATAGAGCCGCGTCAAAGTCGGCGACTGCGCCAGCTTCCACGCCAGCGCGTGCTCCCGCCCGCCCGATCCGATGAGAAGAACCTTCATGTGTCGCTTTAATGCGCGACCTTGTTCGACTAAAGCAACGTCGGTGGACGATAAAAACAACATCATCCCCGACGCCGTCCGCGGCCACTGGGTCGAGCGCGTGCTGTCGCCGCCGGCGCGGCCTTACGCGCGGCTGGCGCGGCTGGAGCGGCCGATCGGCTGGTGGCTGCTGCTCATCCCGTGCTGGTGGTCGTCGGCGCTCGCTTCCGATTCGCTGGGCCTCGCGCCCAATCCGCGTCATCTCGCGCTGTTTGTCGTCGGCGCCATCGCCATGCGCGGCGCCGGCTGCACCTACAACGACATCGTCGACCGTGACCTCGACGCGGCGGTGGCACGCACGCGCACGCGGCCGATTCCCAGCGGCCAGGTCAGCGTGCAGGCCGCCTGGCTGTTTCTCGTGCTGGAGGCGCTGGTCGGGCTGTTCGTCCTCACCCAGTTCAACCCCTTCACCATTGTTCTGGGCGCGGCGTCGCTGGTCACCGTCGCGGTCTATCCGTTCCTGAAGCGGATCACGTGGTGGCCGCAGGTCGGTCTCGGTCTCGCCTTTTCGTGGGGCGCGCTGATGGGCTGGTCGGCGATCTACGGCAGCCTCGGCTGGGCGCCCGTGCTGCTCTACGCCGGCGCCATCCTGTGGACCATCGGCTACGACACGATATACGCCCATCAGGACAAGGAAGATGACGCGCTGATCGGCGTCCGCTCGACCGCGCGGCTGTTCGGCGAAAACTCGGTGCCGATCATCCGCCTGTTCTTCGCCGGCGCGACGATTCTGTTCGTCGCGGCTTTCGTGGTTGCCGGCGCCGGCATCATCGCCTTCGCGGGCCTGACGCTCGGCGGCATCCACCTCGTCTGGCAGACGCGTACGCTGAAGATCGACGACCCGGAATCGTGCCTGATGGTGTTCCGCTCGAACCGCGACTACGGGCTGATCATATTCGCCGGGCTGGCGGCGGATGCCTTGCAGCGGGGACTGACCTAGCCTCCCCACCGCGGCATCACCCAACTCCGCTTTCCCCGCGAAAGCGGGGATCCAGGTGTCAAAGCGAGTGCGCGCGTCGAGCTGAGGCTGCGGCGTTCTTCTTGGGGAAAATGAACAGGGTTGAAACCTGGATCCCCGCTTTCGCGGGGAAAGCGGAAGGGGTGCGAGGTCTCGCTCGCCAAGCGGGAAGCTAGTCCCGCCCGAAAATCTCATCCCCGAACACGACGCGCACCGCGTCGAGCCGGCCGACCTTGCGCCGCGTCAGGAATCGCGGGCGCCGCTTGGCGAAAAACGAATGCCGGCGGCGCGGCTTGGGCGGGCCCATGTGGACGCCGCCGGTGTCGCGCAGCGGCTCGCCGACCGAGCCGTCCTGCCCGATGATGAGCAGCGGCAGATGGAGCGCGCGGCCCCAGGCCTGCCAGTCGCTGGAGATGGAATTGGGATCGTCGTTGATGGCGAGCGGGAGCGTCAGCTCCGCATCGTTGTGCAGCAGCTCGACGAAGCCGCGCACCGTGCCGTCGTTGCCGATCGGCTCCATGCGCACCGCAACGCCGCGGTACTCGCCGAGCGGCACGGCAACGGCCGTGCCCGCGCGCCGCACGATCGTGCGGTCGGCTGCGATGACGAACGTCGCCGCCGCGCTCCCGCCGATGGGCGAGCCGCGGGCCGGCAACGTGTGCGGGTCGAGCCGGTATGCCCGGCCCGACCCGACGGTTGCTCCGCCGGCCACTGTCTGACGCCTCTAAACGCTCCCACGGGCCCGTTTGTTTTGGACCTCGTTTGTGAGCGTCACTATGCCATTGGAAAGACAGCGTCGGCTTAAGCGGTTGGGTTAAATTTGAGTGATTTCCGAGAGGGTTAGCACCCCGCCACCAAACAAGGTTTAGAGGACCTTGCCGGGATTCATGATGCCGTTCGGGTCAAGCGCCGCCTTGATCCGCCGCATGGTGGCAAGCTCCACCGGGCTCTTCACCAGCGGCAGCAGGTCGCGCTTCAGTCGCCCGATGCCATGCTCGGCCGAGATCGTGCCGCCGAGCTCGGTCACGATCGCATGGATGGTCGTGTTCATGTCGGCCCAGCGGTCGAGATACGCCTTTTTGTCCGTGCCTTGCGGTTGGCTGATGTTGAGATGGATGTTGCCGTCGCCGACGTGGCCGAAGGGGAAGGGGCGGCATCCGGGGATCAGCGCCTTCGCCGCCGCGTCCGCCCGCGCCAGCAGCTCCGGCACCTTGCCGACCGGCACCGCGACGTCATGCTTGATCGACCCGCCGAGATGCTTCTGCACCTCGGACAGCGCGTGGCGGATGCGCCAGAACGAATCCGACTGCTCGATCGATTGCGCCCGCACGCCATCCTCGACCACGCCGGCATCCATGCCGGCGGCGAAGATCGTCTCGATGGTCGACTCCGCGTCTTCCTGCGAGCGGCCGGACGAAACCTCGAGCAGCAGGTACCACGCGTGCGGCGTGCCGAGCGGATCGCGCGTGCCGGGGATGAACTGGAGCACCGTCTCGACGGCGAGGCGCGGCATCAGCTCCGCCGCCGTCAGCGACTGCGCCGCGACGGCGCGCGCGATGTTGAACAGCGCCAGCGCCGCCTCGG
This sequence comes from Bauldia sp., assembly GCA_037200845.1. Lineage (NCBI taxonomy): Bacteria > Pseudomonadati > Pseudomonadota > Alphaproteobacteria > Hyphomicrobiales > Kaistiaceae > Bauldia > Bauldia sp. The sequence goes on from JBBCGQ010000001.1 coordinate 1,258,212, forward strand.
GACTGGCGACGCCGACAATCGCCACGTTCACCCCGCGCGGCCGCGGAAACAGTTTCAGCACCGCGCCGGTGATGATGCCGAGCGTGCCCTCGGCGCCGATGAAGATATCCTTGAGGTCGTAGCCCGTGTTGTCCTTGCGCAGAGTCCGGAGCCCGTTCCAGATCTCGCCGTCGGGCAGCACCGCTTCGATGCCCAGCACCAGATCGCGCGTCGATCCATAGGACAGGACAGCCGTGCCGCCGGCGTTGGTGGAGAGATTGCCGCCGATCTGGCACGAGCCTTCCGAGGCGAGCGACAGCGGGAACAGCCGGTCCGCAGCCTCGGCCGCCGCCTGCGCATCGGCGAGGATCACGCCCGCATCGACGGTCATGGTGTTGTTGGCCGGATCGACGGCGCGCACCTTGTTGAGCCGCGACAGGGAAACCATGATCTCGTTGCCGGCTGCCGACGGCGACTGCCCGCCGACGACGCCGGTGTTGCCGCCCTGCGGCACGATCGCGGTAAACGTCTCGTTGGCGAGTTTCAGGATCGCGGAAACTTCGGCCACCGACCCGGGCCGGAGCACCAGCGCGGTGCGCCCGCCGAATTTGTCGCGCGGCTCGATCAGGTAGGGCGCGATCGCCGCCTGGTCGCGGAGCGCGTAAGGCGCGCCGACAATGGCCGCGAACTGGTCAAGGAGGGGGGTGGCCGGCGCGTTCATCGCCGGAACTTAGGTCACCGGACGGCGAGCGTCGAGACGCGCGCCGCCCGGCTTATCGAGCGGGCAAGTAGGGGGAAGCCTTCCGCCCGCGCCGAGGGAGAGGTTAGTCGGCCTTGGCGACGTGCCAGACACCGCCAACGCCGTCGCCGGTCACGTCGCCCGGCGCCGCGTCCTTGACGTAGTAGTAGAGCGGCAGGCCGTCGTAGGCCCAGAGCTTGATCGGCTTGCCGTCGGCGTCGGTGCCGTCGACGATCGTCCAGTCGCCGTCCGCCTTGGCGTCGGCCGCGGCCAGGAACGGCGGCCAGGCGGCAATGCACTTGCCGGTGCAGGCCGAGGTCATGGCGCCCTTGGTGTCCTTGTCGAAGATGTAGAGGGTCATGCCCTTTTCGCCGACCCAGACCTTGCCGGCCGTCGTATCCGCCGTCTGGGCGGGATCGGCTGCGAAGGCGCCGCTGATGGCGGCGCCGGTGAGGAAGAGGGCGGCCGAGAGGCCGAGAATCATGCGTTTCATGGGGGAGTCGCTCCCTGTTGCGGGTGTTTCACTGGGCGGGCCGGCGGGGCGCCGGCCTCCCGCATCGTGAACACCCCATTGGCGGATTTATTCTTGTCCCCCGTAAGGCCGCTCTGTGGCGCCGTTCGCTTGAAGCGGGGGAGGGGCTATGCGATAGAGCGCCCGCCTAAGTTGGAGAGCCTCAAAAATGGCGGATGGTGCGGGATTGCTGGCGGGCAAGCGCGGCCTGATCTTTGGCCTCGCCAACAATCATTCGATTGCCTGGGGCATCGCCAAGGCCTGCGCCGCGCAAGGCGCGGAGCTCGCCTTCACCTACCAGGGCGACCAGCTCAAGAAGCGCGTCGAGCCGCTGGCGGCCGAAATCGGCGGCCGCGTCGTCGGCCATTGCGACGTGTCCGACTTCGCCACCATCGACGCGGTCTTTGCCGAGACGGCGAAGCATTGGGACAAGCTCGATTTCGTCGTCCACGCCGTCGCCTTCTCCGACAAGAAGGAGCTGACCGGCCGCTACCTCGACACCAGCCCGGCGAACTTCGCCATGACCATGAACATCTCGTGCTACTCGCTGGCTGCGATCGCCCAGCGCGCCGAGAAGCTGATGACCGACGGCGGATCTATCGTGACGCTCACCTACTACGGCGCCGAGAAGGTCATGCCCAACTATAACGTCATGGGCGTCGCCAAGGCGGCACTGGAGGCCAGCGTCCGCTACCTCGCCGTCGATCTCGGCAAGCAGAAGATCCGCGTCAACGCCATCTCCGCCGGCCCGATCAAGACGCTGGCCGCCTCCGGCATCGACGACTTCCGCTACATCCTCAAGTGGAACGAGTACAACGCGCCGCTCCGCCGCACGGTCACCCCGGACGAGGTCGGTTCGACCGCGCTCTACCTCGTCTCCGACCTGTCGCGTGCCGTCACCGGCGAGGTCCTGCACGTCGACGCCGGCTACCACGTCGTCGGCATGAAGGCGGTGGACGCGCCGGATATTTCGACCGTGAAGGACTGATTGACCGTTCGCATGGTGATATTTATTGTAGTAAAATATCATCAAGGACGGCAGTGATGAAACCTCGTTTCATTAGAACGGACTGCGGCGATGAGCTGGTTCTGATAACTCGTGAAACGTACAGCCGCCTCCTAAGTTTTCAGCATCAGATTCAAACTCGACAAAATGCTGAGTGGAATGATTTCGAAGACAGACTAAACGGCGGTGAAAGTGTGCTTCGAATTTACCGCCGACGCGCGGGCCTAACCCAGCCAGAACTCGCGAAAAAGTCCGGTTTGAGTCAGTCGTATATTTCCGCGATCGAACGCGAGAAACAGATGCCTACGGCTAAGGCGATCAAGGCGCTGCAACGTGCCTTGGGCGTAGACCACCTGCCTCTTCCAGACATACGTTTGTAGCCATGACTCCCGTCCCGACCCTCGTCTTCGTGCGCCACGGCGAGACCGACTGGAACGTCGAAGGCCGGCTGCAGGGCCAGCGCGACATTCCGCTGAACGCCCGGGGACGCGGCCAGGCGAAGCGCAACGGCGAGACCATCCGCGAATTGATCCCGGAAGCGGCGACGTTCGATTTCATCTCCAGCCCGTTGTCGCGCACCCGCGAGACGATGGAGATTCTCCGCGCGGCCATGGGTCTCGACCCGGCGGCCTACGAGGTCGACTCGCGCCTGCTCGAGATCACGTTCGGCGAACTGGAAGGCTTCACCTACCGCGACATCGAGGAGCGCCAGCCCGGCTGGTCGCGCGCCCGCCACGCCGACAAGTGGAACTACCTGCCGCCCGGCGGCGAGAGCTACCACATGCTCTCCGTGCGCATCATCGGCTGGGTCGAGACGCTGGAGCGCCCGGCCGTGGTCGTCGCACACGGCGGCGTCGGCCGCGTGCTCCGCGCCCACCTGCTCGGCCTCGACAAGCTCGCCACCGTCTCCGAAGACTTCCCGCAGGACCGCATATTCCTGTGGCGCGACGGCACCGGCGAGTGGTTGTAGCCGGCAAGCAGTTCCCGCCGTCGCCCCCGCCCTCGCGGGACGACAAACCGGGGGCTGACCGGGAAATTTGACGCCCCCAATCCCGCCGCCTAGAACACAGCCCGAACCGGCGGCGGCGAAAAAATTTCCATGTCCCACAATACCTTCGGCCATCTTTTCCGCGTCACCACCTGGGGCGAAAGCCACGGGCCGGCGATCGGCTGCGTCGTTGACGGCTGCCCGCCGCGGATCGCCATTAGCGAGGCCGAGATTCAGGAATACATGGACAAGCGCCGCCCCGGCCAGTCGCGCTTCACCACGCAGCGGCGCGAGCCGGACGAGGTGAAGATTCTATCTGGCGTCTTCGAGGAGGGCGGGCAACTGCTCACCACCGGAACGCCGATCGCGCTGGAAATCCAGAACGTCGACGCCCGCTCCAAGGACTACGGCGACATCGCCGACAAGTACCGCCCCGGCCACGCCGATTTCAGCTACCAGCAGAAATACGGCATCCGCGACTGGCGCGGCTCAGGGCGGGCCTCCGCGCGCGAGACGGCAAGTCGCGTCGCCGCCGGCGCGATAGCGCGGAAAGTTATCCCCGGCGTGACGATCCGCGGCGCGCTCATCCAGATCGGCCCGCACAAGATCGATCGCGCCAACTGGAACTGGGGCGAGGTCGATAACAACCCGTTCTTCTCGCCCGACTTCAAGGCCGCCGCCGTCTGGACGGAATATCTCGACGACGTGCGCAAGCGCGGTTCCTCGGTCGGCGCCGTCATCGAGGTCGTGGCCGAAGGTGTGTCGCCCGGCTGGGGCGCGCCGGTCTACGCCAAGCTCGACCAGGAGATCGCCTCGGCGATGATGTCGATCAACGCGGTCAAGGGCGTCGAGATCGGCGAGGGCTTCGCTGCCGCCGCGCTGTACGGCGAGGAGAACGCCGACGAGATGCGTATGGGCAACGACGGCAAGCCGACGTTCCTGTCCAACCACGCCGGCGGCATCCTCGGCGGCATCTCGACCGGCCAGCCGGTCGTCGTCCGCTTCGCCGTCAAGCCGACGTCGTCGATCCTCAATCCGCGCCGCACCGTCAACCAGCAGGGCGCCGAGGTCGACGTCTCGACCAAGGGCCGCCACGATCCCTGCGTCGGCATCCGCGCCGTGCCGATCGGCGAGGCGATGCTGGCGATCGTGCTCGCCGACCAGTTCCTCCGCCATCGCGGGCAGGTGGGCGAGTGATGATCTTCGCGTCCCGCGTTTGGGTTTACCTCGTCCCAGCCTCCCCCTTTCAGGGGCAGGGGCTCGACGATCGCCGCCGCTTCACTCCTCCCCCTGAAAGGGGCAGGGCGGCAGGGGGTCCAACGCCGCGTTGCGTTGCTCTGGAAATCTCGTCCATCGCCTCCATGTCCGCCGCATGACCGACCACGAGCGCGTCGCCGCCGCCATTGCCGCATTCCGCTCCGGCGAGATCGTCGTCGTCACCGACGATGACGACCGCGAGAACGAGGGCGACCTGATCCTGGCCGCCGTCCACGCGACGCCGGAGAAGCTCGGCTTCATCGTCCGCCACACCACCGGCATCGTCTGCGCGCCGATGCCGCGCGCCACCGCCCATCGCCTCCAGCTTCCGCCGATGGTCGCCGAGAACGAGGCGCCGCTCGGCACCGCCTTCACCGTCTCGGTCGATTTCCGCCACGGCCTGACCACCGGCATCTCGGCCGAGGAGCGCTGCAACACGGTGCGCGCGCTCGCCAATCCGAATTCCGGCCCGGCCGAATTCGTCCGCCCCGGTCACATTTTCCCGTTGATCGCGCAGGACGGCGGCGTCCTCATGCGCTCCGGCCATACAGAGGCGGCGGTCGACTTGTGTCGCATGGCGCAGCTCGAGCCGGTCGGCGTGCTGGCCGAGCTGGTCAACGACAACGGCTCGGTCATGCGCGGCGCCCAGGTCGCCGCCTTCGCCCAGCAGCACAATCTGCAGCGCGTCTCGGTCGCCGACCTGATCGCGTGGCGCCAGCGCAGCGAAAAGCTCATTGAGCGTGTCGGCGAATTCGCTGTGCAGACCGCCGCGGGTCCGGCGCATGCGTACGCCTACCGCACGCCCTTCGACGCCACCCAGCATCTCGCCATCGTCTTCGGCGACATCGGCGAGGGCAGGGGCGTCCCGGTTCGTCTGCACCGCGAGGCCGTGGTCGAAGATGTGTTCGGCACCCACACCGCGCTTGATGCGATGATCGCCCGCCTGGCCGGGAACGGCCGCGGTGTCGTCGTCTATCTCCGCGAAAATTCGGTGGGCGTCGCCGAGGCCAGCCGCCGCGCTCGCGATGCGGTGAAGGGCGCCGACTCGTCGGCCGCCCGCGGCGAGGAATGGCGCGAGGTCGGCGTCGGCGCGCAGATCCTGCGCGACCTCGGCGTCAAGTCGATAAAGCTGATCGCCAGCCGCGAGCGCCGCTACGTCGGGCTCGACGGTTTCGGCATCGAGATCGATTCGACCGAGATCGCCTGACCTTCCTCGGCCTGGCGTCTCAGCATCATCTGGTGGCGCTCGAAGAACAGCACCGCGATCAGCGAGATCGCCAGCGGCAGCACGAGATAGAACAGGCGGAAAACGATCAGCGCCGCCAGCACGTTGGCCGCCGGCATGTCCTTGAGGCCGGACACGAACAGCAGCTCGAGCACGCCGATGCCGCCCGGCGCGTGCGAGAAGATCGCCAGCGAGAACGAGGCGAGGAAGATGCCGAGCACGATGATGAAGCCGGGGTTGCCGGCTTCCGGCAGGCAGAAATAGATGATTGAGGCCGCGCCGATCAGCTCCATCGGCCCGATGACGAGCTGGCGCAGCACGATCCCCGGCCGCGGGTAGAAGATCGAGAAGCCCCACAGCACCAGCGGCTTCATCTTGAGCAGCGAGCCGGTGACGTAGAGCGCCACGGCGATCAGCATGCCGTAGCCGGCGAGCCGCGCCAGCGGCTCGGGCAGGTTGATGAAGCGCTGCGCCAGCTCCGGATGGATGGTGAGCAGGAAGCCGCCGAGGATGGTGACGCCGAGCCCGAAGGTAAAGGCGCAGAAGCCGACCAGCACGCCGATCTCGCCGACGCTCAGCCCCTTGGTCGAATAGATGCGGTAGCGCACCACCGCGCCCGACAGCACGGCGGCGCCGATGTTGTGCGACAGCGCATACGACACGAACGAGGCCAGCGCGATGAACGGCCACGACAGGTGCCGGTTGATGTGCTGGAGGGCGATGCGGTCGTAGCCGGCGAGCGCCGAATAGGCGAGCGCCACGCCGCCGATCGCGCCCAGCCAGTGCAGCGCGCTGACGTGGCGGAGGCTGGTCCAGACGTCGGCCCACGATAGCGACCACAATTCGCGGACGAGCAGGAAAACGCAGAGCGCGGCGACCGCGAGGCCAACCAGCGGCCACAGCACGTGACTGAATCTGGAGTTCATGGCCGCGACACTCGCATATCGCCGGAGGCCGCGCGACCGCTCATCGTGTGAATGTCGCCACAGCTTCGATCTCGGCCGAGAACAGGAACTGGTCGACCGGCACGACGCGCGTCAGGCGGTAGCCGCCGTCGATCAGGATGCGCGCATCGCGCGCCAGCGTCGCCGGATTGCATGAGACGGCGACGATCCGGGCGACCTTGGATTTCGCCAGCGTCTCGGACTGCGCCTTGGCGCCCGCCGCCGGCGGGTCGAAGACCACGGCGTCGAACTTGTCGAGTTCCACCGGCGCCAGCGGGTTGCCGAAAAGATCGCGCCGCCGCGCGGTGACTTTCTTCACGCCCTTCGCCCGGTTCGCCGCCGCCGTGATCGCGGCCACCAGCGTCGCCTCGCCCTCGAACGCGGTGACCGCCGCGCGCTTGGCGAGGCGGAACGTGAACGTGCCGATGCCGGCGAAAAGATCGGCCGCCGCCGCCGCGTCGCCGACGTGCGCCACGACGACATCGGACAGCGCCTGCTCGGCCGCCTTCGCGGCCTGCGTAAAGCCGCCCGGCACCGGCAGCAGCATCGCCGGCCCGGCCGCGAATTCCGGTGCGCGGTTGCGGAATACCTCGACGCCGTCGATCGTCAGCCGCGCGATATCCGCGTCGCGGCCGAAGTCGCCGAGCTTGGTCATCATCGTCTGGTCGGGCTTGCCGGCCCCGGCGAGCGCGATGTCGAGGCCGTTGTCGGCGAGGAACACCGTCATCCGCGCCGGCTTCCAGCGCGACAGCGCCACGCCCGCGATCGCCTTCAGGGCAGGGAGCTTCGCCACGATCGTCGGCGCCAGCACGACGCACGTGTCGATATCGACGATGGTCTCCGACCCGCGCGCGTGGAACCCGAGCACGACGCCCTTGGCCGAGCACACCGCCGAGAAGATCGCCCGCCGCCGGCTGCCAACGCCGATCGGTACGATCGGCGCCACCTCCGTCTCGACGCCGCGCTGCGCCAGCGCCGCCACCACCTGCTCGCGCTTCCACGCGAGATACGCCGGCCGTGCCATGTGCTCCAGCGCACAAATCCCGCAGCGCGTGAAGTTGGGGCAGGCCGGCGCCACCCGGTCGGCGCTCGGTGTCACGATGCCAACGAGCGTCCCGCGCTCGCCGTCGCGCTCGATCTCGACTTCCTCGCCGGGCAGCGTGTAGGGCACGAAGACGCGCCCGCCGCCGGCTTCGGCGATGCCGTCGCCGCCGTGGCCGAGGGCCGTGATCGTGACGGTCTCAGCCACGCTCGGCGCCGAGCAGGAACTCGCGGTTGCCGTCGCCGCCTTCGATCGGCGAGAGGATGACGCCGGCGGTCCGCCAGCCCATCTCGACCTCGAGCCAGACGGCGAGATCGGCGGCGGTGCGCTCGCCGAGTTGCGCGTCGCGCACGATGCCGCCCTTGCCGACCGCGTCGCGCCCGGCCTCGAACTGCGGCTTGACCAGGAACACGCCCCACGCGCCGGGCGCCGCCAGCTTCAGCGCCGGCGGCAGCACGAGGCGGAGCGAAATGAAACTCACGTCGGCGACGATCACCTGCGGCGCCTCGCCGACATCGTCAGCGGTGAGGTCGCGCGCATTCAGCCCCTCGCGCGACACCACGCGCGGATCGGCCGCCAACGTAGGATCGAGCTGCCCATGCCCGACATCGACGGCGAACACCTGCCGCGCGCCGCGTTCCAACAGCACCTGCGTGAAGCCGCCGGTCGATGCGCCAATATCCAGCGCGACCTTGCCGTTCGGCGAGAAGCCGAAACGATCCAGCCCCGCGATCAGCTTCAGCGCCGCCCGCGAGACGTAGGCCACCGCCGGATCGTCGATGCCGATCTCGGCGCCGTCGTCGACCGTCTGCGCCGGCTTCGCCGCGACCTGCCCGGCAACGGTAACGTGCCCGCGCAGGATCGCGTCGCGCGCCCGTGCTCGCGTCGGCGCCAGTCCGCGCTCGACCAGCGCCATGTCGAGACGTTTGCTCATCGCCTCAGATGAAGCACCCGATGAACGCCGACGCCAGCGTATCGAAATAGACCAGCGCGCCGAACTTCGCCCACAGCACGACGCCGAGCGCGACGAGCACCAGCCCGCCGATCGCGAGGCCGGTCTTGGGGAACCCCGACCTGCGCGCGGCAACCTGGTTCATCCGACCAGCCGTTTCAATTTGGCGAGCGCCACTTCCGGCTTCTCCTGGTAATCGACGGTGCCGACGAACTGCGCCTTGTCATTCAAGAGATAGACGCCGGCGGTGTGGTCCATCGTGTAGGGCGCGCCGTCCTTGCCGTCCACCTTGCGCGAATAGACGCGGAATTCCTTGAGCATCGCGTCGATCGCGGGCCGCGGGCCGGTGAGGCCCTTGATGCGCGGGTCGAACGCCTGCAGATAGGACGCCATCGCTGCCTGCGTGTCGCGCTCCGGATCGACGGTGACGAAATAAACCTTGAGCCTGTCGCCGCCGGCGCCGAGGTCCTGCAGCCACAGCGTCATGTCGGCGAGCGTCGTCGGGCACACGTCGGGGCAGAAGGTGTAGCCGAAGAACAGCGCCGACGGGTGCCCCTGCAGCGCCGCCTCGGTCACCGTCGCGCCGGTCTGGTCGGTCAGCGTGAACGGCCCGCCGATGTCGGCCGTGGCGAGCGCCCCGCCGCGCGGCGCGAGCACCGCCCACGCAATGGCGGCGGCGGCCACTATGACGACCGCCCAGAGCAGATACCGCACCGCCTTCAGCGCATTCATGTCACGGTCCCCTGGCGCCGATCGGCAGGATCGGGAACGCCGTCTCGATCTTGCCGGCCTTGGCGAACGTCAGCGTCACCGGCAGCGTCTCGCCCTGCTTCAGCGCCGCCGTCAGCCCCATGAACATGATGTGGAATCCGTCGGGAGCAAGGGTTACCGTCTGCCCGGCCGGTATCGGCAGGCCGCCGTCCAGCCCGTGCATGGTCATGACGCCGTCCTTCATTTCCATCACGTGCATGTCCGCCATGCCGGCGACCGGCGAGGCGACCGACACCAGCGTATCCGCTTCGCTGCCGGTGTTGGTGATGGTGAGGTATCCGCCGGCGCTGGGCGCCCCCGGCGGCGTCGCCCGCGTCCACATCGCATCGAGCGTCAGGCTGCCGACCGTGACCGGCGCGGCAAGCGCCGGCGCCGCGATCAGCACAAGCGCGATCAGTGCGCCGCCGAGTCTCATGCTGCCTTCCCTTCCGCCCCGGGCTCGACCGAGGCCGACGGCGTCGCGACATTGGGGTCGTTCGGATCGAGCGGCTCCGGCCCGATCGTGCTGCCGCCCGGCACCGCGGCGCCACGGCGTATCTCCGTCTTCATCTCCGGCTGCTCCGGCGGGCGCTGCCGCAGCCGGACGAAGACATAGGCGCCGAGCACCACGTAGATCACCGCCGTGTACTGGAACAGCGCCGCGCCGCCGAAATGCCCCATCATCGTCGAGGCAACCAGCGGCCCGACGATGGAGCCGAGCGCGCTGGCGAGGAAAAGGCTCGCCGCCGTCTCCACCATCGTGCCCTTGGCGACGCGGTCGTAGGCATGCGCCGCGGCGATGGAATAGATCGGCGCGATCGCGAAGCCGTAGGGCACGGCGATGATGTACCAGCCAAGCGTCGTCAGCGGCACGAACGCCAGGATCAGCGCGAAGAACGTCGCCATGCCGAGCAGCACGGCAAGGACGAAGCGCCGGTCCATGCGGTCCGATGCGCGCCCCACCGGCCACTGCGCGAACGTGCCGGCCAGCGTCGCGATGGTGAGGAACACCGCCGCCTGCGACGACGACATCCCGTGCCCGACCGCGGCGACGGCGCCGAGCGACCAGTATGCGCCGTTGGCCAGCCCCGAGCCGAACACGCCGACCAGCCCGACCGGCGCGGCGCGATAAACCGCCTGCGGCCGGAAGCGCACCAGCGCCACCGGCGCCGGCTGCTGCTGCCGCGTCAGCGCCAGCGGGATCGACGCGATCGCCATCGCGAACGTCGCCACCGCGAACAGCGTGAACGTCATCGGCGAGGCCTGCGTCACCAGGAATTGCCCGAGCGCGAGCGCCGCGTAGTTGACCATGATGTAGATCGACATGATCAGGCCGCGGTTCTGGTTGGAGGCGCGGTCGTTGAGCCAGCTTTCGATGATCATGTAGAGCCCGGCGAGCGAGGCGCCGATGATCAGGCGCAGCACCAGCCACGGGCCAAAGGCGACCCACAAGGGATGCGCCACCATCGCCGCCGCGAGCCCGGCGGCCAGCGCCATGAAGGCGCGGATGTGCCCGGCGCGCAGGATCAGGTAGGGCGTCGCGATGCAGCCGATGAGGAAGCCGACGTAGTACGCCGAGCCGATGGCGCCGATCTGGAACGAGCTCCACCCCTCGGCCTCGGCGCGCAGCGGCACCAGCGTGAGCTGCAGCCCGTGCCCGACGATCAGGAAGAACAGCCCGAGCAGCAGCGAGAAGATCGGGCGCAGCGTCGTGTACATCGTCGCCTTGAGAAAAGGAGAGCTAAGCGAGGCGGGAAGCGGCCGGCGCGAGTGTCCGGCCGAGCGCGGCGAACACTGCTCCGACGATCCCGGCGGAATCGAGGCCGGCGGCGGCAACCATCGCCTCCGGCTTGTTCTGGTCGACGAAACGGTCGGGCATCGCCAGCGTGCGAATCTTGAGGCCGCGATCGAGCGCGCCGGTCCTGGCGAGATGCGCCAGCACATGCGAGCCGAAGCCGCCGACGGCGCCTTCCTCGACGGTGATCAGCACCTCGTGGTTGGCGACCAGCCGGTCGATAAGCGCCGTGTCCAGCGGCTTAGCGAAGCGGGCGTCGGCGACCGTGGTCGGCAGGCCGAACGTGTCGAGTTCCTCCGCCGCCTTCAGCGCATCGGCAAGCCGCGTGCCGTACGAGAGGATCGCGACCTTGCCGCCCTCGCGCAGGATGCGGCCTTTGCCGACGTCGAGCGCCACGCCGACCTCCGGCATGTCGACACCGACGCCGTCGCCGCGCGGATAGCGGAACGACGACGGCCGGTCGTCGATCGCGACCGCCGTCGCCACCATGTGCACCAGCTCCGCTTCGTCCGCCGGCGCCATGACGACGAAGCCGGGCAGGGCGGCGAGATACGTCGTGTCGAACGATCCCGCGTGCGTCGGCCCGTCGGCGCCGACAAAGCCGGCGCGGTCGATGGCGAAGCGCACCGGCAGCGACTGGATCGCGACGTCATGCACGACCTGATCGTAGGCGCGCTGCAGGAAGGTCGAGTAGATCGCCGCGAACGGCTTGTAGCCCTCGGACGCCAGGCCCGCCGCGAACGTCACCGCATGCTGCTCGGCAATGCCGACATCGAACGTCCGCGCCGGGAATCGTTCGCCGAAAAGATCGAGACCTGTCCCGGCGGGCATGGCCGCGGTGATGGCGACGATCCTGTCGTCCTTCTCCGCTTCCTTGATCAGCGCGTTGGCGAACACCCGGGTGTAGGCCGGCGCATTGGTCGCGGCCTTCGCCTGTTTGCCGGTGACGACGTCGAACTTCGCCACGCCGTGATACTTGTCGTCGGACTGCTCGGCCGGCGCGTAGCCCTTGCCCTTCTGCGTCACGACGTGGACGAGGATCGGCCCGTTGCGCGTGTCGCGCACGTTCTTCAGCACCGGCAGCAGGTGATCGAGATTGTGGCCGTCGATCGGCCCGACGTAGTAGAAGCCGAGTTCCTCGAACATCGTGCCGCCGGTCCAGTAGCTGCGCACGAATTCCTCGGTCAGCCGCGCCTTGTCGCGGAAGAAGCGCGGCAGCCGGCTGGCGATCCGCTTCATCATCTGGCGGAAGCTGCGATACGTGCGCCCCGAAACCAGCCGTGCGAGATGCGCCGACATGGCGCCGACCGGTGGCGCGATCGACATGTCGTTGTCGTTGAGGATGACGATCAGCCGCGACTTGAGGTGCCCGGCGTTGTTCATCGCCTCATAGGCCATGCCCGCCGACATCGCGCCGTCGCCGATCACGGCGATGACGTTATTCTCGCCGTGGCTCAGATCGCGCGCCACCGCCATGCCGAGCGCCGCCGAAATCGAGGTTGACGAGTGCGCCGCGCCGAACGGGTCGTACTCGCTCTCCGCCCGCCGGGTGAAACCGGAAAGGCCACCGGGCGCGCGGAGCGTCCGGATGCGCGGGCGCCGCCCGGTCAGGATCTTGTGCGGATAGGCCTGATGGCCGACGTCCCAGACCAGCCGGTCGCGCGGCGTATCGAAGACATAGTGGAGCGCTACGGTCAGCTCGACGACGCCCAGTCCGGCGCCGAGGTGGCCGCCGGTCACCGAGACGGCGGAGACGGTCTCGCGCCGCAACTCGTCGGCGACCTGCTTCAGGTCGGATTCCGGCAGCCGCCTGAGGTCATCCGGCGTCTTGATCCGGTCGAGCAATGGGGTCGCGAGTTCGCCGGTCAACGTCACAGAATCCGCCGGAAAGCGAGGGCCAGGGCGCACCCTTACACCTTCGCCCGGGCGACGCAAACGCGCTTATTCCGGTAGGGGAATGAAGTCTTTCTCGTCGCCGAAAACCTTGTCGAACCGCCCGGCCTTCCAGTCGGCCTTGGCCTGGTCGATGCGCTCTTTGGTCGAGGAGACGAAGTTCCACCAGATGTGCCGCGGCCCGTCCATCGGCTCGCCGCCGAGCAGGATCAGCCGGGCAGGGGTCACCGCGCGGATGGTCATGCCTTCACCCGGCTTGAACACGATCAGCCGGTCCGGCGTGAACGTATCGCCGCCGATCTCCACCGTGCCTTCCGAAAGATACGCCGCGCGTTCCTCGTGCGCGGCGTCGAGCGGCAGCGTGGCGCCGGCTTCGAGCACGACGTCGGCAAAGAACATCTCGCTGAACGTCGACACCGGCGCCCGCTCACCATAGAGCGACCCGACCGCCAGCCGCACGGTCGCGCCGTCGCCGACGATCGTCGGCAGCGCGTCCTTGCCGTGATGGAAGAACGTCGGCGCCGCTTCCTCGCTCACCTTCGGCAGCGCCACCCAGGTCTGGAAGCCGTGCACCCGTACCGGCTTGCCGATGTTCTCCTTCGGCGCGCGTTCCGAATGCGCGATGCCCTTGCCGGCGGTCATCCAGTTCACGTCGCCCGGCACGATGATCTGCTCGCTGCCGACCGAGTCGCGATGCATGATCGAACCTTCCAGCAGGTAGCTCACCGTGGCGAGCCCGATATGCGGATGCGGCCGCACGTCGAACTTCTCGCCCGAGATCGCCTCGCCGGGGCCGAACGCATCGAGAAAGATGAACGGCCCGACCATCTGCCGCTGCGCCGCCGGCAGCGCCCGCTTGACCATGAACGCGCCGATATCGCGCAGCCGCGGCACGATGATCGTCTCGATGGCATCGGCCGCGGCGACTTCGCCGAGCATGGGATCGGGCAGGGGCAAACGGCGCATGGCTGGGTCCCTCAGTTATTCGCCCAAAGATATAGGCAGCGGCCGGCCGCAACGACACCCCGATACGTGTCGCTGTCAGAACGCCTGAAAATGATCCGAAAGCACGAACCCCATGGCCTTTTCCAGCAACAGCCGGTGGCTGTCCGGCCGCCGGTCTACGGTCCGCGCCAGTATCTCGGCCAGCCGCGCGTGCGCCCATGCCAGATCGCGCCCGACGAAGAACGAATGCCGCAGGACCGCGAGGACCAGCGTCGATGCCGTGTCGTCGGCCGATCCCGCCGACCGTCCCGTGGTCGAGGAGACGATGCTGGCCGGGTCGATCGTCGTGACGAACGGGAACATGCAAGCGGCGCGCAGGCGTCCGTTATTGACCTCGTCGCGGAGGACGAAGTCGATCGGCTGGATCGGCCCCTTGTCCCAGCCGACCTTCAGCCGGTCGAGCAGCCGCTCCGCGCTCTTCGGGTTGACCACGTACGAACTGGTGCAGGCGAAGCGGACTGCCGTGAGGTCGATGATCTGCAGGCGGCGGATATCGAAGTTGGCGCCGCCACCCGTTGCCTTGTCGAACAGCGCCTTGAATGCCTTGAGGGCGCGCACGTCCTGTGACACGAGAGTCTCGGTGAACATGATGTCGAAGCTGCCGAGCGCGCTGGACTGGATGCAGAAGTCGATCGCCGGAGCGGTCGCCGGCGACAACACCGCATCGTCCTCGAGCACGTGGAGCGGGCCGCCGCTTTCGGCTGCCAATCCGATCGCCGCGATATGCGAACGGAAAACGCCGCGCTCGCCGGGCGTCGCCCCGGGTCGCGGCGGCAGCGTCGCGCCATCGACCGCGGGAAGGCGCCGGTAGAGCCCGCTCAGCCCGAGCGCCGCGAACTGCTGCTCCATTCTGGCGCGGCGGTCCGCCGACCTGTCGAGGTTGATGTAGATGCCGTCGTAGAGGTGGGGCATCGATGCGTTCCGTCGGCCCGCGCGGGCTACTCGACGTCCAGAGGCTCGGTCCCGGCCGGCTTGCCGCCCGGCGACAGCCGGATCTTCTCCACTCGCGCCTCGGCTTCCTTGAGCAGCGCCGCGCAGCGCTGCTTCAGTGCCTCGCCGCGCTCGTAGATCGCGATGGATTCGGCAAGCGGCACGTCGCCGCGCTCTAGCCGCGAGACGATCTGCTCGAGCTCGGCCAGCGCCTTTTCGAAGGTCAGTTCCTCGATCACCGCCAGCTTCGTCTCGGCCATGTTGTCCTTCACGCCTTCATCAGCGTCGCGACGTGCGCCGCGACGGAATCCGCAAGTCCCGTAAGATCATAGCCGCCTTCCAGCAAACTGACGATCCGCCCGGCGCAATGCTTGTCGGCGAGGCCCATGATCGCCTCGGTCGCCCAGCCGAAATCTTCCTCGCGCAGGTTCACCCCGGCGAGCGGATCGCGCCAGTGCGCGTCGAACCCGGCGGAAATAATTATCAGGTCCGGCGCGAATTTCTCGACCGCCGGGAACACCCGCTCGTTCATCGCCTCGCGGAACTCCTCGCCCTCGTCGCCCTCCGACAGCGGCGCGTTGAAGACGTTGCCGGCGCCGGTTTCGGATGCCGCGCCGGTGCCCGGATAGAGCGGCATCTGGTGCGTCGAGGCGTAGAGGATGGAGGGATCGTCCCAGACGATCGCCTGCGTGCCGTTGCCGTGGTGCACGTCCCAGTCGATGATCGCGACGCGGCCGACGCCGTGCTGCTTCTGCGCATGGCGCGCCGCAATCGCCGCGTTGTTGAACAGGCAGAAGCCCATCGGCCGGTCGGCCTCGGCGTGGTGACCGGGCGGGCGCGCCGCGGCGAAGGCGTTGGTGGCGCCGCCGCCGATCACGGTATCGACCGCCAGGCAGGCACCGCCGACGGCATAGCGCGCTACCGCGAAACTTTCCGGGCTGAGGTAGGAGTCAGCCTCGATCTGCACGACGCCGCTTTCCGGCAGCGCCCGTTCCAGTTCCTCGACATAACCGCCGTCATGGGCGAGTAGCACGCGATCGAGGCCCGCCTCCGGCGCCGACGTGCGCACCAGCGCGTCGAAGCGCGCATCGGCGAGCGCCTCGCTCACCGCCGCGATACGCTCCGGCCGCTCCGGATGCCCTTTGGGCACGAGATGGCGCAGGAATACCGGGTCCTGGATGAGCAGAGTGGCCAAACTGAAACGCCTCGCTTGCCGCGGATCGCCGCCCGCCGGCGCGCAGTCTAGCGCCGCTTGTCGAGATAAGCTTGCAAAGCGTCGCGCGCCGCCGGCGACTTCAACAGTTCCGTGAAGGCCGCCGCCTCCTGGTCGATGCGCTGCGCGATGTCGCGCCGCTCGCCGCGCATCAGCCGCCGCGCCGCCCGCACCGCCTCCGGCGGCTTGGCCGCCAGCGTCCGCGCCGCCTCGCGCCCGGCACTTTCCACGTCTCCCGGCGGCACCACGCGGTTGACCAGCCCGGCCTCGCGCGCCTGCTGGATGTCAAACTGGTCGCCCATCACCAGCATGGCGAAGGCGCGGTGGTAGCCCATCAGCCGTGCCGCCAGCAGCGACGATCCGCCGTCGGGAGGCAGTCCGATATCGACGAACGGCGCGGCAAAGCTCGCCCATTCCGAGGCGACGACATAGTCGCAGAGGAACAGCAGCGTCGTCCCGAACCCGAACACGGGCCCGTCGACCGCGGCGATCACCGGCTTGTCGATGGTCGCCAGAGTCTTGGAAAGGCGGATCACGCCTTCGCTGATCATGCCCTCCTCGGTGAAAATCTGGAGCTCGACCGGGTCGTGGCCGGCGGTGAAGATGCCCGGCCCGCCGGTGATCAGGATGGCGCGGACGCGCGAGGAGCTCTCGCCGAAATGGATCGCGTCGGCCGCAGCCTCGAGCATCGCCGAGGTCAGCATGTTCTCGTGTTCGACGCGGTCGAAGCGGATGGTCTGCACGCCGTCATGAACTTCGGCGCTGAGCTGGTCGATCATTCCGGCACGTTCCCCCGGGAGCCCGTGAGCACTCGGTCCCCGTATGTACCCGTAACCTTCGGTTTAACCGAAGATATTTTCCTCGCGCCGCCTTTGGTAAGCCCTACGCCCGGTATGTGACAACCCGTCATCGCGCATCATGCTTTCCGGCCGCGCCCGGCGCTTGACGCCGACGGCACCCCGGCCCATTGGGACGCCGATGAACGCCGCCCGCATCCTTCCCGCCTCCGACCCGACCGCGATTCCCGCCGCCGTCGAGGCGTTGCGCGCCGGCGCGCTGGTCGCGATGCCGACGGAGACGGTCTACGGCCTTGCCGCCGACGCCGCCAATCCGCGCGCCGTCGCCGGTATCTTCGCCGCCAAGGGCCGGCCGCGGTTCAATCCGCTGATCGTGCACGTCGCGAATCTGGACGCCGCCCGCGCCATCGCGATTCTGTCGCCGGAAGCCGAGCGCCTCGCCGTCGCGTTCTGGCCGGGCCCGCTGACGCTGGTCCTGCCCAAGCGCGACGATAGCCCGATCGCGGAACTCGCAACCGCCGGCCTGCCGACGATCGCGATCCGCATCCCGTCCCATCCCGTCGCCCGCGCTTTGCTGGTGGCGTTCGGCGGTCCGCTGGCGGCGCCCAGCGCCAACCGCTCGGGCCATGTCAGCGCCACCGCCGCCGCCCACGTCGCGGCCGATCTCGGCAGCGACGTCGCTCTGATCCTCGACGCCGGCCCCGCGACGGTCGGCATCGAGTCCACCATCGTCGGCCTGGCGGGCAGGCCGACGCTGCTCCGCGCCGGTGGGGTCGATCGCGCACAGATCGAAGCCGCGCTCGGCGCGACACTCGCCGCCCCGACACCCGGTGCCATCGACGCGCCGGGGATGCTCGCCTCGCACTACGCCCCGGCCGCCACGCTCCGCCTCAACGCGACCTCGATCCGCCCGGGCGAAACGCTGCTCGCCTTCGGCCAGCCGCTGCCGGGCGCCATCGCGACGGTGAATCTCAGCGCAACAAGAGACCTGAAGGAAGCCGCGGCGAATCTTTTCGCCGCGCTGCGCACGCTCGACGGCTTGGCCCCGGTGATAGCCGTGGCCCCGATCCCCAACCACGGCCTCGGCGAGGCGATCAACGACCGCCTGGCCCGCGCCGCCGCGCCGCGTTCGTGACATCCGCTCCGCCGCCGGAATGACGAGATGAGAGGGCGGTTTGCCTGTTGTTGAACCCTCCCCTTGCGGGAGGGTCAAAATCGCGAGCGCGATTTTGGGGAGGGGTGTCTCTCAGCGAGCAGAGCGCTAACGCGCCGGAACCGAAGCGGGCCTACCCCGCGTCTTCCTCATCCCGCGCCTGATACCGGTGCGCCCCGCGCCACTTCTGCATCAGCGCCTCAAGGTCGGCGTCGCCGCCCTCGGGCAGCACAATGCGCAGGCTGACCAGCAGGTCGCCATGGTCGCCGCCGGTACGCGGCAGGCCCTTGCCCTTGAGCCTGAGCGCCCGCCCGCCGGAAGAATTCGGCGGCACGGTCAGCGTCACCGGCCCGTCGAGGGTGGGCACGCGCACCTTGGCGCCGAGCACCGCCTCGTCGAGCGTCACCGAAACATCGCGGCGCAGCGTATCGCCCTCGACCCGGAAGACCGGGTGCGGCACGAATTCGACCGTGACCAGCGCGTCGGCCGGCGGCGAGCCGCGGCCCTGTCCCTTGAGCCGGATCGTTTGGCCGGAACGCGTGCCGGCGGGGATCGCCACCTCGACCGTGCGTCCGGTCGGCAGGTCGACGCGCACCTTGTCGCCGTGCATCACCTGCTCGAGCGTCACCGCGACCGTTGCGGTCACGTCCTGCGCCGGCTGCGTATGCGTCCGCTGCCGGGCTCGGCCGAAGCCGCCGAGGATGTCGGACAGTATGTCGTCGCCGCCGAACGGGTCGGCGCCTTCGCCGCCGGTCTGCCAGCGGAACGTGCGCCCGCCGGCGCCCGGAGGCGCGCCACGCTGGCCGAATCCCTCGAAGCCGCCGAAACCGGGCCCCGGCGCCTGCTGGAAGCGTGGCTTGCCGTCGGCGCCGATCTCGCCCTTGTCGAACTGCTTCCGCTTGGCCTTGTCGCCGATGATCTCATAGGCGGCGTTCGCCTCGTTGAAGCGTTCCTTCGACTTGGGGTCGCTGTTCGTATCGGGGTGGTGCTTCTTGGCGAGCTTCCGGAAGGCCGACTTGATTTCAGCTTCGCTGGCCGTCCGGCTTACGCCGAGCACTTCGTAGGGATCGCGCATGGTGACAAGACTAGCAGGGGTTGGTGCCCCGCAATATGGGAAGCGTCACACCTTGGCGAAAGGGGCCCTAACGCTGGCCTAAAGCAGGGTCGCGTCGTCCGCCACTATGCCGCGGAGCTGCAGCCGCCCGCCCGGCATGGCGCAGGCGCCGCCGCGATACCGGCGGATGCCGTGCAGGTCGTTGATCGTGGCCGCAAACATCCGGCAGCCGTCGCGGCTGTCGGCGGCAACCACGATCGACCCGACCGAGCCGGTAAGCGCGTTGCTCCAGTCGATGCGCGCGGCTGCCTTGGGCGCGCCTTCGACGGTACGGCGGATGGTTTCCCAGTCCGTCGGATCGAGCTGGTCGGTGATGGTGGCGGAAGCCAGGATCGGCTGGACGACGGCGCCGGCCGAAGCCATGCGGCCGGTGGTGCCCCGTTCGCCGAAGGGGAGGCCAATCCCGGCGCAGCCACCGAGCGAAAGCGCGACCAGGGCGATCGCCGCCCCACGCGCTAGCCTCACGCCTGTTGTGTGCGCGCGACCGGGCATTATAGGTAACTCCACTCAGCACTCCCCTTGGTGCCGACAATGGGTGGCTTTCCTTAATGAACGGTGACTTCACTCAAAGCACGGATCCGATTCGTCTGTTTGGCGAGTGGCTTGAGCAGGCCGCAGCGTCCGAGCCGAACGACGCCAACGCCATGGCGCTGGCCTCGGTCGATGCCGACGGCCTGCCCGACGTGCGCATGGTCCTGATGAAGGGCTACGACGCCAAGGGCCTCGTTTTCTTCACGAATTTCGAAAGCACCAAGGCGCGCGAGCTGCTCGCCCAGAAGAAGGCCGCCGCCGTCTTCCACTGGAAGAGCCTGCGCCGTCAGGTACGGGCGAGGGGCCCTGTGACCGAGGTCACCGCTGCCGAGGCCGACGCCTATTTCGCCACCCGCTCGCGCGGCAGCCAGTTAGGTGCGTGGGCGAGCCAGCAATCGCGCCCCCTCGAATCGCGCGCCAAGCTGGAAGCCGCGGCGGCCGAATACGCCGCCAGATACCCGGGCCAGGTCCCGCGCCCGCCGCATTGGCGCGGCTTCCGCATCGGCCTCCAGGAAATCGAGTTCTGGCAGGACGGCAACTACCGCCTGCATGATCGCGTTGTCTTCCGGCGAATGGGCGATAGTTGGGACAGGCAGCGCCTCTATCCCTAGAGCCGCCTACCGGAGTTAGCTCCATGAAGATGCGCAAGCTCGGCACCGCCGGTCCCGCGGTGTCGGCGATCGGCCTCGGCTGCATGGGCATGTCCGATGCCTACGGCCCTGCCGACCGCGCCGAATCGATCGCCACAATCCACGCCGCCATCGACGCCGGGGTGAATCTCATCGATACCGGCGACTTCTACGCCAACGGCCACAACGAGATGCTCATCGCCGAGGCGCTGAAAGGCCGCCGCCGAGAAGACGTCCTGATCAGCGTCAAGTTCGGCGCCATGCGCGATCCGCGCGGCGCCTTCGTCGGCTACGATTCGCGACCCGCCGCCGTGAAAAATTTCCTGAACTATTCGCTGCGCCGCCTGAACGTCGACTACATCGACGTCTATCGCCCGGCCCGTCTCGACCCGAACGTGCCGATCGAAGACACGGTCGGCGCCGTCGCCGACATGATCAAGGCCGGCTACGTCCGCCATGTCGGCTTGTCCGAGGTCGGTGTCGACACCATCCGCCGCGCCGCCGCCGTTCACCCGATCGTCGATCTGCAGATCGAATATTCGCTCCTGGCGCGTGGCATCGAGAAGGCGATCCTGCCCGCCTGCCGCGACCTCGGCATCGGCATCACCGCCTACGGCGTCCTGACGCGCGGCCTGCTTTCCGGCAACTGGTCGCGCGACAAGGCCGTGGCGAGCGGCGACAGCCGTGTCCATCATCCGCGCTTCGGCGGCGAGCATCTCGCCCGCAACATGGCGCTGGCGGATACGCTGCGCGAAGTAGCGGCCGGCCACAAAATGACACCGGCCCAGGCGGCAATTGCGTGGGTGCTGTCGCGCGGGGACGACATCATCCCGGTGATCGGCTCGCGCACCCGCGCCCAGATCGCATCGGCGCTGGCGACGCTGGACTTTGCCCTGACCGCGGCCGATCTCGCCCGCATCGACGCCGCCATTCCTGAAGGCGCCGGCTCGGGCGAACGCTACCCGGCGCAGGCGATGGCGACGCTCGACAGCGAACGCTAGCCCGGCGGCACCGGCTCGTCTTCCGGACTGTCTGCCACCACCGCGGTTTCCTCGTTGAGCGGCCGCGCCTCGCGCTTCGGCGGCACGAGTGGCGTCGGCTGCGGCTCGTTGCGGACCGGGCCGGTCGGCAGGAAGCTGCCGCCTGCGGCAACTCCGCCCGCGATCTGCAATTGCAGCCGCTCGGCGTCCCGGGTTCGGACCGCTTCGATCGTTTCGGCCACCTCGGCGGCGGGGATGCCCAGCGCCACCAGTGCCGCCTCGCCGAACTTCATCGCCGATTCGAACGTCTCGCGGATCTCGTAGTCGACGCCCGCCGCGATCAGGTCGAGCGTGTGGCCGCGGTCGAACGAGCGCGCCAGCACCTTGGCGATCGGAAACTCCGACTTGACGATGGCGACGATCTTGTCGGCCGCCTCGCGGTCGTCGACGCAGATCGCGACGATCTTGGCGTCGGTGGCGCCGGCGGCGCGGAGCACGTCGAGCCGCGTACCGTCGCCGTAGTAAATCTTGAAGCCGAACCGCGCCGCGGCCCTGATCATGTCGGTATCGGCGTCGATGATCGACACGTCGATGCCGCGCGACAGCAGCGCCTGCGACACCACCTGGCCGAAGCGGCCGAAGCCGATGATCAGCACCGTCCCGGTCAGCCCGTCGGCGAGGTCGACGCCATCGAACGATTGCTGCGGCTTCGGCAGGACCCACTTGAGGACGAGCGGCGCCAGCGGCGTCAGCGCCATCGACACGATGACCGCGGCGTTGAGCCGTGCCGCCATCACCGCGTCGAGCAGCGCGGTGCCGAGCGCCGTGGAATAGATGACGAAGGCGAATTCGCCGCCCTGCGCGAGATAGAGCGCGAGGCGGAGGGAATCGGGGTGCGCGATACGGAAGACGCGCGCCACGCCGTAGACGCCGACGATCTTGATCGCCATGAACAGCACGACCATGCCGAGGATCAGCGGCCAGTCGCGCGCGATCAGCGTCAGGTCGATCGACATGCCGACGCCGAGGAAGAACAGGCCGAGCAGCAGGCCGCGGAACGGCTCGATGTCGGCTTCCAGCTCGTGGCGGAAGGTCGATTCCGAAAGGATGACGCCGGCGATGAAGGCGCCCATCGCCATCGACAGGCCGCCGGCCTGCAGCGCCAGCGCCGCGCCGAGCACGACTAGCAGCGCCGCCGCGGTCATGATCTCGCGGGCGCGGGAATTGGCGAGGAAGCGGAAGATCGGGTTGAGCAGATAGCGGCCGACGGCGATGACGCCGACGATGGCGACGACCGCAATCAGCACCTTGGGGACGTTGGAGCCGCTCTCCTCCTTGATCGGCGCCAGCACCGCCAGCACGGCGAGGATCGGCACGATGGCGAGATCCTGGAA
This sequence comes from Bauldia sp., assembly GCA_037200845.1. NCBI lineage: Bacteria > Pseudomonadati > Pseudomonadota > Alphaproteobacteria > Hyphomicrobiales > Kaistiaceae > Bauldia > Bauldia sp. The sequence goes on from JBBCGQ010000001.1 coordinate 1,281,039, forward strand.
CAGCAGCACGGAGAAGATGCGCTGCCCGTGCGGCTCGGTCGACTCGCCGCGCTCCTCCAGGATCGACAGCACGATCGCCGTCGACGACATGGCGAGGCCGGAGGCCGCGACGAACGCCACCGCGGGCGGTGCGCCGAAAAGCCAGATGCCGCCCGCCATCAGCAGCGCGCCGCACACCAGAACCTGGGCGAGCCCCAGCCCGAAGATATCGCGCCGGAGCGACCACAGGCGCGACGGCTTCAATTCCAGCCCGATGACGAACAGCAGCAGCACGACGCCGAACTCGGCGACGCCGAGAATGGCTTCCGGATCGCGGAAGAGCCCCAGGACGGACGGCCCGATGACCAGCCCGGCGACCAGGTAGCCGATGACCGAGCCCAGCCCCAGCCGCTTGAAGATCGGCACCGCCACAACGGCCGAGCCCAGCAGCGCCACCGCGCTGATCAGTTCCGAGCTTTGCGTATCAACCGCCATCGCCGCCCCACTGCACGCTTCGTTTTGCAGACGATCGCAAGAAAAGCGCCAACCTTCAGTTTACCGTTCTTGCGGGTTTTCGTTGCCCTCGCCAGCCCACGCAACAACATTTTCGCTATCGAGGATCGGTCCACGAAATGCGCAAGCGCAGACTGCCATTTGTCGGGCAAGTAACCGTCGCCGCGGGTTTGGCGTTCGCGGGAACGCTAGGCTTTGCAGCCACAGGCACATCCTTGTCTGACCTTCATACGCTGCTGCCTACGCCCAACTGCATGATCAAGGGCAACATCAGCATGGACACCGGCGAGCGCATCTATCATGTCCCCGGACAGGAGTACTACGGCGCCACGCGGATCGACGTCACCGCCGGCGAGCGCTGGTTCTGCTCTGAGGCGGAAGCCCTCGCAGCCGGCTGGCGTCGGTCCAAAGTCTGACGGCTAAGTCGCCGTCCCACCCACCGTGATCTGGTCGATACGCAGCGTCGGCTGGCCGACGCCGACCGGCACGCCCTGACCGTTCTTGCCGCACGTGCCGATGCCCGGATCGAGCTTCATGTCGTTGCCGATCATCTTGACGCGCGTCAGCGCCTCCGGCCCGCTGCCGATCAGCATGGCGCCCTTGAGCGCCGGCCCGAGAACGCCGTTCTCGATTTTGTAGGCTTCCGTGCAGGCGAACACGAATTTGCCCGAGGTGATGTCGACCTGCCCGCCGCTGAACGAGACGGCATAGATGCCGCTCTTCACCGACTTCAGGATCTCGGCCGGATCGTCCTTGCCGGAAAGCATGATGGTGTTGGTCATGCGCGGCATCGGGATGTGGGCGTAGGACTGCCGCCGTCCGTTGCCGGTCGGCTTCATGCCCATCAGGCGCGCGTTCTGCCGGTCCTGCATGTAGCCGACGAGGATGCCGTCATCGATCAGCGTCGTCGCCTGCGTGGGCGTGCCTTCGTCGTCGACGGTCAGCGACCCGCGCCGCGAGGCGATGGTGCCGTCATCGACGACGGTGACGCCGGGCGAGGCAACCCGCTGCCCCATCAGGCCGGCGAACGCCGACTCGCCCTTGCGGTTGAAATCGCCCTCGAGGCCATGGCCCACGGCCTCGTGCAGCAGGATGCCCGGCCAGCCGGGTCCGAGCACCACGTCGAACGTGCCCGCCGGCGCCGGCACCGCGTCGAGATTGACCAGCGCCTGCCGCACCGCCTCGTCGATGGCGAAATTCCACTGGTCCTCGGCGACGAAACGCTGGAAGCCCTCGCGCCCGCCGGTGCCGAACGAGCCGGTCTCCTGCTTGTCGCCCTGGCCGACGACGACCGAAACGTTGAGCCGCACCAGCGGCCGCGCATCGCGCACGCGCACGCCATCGGCGCGCACGATCTCGATCTCCTCGTACGACCCGGCGAGCGACGCCGTCACCTGCCGCACGCGCGGATCCTTGGCGCGCGCCGTCGCGTCGATCGTCTCGAGCAGCTTCACCTTCTCGGCAAAGGACGGCGACCCGATCGGGCTCTCGTCGGTGTAGAGCCGCGCATTGGTCCCGCGCGGCGGCTCGGCGTAGGTGCCCTTGTGCCCGGCCTTCACGGCCTGCACCGCATCGGCGGCCCGCTTGATCGCGGGCTCCGAAATCTCGCCCGAATGCGCATACCCGGCCGCCTCGCCGGCAACCGCCCGCAGGCCAAAGCCCTGATTGGTATCGAACGAGGCCGACTTCAGCCGGCCGTTGTCGAACATCAAGCCTTCCGACTGGGAGAACTGGACGTAAAGCTCGCCGTCATCGGCCCCGACTAGCGCGTCGGCGACCATCTTCTGCGCGCGGTCGGGATCAAGGCCAACGCGGTCGAGAACGGATTTGTCGGTCATGGCGGATACTCGGGGGTCGTGGAGGTGGCTCAGCGGCAGAGATAGGGCGCGGAAAGGGGGGACCGCAATTGGGGTCGGCGTTCGCATCGACCCCCTTCCGCCCTCCCCCTTTCAGGGGGAGGAGTCTGTCTGCGGCTGACTTTGGCGGCTTTTCGCCTATGCGACACCGCTCAACCACCTCCCCCTGAAAGGGGGAGGGCGGGAGGCGATCGGACCAAGCATCAAGCGCCGACGGCCAAGCCCTACGGCAGCGCGTCGTACCCCGGCCCGAAACCATTCAGCGAGATCGGGATGCCGATGCCCTCTTCCGGCGTCTGGAAGATGATGAACGTCGCCGTGGAACCGGAGCGGAGCGCGGTCAGCAGCTTGTCCTCCAGAATCACCTCCGCGACGCACCCGTTCGGCAGGCAGCGGACGAACCCGGCGCGGCCCATGTCGGTGGCGTCGATCTTGAGGCCGAGGCCGGAGGGCAGCAGCACGCCGAGCGGCGCCAGGATGCGCATGATCCGCGCCTTCTTGTCCGCCGTCTTGAGGATGATCACCGTCAGGCCGACGTTGTCGCGGTCCTCGGCGGTGACGAATTGCATCAGCACGCACTGCTCGCCCTGCGCGCCGGCCGGCGTATCGCAGCGCACCTGCCAGTCGCCGTGCGTCGAGCGCACCGGGGGCTCGCCCTGTCCGGGCGGTGCGACGGAAACGACGGCCTTCGGCACGTCGGTCTGCCCGGTGGACGGCGTCGTGTCGTCGAGCGACTGCGCGCCGTTGGTGGAGGCCGGCGGTGTCGTGTCCGCTCCGGTGGCCGCCGCCTGCTGGCTGCTCGATCCGCCCGGCCGGTCGAAATAGCCGAGGGCGAAGAGCACGACCGCGATGCCGACGGCAACCGCCAGGATCGCGGCGACGATGGCCAGGATCGGAACGATCGACCGGCGCCGCCTCGGAGTTTCGTCGTCGTACATTCCCATGCGGCAGCTCGCTCGGCCCGTTTCAAAAAGTGCTGCAAGGGAATAGCGCCGAATCGCGCGCCGCAGAAGTCCCCCCGCGCCAACAATCGACGGCGGCGGAGAATTCCGGCGCCCCCGGAGAACCCGCACCAATCAAGGCAAACGCGCGATTTGCCGCATAAAAGGCGGGGGAAGGGCGTTGCGGCTCAAAACCGCTTGTGGTTTCTCTCTGGCACGGTTCCAAAGACTGGCAATCGTCGCATGCTGGCCGGGGTGTAAGCCCTTATGCTACCGGTCGTTTGCGAAACCGACGCTTCGCCCGAATCGGCGGCGACCGGACAAGGGAGCGGAATGGTGACGAACAGCCTGAAGCGGACTGGACCTGCCGGAGCGGCTTTCTTTGCTCTGGCCGCTATCGGCCTGCCCGGCGTTGCCGGCGCCACCCAGCCCGAGCCGTGGGAGTTCAATCTTCAGCCGGCGGCGACGCCGATCATGGAGATGATTCACAACTTCAATTTCGGCGTGCTCATCGTCATGGGCCTGATCGTCGTGTTCGTTCTGGCGCTGCTGCTCTATTGCATCGTCCGCTTCAACGCGCGCACCAACCCGGTGCCGTCGCGCACCACGCACAACACGCTGATCGAGGTCGTGTGGACGGTCGTCCCCATCCTCATCCTGGTCGGCATCGCCGTGCCGTCCTTCGCGCTGCTCTTCGCCGAGCACGATCCCGCCCGCGCCATCCCCGGCTACGATCCGGCCAAGGACGCGACGATGACCATCAAGGCGACCGGCAACCAGTGGTACTGGTCGTACAATTATCCGGACAACGGCGACTTCTCCTTCGACTCGTACATGCTGCAGGAGAACCAGCGCACCGATCCGGCCAACCAGCCGCGCCTGCTCGCCGTCGACAACGAGATGATCGTGCCGGTCGGCGCCGTCGTGCGCATGCTGGTCATCGGCAACGACGTCATTCACTCGTTCGCGGTGCCCTCGTTCGGCGTCAAGATCGACGCCGTCCCCGGCCGCCTCAACGAGACCTGGTTCCGCGTCGATCGCGAGGGCGTCTACTACGGCCAGTGCTCCGAGCTCTGCGGCCAGGCGCCGGCGACCGACGGCAACGACCTGCACGGCCACGCCTTCATGCCGATCGTGGTACGCGCCGTTTCGCCCGACAAGTTCGCCGCCTGGGCCAAGCAGGCCGCGACGGACCTGCCGGGCGCCTACAAGCTTCTCGCCGCCAATGGCGGTGACGCGTCGGTGAAAGTCGCCGCCGCAGTGAAATAGGTCCGCCGGCAACGACCGCACGGATCGATCGAAGGAGACGTTGATGGCTACTGGCGCAGGATACGGCGCGCACGCTGCGGAGCACGGTCACCCGACCGGCTGGCGCCGCTGGCTCTTTTCGACGAACCACAAGGACATCGGCACGATGTACCTGGTGTTCGCGATCTGCGCCGGCATACTCGGCGGCGCGCTCTCCGTCGGCATGCGCATGGAGCTGCAGTCGCCGGGCCTCCAGATCTTCTCCAACCCGGAACTGTTCAACGTCTTCACGACGGCGCACGGCCTGATCATGATCTTCTTCATGGTCATGCCGGCGATGATCGGCGGCTTCGGCAACTGGTTCGTGCCGATCATGATCGGCGCACCCGACATGGCCTTCCCGCGCATGAACAACATCTCGTTCTGGCTGCTCGTGCCGGCGATCACGCTGCTCATCCTGTCGCTGTTCATGCCGAGTGCGCCGGGCTCGCACGGCGTCGGCGGCGGCTGGACGATCTACCCGCCGCTCTCGACCTCCGGCCAGCCGGGCCCCGCCGTCGACTACGCCATCCTGGCGCTGCATCTCGCCGGCGCCTCGTCGATCCTCGGCGCCATCAACTTCATCACCACCATCTTCAACATGCGCGCGCCGGGCATGACGCTGCACAAGATGCCGCTGTTCGTGTGGTCGATCCTGGTGACGACGTTCCTGCTGCTCCTGGCGCTGCCGGTGCTCGCCGGCGCCATCACCATGCTGCTCACCGACCGCAACTTCGGCACGACGTTCTTCGCGCCCGAAGGCGGCGGCGACCCGATCTTGTTCCAGCATCTGTTCTGGTTCTTCGGCCACCCCGAGGTCTACATCCTGATCCTGCCGGGCTTCGGCATGACCAGCCAGATCATCTCGACCTTCTCCAAGAAGCCGGTGTTCGGCTACATGGGCATGGCCTACGCCATGGTCGCGATCGGCTTCATCGGCTTCGTCGTGTGGGCGCACCACATGTACACCGTTGGCCTGTCGCTCAACACGCAGGCCTACTTCGTCACCGCCACCATGGTCATCGCGGTGCCGACCGGCGTGAAGATCTTCTCGTGGATTGCGACGATGTGGGGCGGCTCGATCGAGTTCAAGACGCCGATGCTCTGGGCGATCGGCTTCATCTTCCTGTTCACCGTTGGCGGCGTCACCGGCGTCCAGCTCGCCAACGCCGGCCTCGACTACGTGCTGCACGACACCTACTTCGTCGTCGCCCACTTCCACTACGTGCTGTCGCTCGGCGCGGTGTTCACGATCTTCGGCGGCTTCTACTACTGGTTCCCGAAGATGAGCGGCTACATGTACAACGAGACCATCGGCAAGCTGCACTTCTGGGTCACGTTCATCGGCGTCAACCTGGTGTTCTTCCCGCAGCATTTCCTCGGCCTCGCCGGCATGCCGCGCCGCTACGTCGACTATCCCGATGCCTTTGCCGGCTGGAACTTCATCTCCTCGGTCGGCTCGTACATCTCAGCCGTCGGCGTCTTCATCTTCCTCTACATGCTCTACGACACGTTCTCGAAGAAGCGCCTGGCCGGCAACAATCCATGGGGCCCGGGCGCCACGACGCTGGAGTGGATGCTCTCCTCGCCGCCGCCGTTCCACCAGTGGGACGTGCTGCCGAGAATTAAGTGAGGATTTGTGCAAGCCGCTTTCAACACACGCAAGATGTCGTCCCCGCGCAGGCGGGGACCCAGTAATCGCCGCTCCGTCGGCGTGTACTGGACGCCCGCGTTCGCGGGCGTGACAGCGGAGCGTGCGTGATGGCGCTGAACGAGACATCCGACGACGCCACGCTCGAGGCCGACATCGGCCTCGGCAACGTCCGTGACTACGTCGCGCTGCTCAAGCCGCGCGTCATGTCGCTGGTCGTCTTCACGGCGCTGGTCGGCATGGCCATCGCGCCCGGCCACGTCAACCCGATCATCGGCGCCGCCGCGCTCGCGGCAATCGCGGTCGGGGCAGGGGCCGCCGGCGCCCTCAACATGTGGTTCGATGCCGATATCGACCGCCTGATGCGCCGCACCGCGCCGCGCCCGATCCCCGCCGGCCGCCTGCAGCCCGGCGACGCGCTGGGCTTCGGCCTGACGCTGGCGGTCGCCTCGGTCACCTTCCTCGGCCTCGCCACGAACACGCTTGCCGCGGCGCTGCTCGCCTTCACAATCTTCTTCTACGTCGTCGTCTACACGATGTGGCTGAAGCGGCTGACGCCGCAGAACATCGTCATCGGCGGCGCCGCCGGCGCGCTGCCGCCGGTCATCGGCTGGGCGGTGGTCACCAACTCCGTCTCGATCGAGCCGCTGATTCTTTTCCTGATCATCTTCCTGTGGACGCCGCCGCACTTCTGGGCGCTGTCGCTCTATCGCAGCGACGACTACGCCAAGGCCGGCGTGCCGATGCTGCCGGTCGTCTCCGGCGCCGCGACCACCAAGCTGCAGATCCTGATCTACTCGGTCGTGCTGACGCTCACCGCCGCGATCGTCCCGCCGCTGCTCCATTTCGCCACGCCGGCTTACGGCGTCGTCGCGGCATTGCTCGGCGCGCTGTTCGTCTACCTCGCCTGGACCGTCTACCGCATGCCGGAGACGGACATCGAGATGAAGCCGGCCCGCCGCCTGTTCGCCTATTCGATGCTCTACCTGTTCCTCCTCTTCGCCATCCTTCTGGTCGAGGACGGCTTCGGGAGGCTCGCGTGACCGAAGTCGCGGAAGAGGGCGTCCGCCTGACCGCCGCGCAGTTGAAGCGCCGCCGCGCCCGCTCGGTCGCGATCGCGCTGGCGCTGTTCGCCTTCGTCGCGATCTTCTACGTCGTCACCATCGCCAAGATCGGCGGCAACATCGCCGCGGGTGGCGGCTGATGACCGAGGCCCCCAAAACCCCGGAGCCCCGCCGCCGCGTGAACTTCGGCGTCACCGCCGCCGCCTGCGCGGTGTTTGTGGTGGCGATGGTCGGCGCGTCCTTCGCCGCCGTGCCGCTCTACCGCATCTTCTGCCAGGCGACCGGCTACAACGGCACCGTCCAGCGCGCCGAGAAGGCGCCGGACAAGATCGTCGATCAGTACGTCACCGTCCGCTTCGACGCCAACGTCGGCAACGGCCTCGGCTGGAGCTTCCGCCCCGACCAGCGCTCGGTTCGTTTGAAGCTCGGCGAGATAGGCACGATGAACTTCCGCGCCGAAAACATCATGGACACAACATCGACCGGCTCGGCGGTGTTCAACGTCTCGCCGGACGTCGCCGGCGCCTACTTCAACAAGCTCGCCTGCTTCTGCTTCACCGAGCAGACGCTCGACCCGCATAAGCCGCAGGAACTGCCGGTCACCTTCTTCGTCGATCCGGCGATGTTGCACGACCTCGACATGAGCAACATCGACACGATCACGCTGTCCTATACGTTCTACCCCGCCGCACCCGCGGCGCCGAAGCCCGTCGCGAGCAACGCCGCGCCGGTATCCGCCACCAACCCGCTATGATGACCCGGAGCCAGTCCGATGGCTGACACGCACGCCACCAAGCAGCATCCCTACCACCTGGTCGACCCCAGCCCATGGCCGGTGATCGGCGCCATCTCGGCGTTCGTGATGGCGCTCGGCCTGATCAACTACATGCACGGCGGCTCGGTCTGGCTGGTGCTGCCGGGCTTCCTCGGCGTGCTCTACACGATGCTGGCGTGGTGGAGCGACGTCATCAAGGAATCGAACGAGGGCTTCCACACCCGCGTCGTCCAGATCGGCCTGCGCTACGGCATGATCCTGTTCATCGCCTCCGAGGTGATGTTCTTCGTCGCCTGGTTCTGGGCCTTCTTCGACTCGAGCCTGACCGTCGATGACGCCATCCAGGTGACCAAGGTCACTTTCACCGGCGGCCACTGGCCGCCCACCGGCATCGAGGTGTTCGACCCGTGGCACCTGCCGCTCCTCAACACGCTGATCCTGCTGACCTCGGGCACGACGGTCACCTGGGCTCACCATTCGCTGATTCACGGCGACCGCAAGGGCCTCATCTGGGGCCTGACTATCACCGTCATCCTCGGCCTCATCTTCACCAGCGTGCAGGCCTACGAATATTCGCACGCCGCCTTCTCCTTCGGCGGCAGCATCTACGGCGCCACGTTTTTCATGGCGACGGGCTTCCACGGCTTCCACGTCATCGTCGGCACGATCTTCCTGATCGTCTGCCTGGTGCGCGCCTATCGCGGCGAGTTCACGCCGCAGCAGCACTTCGGCTTCGAGGCCGCCGCGTGGTACTGGCACTTCGTCGACGTGGTCTGGCTGTTCCTCTTCTTCTCGATCTACATCTGGGGCGGCTGGGGCGCGGTCATCCACAAGGGGTGAGGAACGGTCCGGGCGAAACATGCCGGTGGCATGTTTCGAGTGACGAACGCACGAGCGTAAGCGAGGGCCGGAAGGCGCCTCGGCAAATTCTGCTTATCCCTCCCCATTCCGGGGAGGGGGGACCGCGCGAAGCGTGGTGGGTGGGGAACCACGTCCGTCGGGCGCGCCCTATATAAGTGAAACGATGCACCCCGAAGACAAAGCCATCTACCCGCCGTTGCCCGCCTCGATCGGCTGGAGCGGCCGCTGCCCGCGCTGCGGCGAAGGCCGCCTGTTCGAAGGCTTCCTGACGGTCGCGCCGCGCTGCTCCAACTGCGGCCTCGATTTCTCCTTCGCCGACTCCGGCGACGGACCCGCCGTCTTCATCATGATGATCGTCGGCTTCATCGTCGTCGGCCTGGCGCTATTCGTCGAGTTTACCTTCCACCCGCCGTACTGGCTGCACGCCGTGCTGTGGGTCCCGCTGATCCTCGGGCTGTCGATTGGCCTGCTCCGCCCGCTCAAGGGCCTGATGATCGCGCAGCAATACAAGCACAAGGCCGAGCTCGGTCAGCTCGACCAAGGATGAACCGCGCCCGCCTTGCGCAAACTCATCGCCCCCGCGATCGCCACGTCATCGCCTGCGCCATCCTGATCGGCCTCGGCGTCTGGCAGGTCGAGCGCCTCGCCTGGAAGGAAAATCTGATCGCGCAAGTCTCGGCGCGCATGACCGCCGCGCCGGTCGCGGCGCCCGGCCCCGTGTCGTGGCCGACCCTCGACATCGACGCGCTCGAATACCAGCCGGTCACCGTCAGCGGAAAATTCGACAACGCCCACGAGGCTCATGTCATCTACACGCTGACCTCGCCCAAGGGCCCGGTCGGCGGCGTCGGCTACGAGGTGATGACGCCGCTCACGACCGACGCCGGCTGGACCGTCTACGTCAACCGCGGCTTCGTGCCGAACGAGAAGCGCGATCCCGCGACCCGCGCCGCAGGCCAGATCGAAGGCGAGACGGCGGTGACCGGCTTTTGCGCCGCCCGGCCGACCGCGCCTGGTTCATGCCCGGCGACGACGTCGCCAAGAACGAATGGTTCTCGCGCGATCCCGCGCTGTTCGCCGCCGCCGCGGCGCTCCCGCCGCCGGCGCCGTATATCATCGACGCGAACTACGATCCGTCTTTGCCGGGCGGTATTCCGCAAGGCGGGGGAAACGATCGTCGACTTCCCGAACAGTCATCTCGGGTTACGCGATTACGTGGTTCGGGCTGGCGGCGTGCTGCGCGGGCGTGTTCATCGCGTTCGCCGTTGGAAGGCTGCGTCAGCGCGAAAGCTGACAAAACGCGATCCCCCACCCGAAATCGCCTCGCGATTTCGACCTCCCCCGCAAGGGGGAGGTAGGAGTGTGCGGCGCCGCCGGCGAACACAAACTCCGCTTTCCCTCCCCCTTGCGGGGAGGGTGGCCGGCGAAGCCGGACGGGTGGGGGACCGCCTTCGATGGCGCTACGCGTGACCGGCTTCGCCCGAGAGCCGCCCGAGATCGACACCCATCGTCGATAGCGCCCGCCCGTATTTCGTCTCGAGGTCCGGATCGAAGATCAGCTCGGGGAGCGCTGGGCAATGCAGCCACCCGTTCGCCTGGATCTCGCTGTCGAGCTGCCCCGGCGACCATCCGGCGTAGCCGAGCGCCAGCATCGCGCGCTCCGGCCCGTTGCCCGCCGCTATCGCCTTCAGGATCTCCAGCGTCGCCGTCAGCGACACGCGCTCGTCGATCGGCAGCGTCGAATTCTCGACGTAGTAGTCCGACGAGTGCAGCACGAACCCGCGCCCGGTCTCGACCGGCCCGCCGCGGTGCACCTGCATCCGCCCCGCCGGCCCCGGCAGGCGTATCTCGGGCCCCTCGGGGATGATGTCGAGCTGCACCAGCAGATCGCGGAACGTGATCTTCTGCGCCAGCTGGTTGATCGTGATGCCCATCGCGCCCTCAGCCGAATGGGCGCACACGTAGACGACGGTGCGCGCGAACGGCCCCTCGCTGATCGAGGGCATGGCAATGAGGAACTGGCCGTCGAGATAGCCCCGACCGGACGTGCCTCGCGCACTGACGAGAGGAAGCCTGGCCATTGCCGGAAAAAGCTACCACGCCGGAGTCAAAAGGAAAGTGCGCCGCAGTCGCAGCGCACGCCGGGAAGCTGCGCGGTCACGAACAAATGAGCCATGGTTGTTGTTCCACCAGCGCCGCTGCCGCTATGTTCCGCGCCATGAAATCCGCCGTCATCCTCGCCGCGCTGTTAACGCTGCCCAGCATCGCCGCCCATGCCGCCGTCGGCGACTGGGTCAAGGGCCAGCGCGCCGAGGTGCGGCTGCTCGCCTCCGGCATCGGCGCGGACGGCAAGCTCGCCGCCGGCGTCGAGATCGCACTGCCCGACGGCTGGACGACCTACTGGCGCAACCCGGGCGATGCCGGCATCGCGCCGCTGTTCGATTTCAGGGCGTCGCAGAACGTTGGCGCGACGGAAATCGCCTATCCTGTTCCGACGCGCCAGGATGACGGTGCCGACACGGTGACCAACGTCTACGTCGGCAGCGTCGTCTTCCCGGTGTCGATAGCGATCCCCGATCCGTCCCGGCCGATCGATGTCGGCCTCACGCTGCACCTCGGCGTCTGTCAGCAGGTCTGCGTGCCGGAGGACGTCTCGGTGACGCTCGCCGTTCCGGCCGGCGAAAGGGACGCGGCGGCGGACAAGGAAATCTCCGCCGCCCGAGCCCGCGTTCCCGGCGCCACGCAGCCCGGCGCATTTGCGCTGGATACCGTGACGCGCAACGGCGGCACCGACCGCGGCCCATCTTCCGCTTCACCGGCACGGTGCCGGATGCGGAGAACGCCGTCGTTTTCGTCGAAGGTCCGGATGACTGGGCGCCCTACACGCCCGAGTTTGTCCCGGGCGACAAGCCCGCGTGGGATGTCGCGTTCTCCCGCACCGGCGCCAAGACGCCGATCGCCGGCGCGAAATTCCGGCTGACTATCCAGTCCGGCGCCAAGGCGATAGACCAGACTCTCACCCTCAACTAGCAACAGGCAGCAGCGACATGATCAAGGTGGGCGATCGCCTTCCGGAAGGCACGTTCCGGGTAAAGCAGGACGACGACTCGGTGAAGGAAGTGCCGGTCTCCGATCTCTTCAAGGGCCAGAAGGTGGTGTTCGTCGGCGTCCCCGGCGCCTTCACCTCGACCTGCCACAAGGCGCACATCCCGCAGTTCGTCACCCACGCCGGCGAGCTGAAAGCCAAGGGCGTCGACCGCATCGTCGTCATGGCCGTCAACGACCATCACGTCATGAAGACCTGGAGCGAGTCGCTCGGCGGCCACGGCAAGATCGACTTCGTCGCCGACGGCGACGCCGTCTACGCCGGCGCGCTGGGCCTCGCCATCAAGATCCCCGGCATGGGCACCCGCGTCCGCCGGTTCTCGGCGCTGGTGGAAGACGGCGTCGTCAAGACGCTGAACTTCGAGCCGGACGGCGGCAAGGGCATCCAGACGACGGGCGCGGCGACGATTCTGGGGCAGCTTTAAAATCCACTGACTGTCGTCCCCGCGAAGGCGGGGACCCAGTACACATTGACCGTTCGTTGCTTACCGGATGCCCGCCTGCCCGGCATGACAGCAGCGTGTAGTTCAACGACGCCATCAGCCCCCCGCTGTCATCCTTCGGCGGCGCGCAGCGCCGACCGGAGGACCAGCTTCAGCATATCGCTCCAATAATGATTATGCCGCGATAGGTCCTCCGGTCGCGGCTCCGCCGCGCCGAAGGATGACAGTGGTGGGGAGGTGGCGGCGGAGCCGCCATCGCCCGGGCGGCAGCGCGGGTGGCGAGGCCGACAGCGGCACAGAGCAGAAGCTACTTCCGCTTCGCCGGCTTGAACGGCGCCATCCCTCGTTTGCCAGCACGTCCGCCCGCTCGTTGCCGTGCGTGCCCGCATGCCCTTTCACCCAGTGCCACTTCACGTCATGCTTGGCCGCCAAAGCATCGAGCTTCTGCCACAGGTCGACATTCTTCACCGGCTTACGATCGCTCGTCTTCCAGCCGTTCCTTTTCCAGCCCGCCACCCAGCCCATGACGCCGCCGCGCACGTATTGCGAGTCGGTGTAGAAATCGACCGCCGTCGGGCCCTTGAGCGCCGACAGCGCCTCGATCGCCGCGGTCAGCTCCATGCGGTTGTTGGTGGTCAGCGCCTCGCCGCCCTTGAGGTCCTTCTCGTGCCCGTCCCACATCAGCACGGCGCCCCAGCCGCCCGGCCCGGGATTGCCCGAGCAGGCGCCGTCGCTCCAGATCTCGACGCGCTTCTTATCGCTCACGCCGTCAGCCCGTAGGCGCTGGCGTCCGTCACGCTGCGGTGGAAGCGGAGCTTGCGGTAATATTCGAGCGGATCCTTGGGCACGACCAGCGCGCCCTCGGGCACCTCGAGCCAGTCGTAGAGCCGCGTCAGCAGGAAGCGCAGCGCCGATCCGCGCGCCAGAAGCGGCAGCGCCGCGATTTCATCGGCGTCGAATTTACGCACCGCCTGATAGCCGCCGAGGAGCGCCCGCGCCTTGGTCACGTTCAGCGATCCGTCCACCTCGAAGCACCACGCGTTGAGGCAGATCGCGACGTCGTACGCGAGCATGTCGTTGCACGCGAAATAGAAGTCGATGATCCCCGACAGCTTGCCGGCGAGGAAGAAGACGTTGTCGCGGAAGAGGTCAGCGTGGATCACGCCGCTCGGCAGTCCGCTCGGCCAATGCGTCTCGAGGAAGCCGAGTTCGTCGCTGATCTCCGCGCCAAGCCCCATCTGCACGGTATCGGCGCGCCCGGTGCACATCTCGAACAGCGGCCGCCAGCCTTCGACCGAAAGCGCATTCTTCCGCTTCAGCGCGAATCCGTCGCCGGCAAGATGCAGCCGCGCCAGCGCCTCGCCGACGGCGCCGCAATGCTGCGCGGTCGGCCGCCGCACGCCGAGCCCGGAAAGAAACGTCACGATCGCGGCCGGCCGTCCGGCAAGCATGCCGAGCGCCATGCCGCTCCTGTCGCGGACGGGCAGGGGACACGAGATGCCGCGCCCGGCGAGATACTCCATCAGCCCGATGAAGAACGGCAGGTCGGCCGGGTCGACCCGCTTCTCATAGAGCGTGAGGATGAACTGCCCCTGCTCGGTCGAGAGAAGATAGTTCGAGTTCTCGACGCCCTCGGCGATCCCCTTCAGCGACAGCACGGCGCCGAGGTCGTACTTCGCCATGAAGGCGTCGAACGCCTCGTCGGGGATTTCGGTGTAGACGGCCATTGCCAGGACACTCCGGCGCGTTTGATCCCACGCCGCGCCGTGCTAGGCAACGCCCGTCCAAACGCCGTCCCCGAAAGTTTGCCGCAATGACCGCCCCCGCATGGGCCTGGGTCGTATTCACGCTCATCGCCGCGACCGCCCAGACCTTCCGCAACGCCACCCAGCGCAGCCTGACCGAGACGCTGGGCACCGCCGGCGCGACCCATATCCGCTTCCTGTTCGGCCTGCCGTTCGGGCTGCTGGCGCTGGCGATCGTCGCCGTGTTCGCCGGGCCGTTGCCGGCGCTGACCATGGCGACCGTGACGTGGACCGCGCTCGGCGCCGTCAGCCAGATCGTTGCCACCGCGCTGATGCTGGCAGCGATGCGCGAGCGCTCGTTCGTGGTCACCACGGCCTACACCAAGACCGAGCCGGTGCAGGTCGCGCTGTTCGCGGTCGTCTTCCTCGGCGAGCAGGTGACGCCGGTGCTTGCCGCCGCGATCCTCGTCGCCACCGCCGGTGTGCTGGCGCTGTCGTGGCCGTCAAAGGCCGGCGGGGAAATCTTCTCGTGGCGCCCGGCGATCCTCGGCATCGTCTCGGGCGGCCTGTTCGCGTTCGCCGCGGTCGCGTTCCGCGGCGGCATCGGCGCGCTCAACGCCGACTACATCCCGGCGGCGACCGTCACGCTCGCGTTGTCGCTGGCAATCCAGACCGTGCTGCTGTCGGCGTGGCTCTGGTTCCGCGATCCGGACGTGCTGCGAGGCGTGCTCCGCGCCTGGCGCCCATCGCTGCCGGCCGGCTTCCTCGGCGCCTTCGCTTCGGAGATGTGGTTCCTGGCGTTCGCCATCCAGTCGCCGGCGCGCGTCCGCACGCTGGGGCTGGTCGAGATCCTGATCGCCGGCGCCATCTCGCGCCGCCTGTTCACGCAGAAGCTGAGTGGCCGCGACCTCGCCGGCATGGCGCTGGTCATCGTCGGCATCGCGTTGCTGTTCGATAGCTGACGCCTGCTCCGCTCGTCTCCGCGAAAGCGGGACCCGGGACGATCCCCACGCGCTGAACTATGCCGCAGTCGGCTCCCGCAACGCCCGCGGCAGGTTGAAGGTCACCGACTCCTCGGCGGCGGTGACCGCCTCGACCTTGACGTCGAAGCGCGCCGCAAACGCGTCGATCACTTCCTCGACCAGCACCTCCGGCGCCGACGCCCCGGCGGTGATGCCGACGCGCCGGATATTGCCCAGCCGCGTCCAGTCGATCTCCGATGCCCGCTGCACCAGCAGCGATACTGGGCATCCGGCCCGTTCCGCCACTTCGCGCAGCCGCTGCGAGTTGGACGAGTTCGGCGCGCCGATCACGATCATCGCATCGATGCTCGAGGCGATACGCTTCACCGCTTCCTGCCGGTTGGTCGTGGCGTAGCAGATGTCTTCCTTGTGCGGCGCCACCATCTCCGGGAAGCGGGCCGACAGGATCGCGACGATCGCGGCGGTGTCGTCGACCGACAGCGTCGTCTGCGTGATGAACGCCAGTTGCTTCGCCGACTTCGGCTGGAAGGCGCGTGCATCCGCCTCGGTCTCGATCAGCGTGATCGCGCCCTCCGGCAACTGCCCCATGGTGCCGGCGACCTCCGGATGCCCGGCGTGCCCGATCAGCACGATCTCGCGTCCGCGCTTGAAATGAATCTCCGCCTCGCGGTGCACCTTGGTGACCAGCGGGCAGGTCGCATCGAGATGGAAGAGATTGCGCAGCCGCGCCTCGTCCGGCACCGCCTTGGCGACGCCGTGCGCCGAGAAGATCACCGGCTGCGTCGTCTCCGGGATCTCGGCGAGATGCTCGACGAACACCGCGCCCTTCGCCTTCAGCCCATCGACGACATAGCGGTTGTGCACGATCTCGTGGCGCACATAGACCGGCGCGCCGTATTTCTCGAGCGCCAGCTCGACGATCTGGATGGCGCGGTCGACGCCGGCGCAGAATCCGCGCGGGCTACAGAGCAGGACGTCGAGATGCGGCTTGGCGGCCATGGCGGCTGAATTGGGCTCCAGCCCCGTCGCTGTCAAGGTTAGGCCCCGATCGCCTCGTCCTCGTCGACGTCGGCCTTGCGGAAGATCAGGCGGCTGGCCTCGGCCGCCGTCATCGGTTGGCCGTAGAGGAAGCCCTGCACGAACTCGCAGCCGAGCTCGAGCAGCTCGTCGGCATCCGCCTCCGACTCCGCCCCCTCCGCCACGACGTCCATGCCGAGATCGTGCGCCAGCGTGATGATCGAGCGCAGGATGACGCGGCGGTCGCCGAGCCCCTGGCCGCGCACGAAGGTCTGGTCGATCTTGATCGTGTCGAACGGGAAGCGCTGCAGGTAGGACAGCGACGAATACCCGGTGCCGAAATCGTCGAGTGATAGCCCGGCGCCGAGTTCGCGGACGCGCGACAACACCTGTGCCGCGTATTCCGGATTCTCCATCACCAGGCTTTCGGTCACCTCCAGCTTCAGCGATCCGCGCTTGAGGTTGGAGCGCACCAGCACGGCCTTCACGTCGTTGATCAGGTCGTGTCGCAGAAGCTGGCGGCTGGAGACGTTGACCGATGCGAACAGCGACGTGTTGCGCCCGAGGCCCTCCTGCCAGTCGGCGAGCTGCTTCGCTGCGCGATCGAGCACGAACAGGCCGAGCGGGATGATCAGCCCCGTGCGCTCGGCGAGCGGCACGAAATCCGAGGGCGGGATGCGCCCGAGCTTCGGATGATCCCAGCGCACCAGCGCTTCGAAGCCGGCGATTGTCTTGTCCTCCAGCCGCACGATGGGCTGGTAGAGCACCTTGATCTCCTCGCGCCCGAGCGCGCGGCGGAGATCCGATTCCAGCGTGGCGAGGTCGCTGCCGTGCTGGCGAAGGGCAGGGCGGAACGCCTCGATGCGGTCGCCGCCCAGCCGCTTGGCGTGATACGTCCCCATCTCAGCATCGCGGATCACCTCCTCCGGCTCGTTCTGCTTGCCGTCGTGCATGGCGATGCCGATCGAGGCGGTGAGGAAAATTTCCTTCTCGCCGAGCGTGATCGGCGCGCGCAGCGTCCGGCGCACGGATTCGGCGAAGGCCGCGATCCGCTCCGGCTGGTTTTCCGAGATGAGCAGGAACGCGAACTGGTCGCCGGAAAGCCGGGCGAGGGTGTCCTGCTGCTTGAGCAGGCGGGCGAGGCGCCGCGCGATGGTGAGCAGGATCGAATCGCCAACCGCGATGCCGAAGCCGTCGTTCACCTGCTTGAACCGGTCGATGTCGAGAATGAACACCGACGGCCGCGTCGTGTTCTCGGCGGTGGCGCGCGTGATCGCCGAGCCGAGGCGGTCGAGGAATAGTTGACGGTTGGGCAGGCCGGTGAGGTTGTCGTGCACCGCGTCGTGCAGCAGCCGCTCCTCGGCGTTCCGCTCCTCGGTCACGTCGAGCAGCGTGCCAACGCAGCGCAGCACCTCGCCGTCGGTGCCGAGCATCGGCCGCGCGCGGAGATGGAACCAGCGATAGTGCCCGTCCTCGGCGCGCAGGCGGAAGTCCTGCGCGATGCGCCCGCGGCGAAGCTCCACGGCCGTATCCAGCGTCGTCTTGAAGCGGTCGCGGTCGCCGGGGTGCAGTATCTCCAGCCAGTCGCGCGCCGGTCCCTCCAGCGTCCCGCGCTTGCGGCCCAGCAGATCCTCGGCTTCGGGGCCGGTGTAGATGCGGTCGCGGGCCACGTCCCAGTCCCAGACCACGTCGCCGGCGCCGGTCAGCGCCAGCGCCTTCCGCTCCGTCTCGCCGAGCGGCCCGTGCGTGATGACGCCGCCGGCGAAGGCATGCTGCAGCACCGTGAATCCGATGAGGAGCACGATCAGCACCAGCCCGCCGGCAAGCGCCGGCTGCACCACGTCGTTGGCGAGGCTGCCGGTAACCGTCAGCCACGCCGCGAAGGTCCACACCAGCAGCAGCACCCACGTCGGGATCAGCATGATCGCGCGGTCGTACTTATGGGTGGCGAGATAGACGATGACCGCGAAGCCGAGGATGCCCGTCAGGCCGATGGAGAAGCGCGCGATGCCGGCAGCGACCGACGGCTCGATCACGGCGACACCGAGCAGCACGGCAAGCCCGATCAGCCAGCCGATGGTCACGTCGCGATAGCGCACATGCCAGCGGTTGAGGTTGAGGTAGGTGTACGTGAAGATGACCAGCGACGCGGCGAGGAACACCTCGGCGCCGCCGCGCCACGACTGGTCGGCGCCCGGCGCGATGTTGATGACGCGGTTCCAGAAGCCGAAATCGACGCAGAGGTAGACGAGCACTGCCCAGGCGAGCGCCGCGGTCGCCGGGAACATGGCGGTGCCGCGCACTACGAACACGATGGTCATGAACAGCGCGAGCAGGCCGCCGATGCCGAGCACGATGCCGCGATAGAGCGTGTAGCTGTTGACCGAGTCCTTGTAGGCGTCGCTGTCCCAGAGATAGAGCTGCGGCAATTCGGGCGTGCGCAGTTCCGCGACGAAGGTGACGACCGCGCCGGGGTCGAGCGTGATGCGGAAGACGTCGGCGTCCTGGCTGTCCTGCTTGTCCGGCGCGAAGCCCTGCGAGGGCGTGATTGCCGCGATGCGCGCCGCGCCGAGGTCGGGCCAGAACAGTCCGGAGCCGGAGAGGCGGAAGTGCGGCGCCACCAGCAGCCGGTCGATCTGCTGGTCGCCGCCGTTGGTCAGCGCGAACACCGCCCAGTTGGAAGCCCCGCCCGGGTTTTCCCGCGCCCGCACTTCGATGCGCCGCACGATGCCGTCGGAGCCCGGTGCCGTCGAAATCTGGATGCGGTCGTCCGGCTGGCGGAAGAGCTGCACCGCCTTCGTCAGGTCGAGCGTCTTCCCGTCCAGCGGAACCGATGCCGCCTCGAGCGCAAAGGCCGGGAGACTCGAGACGCCGAACGCCAGAAGAAGGAGCAGAAAAGCCGCGATCCGACGCGCGAACGACAAACGATCCTCCGGATCCCTCGGGCGATTCGAAACTCTACTATGCGGATGGCCGGGGCGCGACAGGGCAATCGTTAGCCATGCAGCAAACCCTGGGGAGAGCGGACGCAGCTCAGGTCCGGGGGTCGTCGCGCACCAGCCCATAAAGCACGTGATCCTGCCAGCGCCCGTCGATGCAGAGGTATTTGCGGGCGTAGCCCTCGCGCTGGAATCCGACCTTTTCGAGGAGGCGGATGGACGCGGCGTTGTGCGGCAGGCAGGCCGCCTCGACACGGTTAAGATGCAGCGTCTCGAAGGCGAAGTTGACCACCGCGCGCACCGCCGAGGTCATCAGCCCCTTGCCGGCGTACGGCTTGCCCATCCAGTAGCCGAGCGTCACCGTCTGCGCGACGCCGCGCTGCACTTGGCCCATGGTCAGCCCGCCGACCAGCGTCTCGCCGTCGGCGGCAAACACGAAAAACGGGTATCCGGTGCCGTTGCGAATCTCGCGCTGGTAGCGCCGGAGCCGCCGGCGGAAGGCGAGCTTGGTGAGGTCGTCGCTCGGCCACACGGGCTCCCACGGCGCCAGGAACGCGCGGCTCTCCTCCCTGAGCTTCGCCCATTGGGGGAAGTCGGCGATGCCCGGCGTGCGCAGCACGACGCGGTCGCCGCGCAGCGTCGGGTGCGTGGCGTTGTTGGTGATGGAGCGGAGGAACGCCATCGCTACACCGTCGCGTGCGCACCGAACCGGCGCGCGATCGCGTCATGATCCATCATGCCGCCGAGCGCGCCGACCGCCGCGACCGTCGGGCGCGAGCCGGTAAAGATATCGCCGGCAAGCTTGCGCACGTCGGCGACGCTGATCGCGTTCACCTTGGCGACGAGTTCCGTGGTCGGGATATGCCGGCCGAACAGCAATATCTGCCGCGCCAGTTGCCCGGCCCGGCCGGTGGGCGACTCCAGCGTCATCAGCAGGCCGGCGCGGAGCTGCGCCCGCGCCCGGTCGAGTTCCCGCTGGTCGATATCGTGTGCCGCCCGCTCCAGCTCGCCGAGCATCACCGGCAGCAGCTCGGCGACGTCGTCCGGCCCGGTCGCGGCGTGCACGCCGAACATGCCGGTGTCCGAGAAGCCCCAGTGGAAGGCGTAGATCGAGTAGCAGAGGCCGCGCTTCTCGCGCACTTCCTGGAACAGGCGCGACGACATCCCGCCGCCGATCACCGCCGCCAGAAGCTGCGCCGTGTAGTAGGAATCCGCGGTGTACGGCCGGCCTTCGAAGCCGACCATCACCTGCGTTTCCTGCAGATGGTCGCGCGTCTCGCGGAGGTCGCCGCCGCGATAGGTCGCCTTCGGCGGCTTGGGGCCGGCAAGAGGAGAAAGATCGGCGAGCTTCTCGGTGGCAAGCTTCACCAGCAGGTCGTGATCGACCGCGCCGGCCGCGGCGAGCACCATGTTCGGCCCGCGATAGTGCCGCCCGAGATATTCGTCGAGCATCGCCGGTCGCGTCGCTTCCACTGTCTCCGGCGTGCCGAGGATCGAGCGCCCGATCGGCTGGTTGGGGAAGGCGGCTTCGGTGAACAGGTCGTAGACCTTGTCGTCCGGCGTATCCTGCGCCGCGCCGATCTCCTGCACGATGACGTGCTGCTCGCGCTCCAACTCGCCTGGATCGAAGACCGAGTTGCGCAGGATGTCGGCGAGGATGTCGACCGCCAGGCCGACGTCGTCCTTGAGGATGCGGGCGTAGTACGAGGTCGTCTCGACGCTGGTCGCGGCGTTCACCTCGCCGCCGACCGCCTCGATCTCCTCGGCAATCTCGATGGCCGAGCGCTTGCGCGTGCCCTTGAAGGCCATGTGCTCGAGCAGATGCGAAAGCCCGTGCTCGTTGTCGCGTTCGCCGCGCGATCCGGTGCCGACCCATATCCCGAGCGCGGTGCTCTCCAGATGGTCCATGGGATGGGAAACGACGCTGAGACCAGAAGGCAGACGCGACAGGCGAACGGTCATCGGCTCTATACTTTCTCGGCAGTCGCGCGGCTCGCCGCACGGATATGGTCTTCGACCGCTTGGCCGGAGTTGGCAAGTGTCACGTAGCGCTCCGCCTTCGCCATGACAGGGGCAAAGCCCACGGGAAGCGCCGGTTCTACGCCGGCTGCCGCCTTTACTGCGTCGGCAAATTTTGCCGCGTGCGCGGTGGCAAGCGTCACCATCGGCACGTGCGGCAGCGCGAACCGCCGCGCCACGGCGAGGCCTACGGCGGTGTGCGGATCGGGCAGGAAACCGCTGGCATTCAGCGTCCGCGCGATGGTCTCGGCGACCTCGGCCTCGTCCGCACTGCCGGCGGCAAAATCTGCCCGGATCAGGCCGAGGGCATGCGGCGCGATCGCGAACGAGCCGGAGGCGGCAAGGTCCGCCATCAGGGCGCGGACCGCGGCGGCGTCCCGCCCATAAGCCTCGAACAGCAGCCGCTCGAAATTCGACGACACCTGAATGTCCATCGACGGCGAGGTCGTCGCATTGACGCCGCGCACCTCGTAGCGCCCGGTCGCGATCGTCCGCGCCAGGATATCGTTGACGTTGGTGGCGATCACCAGCGTCTCGATCGGCAGCCCCATCTTCTTGGCGACGTAGCCGGCGAAGATATCGCCGAAGTTGCCGGTCGGCACCGTGAAGGACACGCGCTTCTCCGGCGCGCCAAGTGCTGCCGCGGCGGTGAAGTAGTAGACGATCTGTCCGAGTATCCGCGCCCAGTTGATCGAGTTGACGCCCGACAGCGACACCGCCTCGCGGAAGTCGCGCTTGTTGAACAGCGCCTTGAGGATCGCCTGGCAGTCGTCGAACGTGCCCTTGATCGCGATCGGGTGGACGTTGGCGGCCCCCGTCGTCGTCATCTGCCGCTGCTGGAAGGGCGAAACGCGTCCCTCCGGGAAAAGAATGAACACGTCGATGTTGGCGTGCCCGCGGAACGCCTCGATCGCCGCCGCGCCGGTATCGCCCGATGTCGCTCCCACGATGGTGATGCGGTTGCCGCGCTTGGCCAGCACATGGTCCATAAGCTGCGCCAGGAGCTGCATCGCCACGTCCTTGAAGGCGAGCGTCGGGCCGTGGAACAGCTCCAGCACATACGAATTGGGCGCGATCTCGCGAAGCGGCGCCACCGCCTTGTCGCCGAAGCCGGCATAGGCGGTGCGGATCATCCGCCGCAGGTCGGCTTCGCCGATGTCGGCGCCGACGAACGGCTGGACGATGTCGAAAGCGACGTCGGGGTAGGACCGCCCGGCAAAGCCCGCGATTGCGGCGCGCGAAATCTGCGGCCACGAGGCCGGCACGTAGAGCCCGCCGTCGGTGGCAAGCCCGGCCATCAATACGTCGGAAAAGGAAAGCGTGGGCGCCTGCCCGCGGGTGCTTACGTATTCCATGAGCGCAAACAACGCCTTCCGCCGCGCCTTAGACTTGTCCGACCCTAGCCACCGCCGCGCCTCGAATGCAAGCACGCCGGGCAGGGGATTGCCGCCGACTGCCGTCGCTTTAGGCAATCGCCGCTGCTATAGAAAGGCCGCAATACTCTGGGGAATTGCCTTCATGCCCTCCGTCGATTCTCGCCTGCTCCTCGCCGCCCTCGGCCTCGCCTTCCTGGCCGGCTGCCAGTCGGGCGGCCCGGGCCGGCCGTCCGCCGCGGCCGTGGTCATAAGCGGCGGCACGATAAATTCGACCGCCGCCCCGGGCTCCGACCAGGCGAATTTCGAGGCTTACCTCAGCCAGGGCTATTGCCCGCCGGTCCAGATACGCACCGGCACGGAGACGCTGGCGATCTACGAGAAGGGCCACGAGGACGACCAGAACTTCGCCCGCTACCAGGCCTCGCTCACCAAGCTCGCCCGCGAATGCCACTACGCCGGCAGCGCGCTGCTCATCAAGGTCGGCATCGCCGGCCGCCTGACCGCCGGCCCGCTCGGCAAGCCGGGCAACTTTGTCCTGCCGCTGCGCGTTGCGATCATCAAGCAGGAAGACAACCACATCTTCTATTCCGACGTGACCAAGGTCCCGGTCACGATCTCGGCCCCGCAATACGCCTCGGACTTCACCGCGGTCGTCGACAACATCAGCTTCGAGGTCGGCCCCCAGGACCGCGACCTGATCATCTACGTCGGCTACGACGAGGGCACGCCGAAGCCCAAGACACCGACGCCGACGGGCTGATCCCGGCTGCGCGGGCATGACAACCCTGCACATGCCGCGATTGACTCAACCGCCGCCCCACTTATTGTGACCTCCGCCGGGAGGTAGGAGTCGCATCCCGGCAGACTGCCACGACCGCCGGGAGAGACCGAGCAAGTGCTCGGCGCCGAAGGAGCAACCGCCCCGGAAACTCTCAGGCAAAAGGACCGGACGGTCGGCGACACTCTGGAAAGCGGCAGGCGCGTTGCCTGCTCACCGAAGGAGTAACCGCGCGACTGGAGCGCTGCCAGGAAAGGCGTGAACCACCTTTCCGTCCGGCAGAGCGACCAGAAAGAATTCGCGCGGGAAATCTCTCAGGTCCTCGGACAGAGGGGGCGCGAGTCGGGCAGGGTCGCCCGGTATCGCGAACCCGTCACTGCCGAGGATCGCCGTTGGCCGAACCTGCGCCCCATTCCGATCTGCGCGAGACATTGCTCGCCGCGACGCATCGCGCGCTGGGCGCGCGCATGGTGCCGTTCGCCGGCTATTCGATGCCGGTGCAATACCCGACGGGCATCATCGCCGAGCACAAATGGACCCGCGAGCACGCCGGCCTGTTCGACGTGTCGCATATGGGCCCGTCGTTTCTCATCCTCGGCAAGAAGTCCGGCGACCCTGACAAGGACCATGCTGCCGTCGCGGCGCTGATCGAGCCGCTGGTCTCCGGCGACATCCGCGGCCTCAAGCTCGGCCAGATGCGCTACACGCTGCTGCTTAACGACGAGGGCGGCATCGTCGACGATCTGATGATCGGCCGCCCGCGCGATCCCGCTCTGTCGGGGATGCTCTACGTCGTCGTCAACGCCGACACCAAGGATAACGACTTCGCCCGCATCGCCGTCGCGGTCGCCGATCGCGGCACGCTCAACCGCAGCGACATCTCCGGGCTGATCGCGCTGCAGGGCCCCGAAGCCGCCGCCGTCGCGCGCGACCTGCTGGCGCCGGAGCTCGCCGACGTCGGTTTCATGGGCTGCGGCTCGTTCGCCTACAAAGGCGGCCGCGTCGTCTTCTCGCGCTCCGGCTACACCGGCGAGGACGGCTACGAATTCCTCGTCGCCCCGGGGCACGCCGTCGAATTCTGGAACCTTCTCGCCGCCGATTCCCGCGTCAGGCCGGTCGGCCTCGGCGCCCGTGACTCGCTGCGGCTGGAAGCCGGCCTGCCGCTCTACGGCCACGACCTCGACAAGACGACAAGCCCGATCGAGGGCAACCTCGCCTTCGCCGTATCGAAGCGCCGCCGCGAGGCCCGCGATTTTCTGGGCGCCGAGCGCATCCTTGCCGAAGTCGCCAACGGCCCCAGCCGCATTCGCGTCGGCCTGCTGGTCGAAGGCGCCCCCGCCCGCGACGGCGCCGATATCACCGACGCCGCCGGCACCAGGATCGGCATCGTCACCAGCGGCGGCTTCGCGCCGAGCCTCAACCGCCCCATCGCCATGGGCTACGTCCCGCCGGCACACGCCGCGCCGGGCACCAAACTCGGCGTCAGCGTCCGCGGCCGCACCCAGGCCGCGACGGTTGCGCCGCTCCCGTTCGTTCCTCACCGCTACTTCCGCAAAGGATCGCCATGACCACCCGCCTTTGTCTTACCTCCCCGTTGCGGGGAGGTCGAAATCGCAAAGCGATTTCGGGTGAGGGTCGGGCTCTTTCCCACGCCATTACTTCGGAGACCGCCGCATGACCACTCGCTACACCCGCGACCACGAATGGATACGCCTGGAAGGCAACACCGCAACGGTCGGCATCAGCGAGTACGCGCAGGAGCAGCTCGGCGACATCGTCTTCGTCGAGCTCCCCGCCGTCGGCAAGAAATTCGCCAAGGGCGACGAGGCCGCGGTCGTCGAGTCGGTGAAGGCCGCGAGCGAAATCTTCTCGCCTGTCGCCGGCGAGGTCACCGAGATCAACGCCGCACTCGCCGACGCGCCGGGCAGCGTCAACACGCATCCCGAAGGCGCGGGCTGGTTCTTCAAGCTGAAGATCGCCGACACGAAGGACTTCGACGCGCTCATGGACGGCGAGGCCTACGCCGCCTTCCTCGAGACCGTCGAGGACTAGGAAAAACGCATATGCGCTACCTGCCGAACACCGACGAAGACCGCGCCGCGATGCTGGCGAAGATCGGCGTCCCGTCGATCGACGATCTGTTCGCCGACATCCCCGCCGCCAGGCGCCTCAAGGGCCTCGTCGATCTGCCGACGACGAAAAGCGAGATCGAGGTCGAGCGCACGCTGGGCAAGATGGCGGCGAAGAACACCGCCGCCGCGAGTGTCCCGTTCTTCGTCGGCGCCGGCGCCTACCGCCACCACGTCCCGGCGAGCGTCGATCACCTGATCCAGCGGTCCGAGTTCCTGACGTCCTACACGCCGTACCAGCCCGAGATCGCGCAGGGCACGCTGCAATACCTGTTCGAGTTCCAGACCCAGGTCGCGAACCTCACCGCGATGGAGGTCGCCAACGCCTCGATGTACGACGGCTCGACCGCGACAGCCGAGGCGGTGCTCATGGCCCACCGCCTGACCAAGCGCCGCAAGGCGGTGCTGTCGGGCGGCCTGCATCCGCAATACCGCAGCGTCGTCGAGACGGTGTCGCGCATGGCCGGCGACGCGATCGTCCCGCTCCCCGCCGATCCCGGCAACACCGAGGACATCCTCGCCTCGATCGACGCCGACACGAGCTGCGTCGTCGTCCAGTCGCCGTCCTTCTACGGCCACCTGATCGACCTCCGCCCGATCGCCGAGAAGGCGCACAGCGTCGGCGCGCTGCTCGTCGCGGTCTTCACCGAGGTGGTGGCGCTGGGCGCCATCGAGCCGCCGGGCGCGCAGGGCGCCGACATCGTCGTCGGCGAGGGCCAGTCGATCGGCAACCCGCTGACCTTCGGCGGCCCCTACGTCGGCCTCTTCGCCACGCGCCAGAAATTCGTCCGCCAGATGCCGGGCCGCCTGTGTGGCGAGACGGTCGACGCCGAAGGCAAGCGCGGCTTCGTGCTGACGCTGTCGACGCGCGAGCAGCACATCCGCCGCGACAAGGCGACCTCCAACATCTGCACCAACTCCGGTCTCTGCGCGCTCGCCTTCACGATCCACATGACGCTGCTCGGCGAACTCGGCCTCTCGCGCCTGGCCGCGCTCAACCACGCCAACGCGGTGGCGCTGGCCGAATCTCTTTCCGAGGTTCCCGGCGTAACCGTCCTCAACGAGGCGTTCTTCAACGAATTCACGATCCGCATCCCCGGCGACGCAGCGATCGTGATCGAGAAACTCGCGGCGAGGGGAGTCCTCGGCGGCGTCCCAGTCTCACGCCTCGAACACGATAACCCGGCGCTCCGCGACCTCATCGTGGTCGCCGCCACGGAGATCAACACCGAAGCTGATCGCGCTGCGTATGCCCAGGCGCTGAAGGAGGTTCTGTGATGGCCCCCTCAGTCGGCTTCGCCGACAGCTCCCCCGTAAACGGGGGAGCACCACAACCGCGCGGGTCCTCCCTCGCGAAGCGCGGGAGGGGGACCGTGCGAAGCACGGTGGAGGGCGCGCACCTCGCCTTGCGTAAACAGGACACGAGCCAATGCTGACCGAAGGCCGCCCGACCCAGCCCACCGCGCCGAACGCCGCGCCCGCCAAAACCTTCACCTCGAACCGCGCCCTCCAGATCGAAGAGCCGCTGCTGTTCGAAATCGGCCGCCGCGACGTCACGGGCGTCGATCTGCCCGAGTCTCCCAAAACTGGATCAAAGCTGGGAGCCTTCGCCCGCAAAACCGCCATTGACCTTCCGGCACTGTCCGAGCCGGAAACGATGCGCCACTACGTCCGCCTCAGCCAGAAGAACTACGCCATCGACGCCGGCATCTATCCGCTGGGTTCCTGCACGATGAAGCACAACCCGCGCCTCAACGAGAAGATGGCGCGGCTTCCCGGTTTCGCCGACATCCACCCGCTGCAGCCGATCTCGACCGTCCCCGGCGCCGTCGAGCTGATTGCCGAGATGGGCCGCTGGCTGCTCGAGCTCACCGGCCTGCACACGGTCGCCGTCAGTCCCAAGGCCGGCGCGCACGGCGAGCTTTGCGGCATGATGGCGATAAAGGCGGCGCTGGAGGCGCGCGGCGATCGGCGCAGCATCGTGCTGGTGCCGGAGTCCGCTCACGGCACCAACCCGGCGACCGCCGCGCTGCTCGGCTACAAGGTCGTCGATGTGCCGGCCCGCGAGGACGGCACCGTCGATCCCGAGGAGGTGAAGAAGCGCTTGTCGCCCGAGGTCGCGGCGATCATGCTGACCAATCCCAATACCTGCGGCCTGTTCGAGCGCGACGTCGCGGCCATCGCCGATGCCGTTCACGCCGCCGGCGCGTTCTTCTACGCCGACGGCGCTAACTTCAACGCCATCGTCGGCAAGGTGAAGCCGGGCGACCTCGGCGTCGATGCGATGCACATCAACCTGCACAAGACCTTCTCGACGCCGCACGGCGGCGGTGGCCCGGGCGCCGGCCCTGTCGTCTTCTCCGCGGCGCTCGCGCCTTACGCGCCGGTGCCTTACGTCCACGTTGCCGCCGGCAAGGCGACGTTCATCGAGACCCGTCGCGAGGAAGGCGCGGAAAAATCCTTCGGCCGCATGACCGCCTTCCACGGCCAGATGGGCATGTTCGTCCGCGCGCTCTCCTACATGCTCGCCCACGGCGCCGACGGCATGAAGCAGGCGTCGGAGGATGCCGTGCTCAACGCCAACTACATCCGCGCCGGCCTCGCCGACGTGATGAGCCAGCCCTTCGGTAACCGCGCCTGCATGCACGAGGCGCTGTTCGACGATCATTTCCTCGACGGCACCGGCGTCACCACGCTCGACTTCGCCAAGGCGATGATCGACGAAGGCTTCCACCCGATGACGATGTATTTCCCGCTGGTCGTCCACGGCGCGCTGCTCATCGAGCCGACCGAATCGGAATCGAAAGCGTCGCTCGATCTGTTCGTCGCCACGCTGCGCGATCTGGTGATGCGGGCGAAGAATGGCGAGGCGGAAGCCTTCCACCAGGCGCCGCAGTTCGCCCCGCGCCGCCGGCTGGATGAGACGCGGGCGGCAAGGTCGCCGAAGCTGAAATGGGAAAGGCCGCAGCCGTATTCCGAGGCTGCGGAATAAACACAACTGTCGTCCCGCGAAGGCGGGGACCCAGTAAACGTTGACGTTGATTGCTCGCACGCGCCGACCGCGTGTACTGGGTTCCCGCCTTCGCGGGAACGACAGAGAGGAGGAGCGGGGCGCCTACTCCATCCCTTCCCAGCTCATCACCGCCTCGGCCACCTTCGCAAACTCCGAAAACCGGTGGATCACCGTCTCCGCTCCGGCCTCGACCAGCAGGTCGGCGTGGCCGAGCCAGGTATGCGCCCCGCCGGTGAAGCCGATGACGCGCGCGCCTGCCGCCTTCGCCGCCGTCACGCCGAACACCGAATCCTCCAGCACGATCATCTCGCGCGGGTTCACGCCGAACGACTTCGCCGCGAACGCGTAGACGTTGGGCGACGGCTTCGGCTGCAGGTCGCCGACCTCCACCGCCGAGAACACGTGCGTGAAGCGATCCGCGAGCCCGACCTTGTTGAGCTCGATCGTCAGCCGCTCGGTCGTCGAATTGGAGCAGATGCAGCGCGGCCCCTCGAGCCGGTAGAGCATCTCCTTCGCGCCCTCGACAATCTTCAGGTCGCGCGCCAGCCGCCGGTCGAGCGCCTCCTTCTGCTTCGGCAGGAAATCGCCCGGCAGCTTCCGGCCGATCTCCTTTTCGACGATGTCGTGGATGGCGACGCTGGTCAGCCCGGCGAAGCGCACCGTCACTTCCTCGGGCGCGATCTTGAAGCCGACCGAGGTCAGCATCTCGGCATCGACCTGCGAGGCGATCACTTCTGAATCGACGAGCACGCCGTCGCAGTCGAACGCATAGAGCATTGGCGGAAAGTTCCTGGCTGGCGCCGGGGGAGGCCGGCGGCGTCTATGTAGACGCGCCGGGCGCCGACGGGAAGGGCGCCCGTTCACCGCCGCTTAACCATGCCTCCTAACCCCGGATTCACCTTGTTCCGTCAGGCTCCGCGCTTCGTTCGGGTTGCGTTTGCGGGGCGTATCCATGGGTCGGTTGGCGCGGAAAGAGGCGGGCAGTGCGGCCCATCTCGACACCATCCTCAAGGGCGACTGCATCGCCGAGATGGCGAAGCTGCCGGCGGCAAGCGTCGATCTCGTCTTTGCCGATCCGCCCTACAATCTTCAGCTCGAAGGCAAGCTGAACCGCCCGGACCAGTCCGAGGTCGATGCGGTCACCGACGACTGGGACAAGTTCGCGTCCTTCTCCGCCTACGATGACTTCACCCGCGCCTGGCTGCTCGCCGCCCGCCGCGTGCTGAAGCCGAACGGCACCCTCTGGGTCATCGGCTCGTATCACAACATCTTCCGCGTCGGCACTGCGCTGCAGGATCTCGGCTTCTGGATCCTCAACGACATCGTCTGGCGCAAGACCAACCCGATGCCAAATTTCCGCGGCCGCAGATTCACCAACGCCCACGAGACGATGATCTGGGCGAGTCGCGATCCCGAGGGCAAGGGCTACACCTTCAACTACGATGCGCTGAAGGCCGCCAACGACGAGCTGCAGATGCGCTCCGACTGGCTGTTCCCGATCTGCACCGGCAACGAGCGGCTGAAGGGCGGGGAGGGGCGCAAGGTCCATCCGACACAGAAGCCGGAGGCACTGCTCCACCGCATCCTGCTCGCCTCGTCGAAGCCCGGCGACGTCATCCTCGATCCGTTCTTCGGCACCGGCACCACCGGCGCGGTGGCGAAGCGCCTCGGCCGCCACTTCATCGGCATCGAGCGCGAGGACGTCTACATCGAAGCTGCGACGCGCCGCATCGCTGCCGTCACGCCGAGCTCCGACGCGGCCATCGAAATCTCGGCCGGCAAACGCGGCGAGCCCCGTGTCGCCTTCGGCACGCTGGTCGAGACCGGCCTCATCGCCCCGGGCGCGATCCTCACCGACTCCAGCGCCAGCCACCGCGCCGAAGTCCGCGCCGACGGGACTCTCCGCGCCGGCGATCACGTCGGCTCCATCCACCGCGTCGGTGCGCTGGTCCAGGGGCTGGAAGCCTGCAACGGCTGGACCTACTGGCACTACGCCAACGCCCCGATCGACGCGTTGCGCACGATCGCGAGACGCGACATGGCGGCGGCGGGCGCCTGACGGAACTCCGCTTGAGCCCTCCCCTTGTGGGAGGGCCAAAACCGCATCGCGGTTTTGGGGGAGGGGTGTCTCCCGGCAGAGGCCGAACCGTAAGTTCACGGGCTTTCCGTCATCGCTCCGCCACAGGAATCGCGTTAAGACCGCGCGCATGGGCACAGCCGCATTCGCATCCCCCGGCCGCTTCTACCGCGGCAACATCCACACCCACTCCACCCGCTCCGACGGTGCGTTCGAGCCGGAGGAAGTCTGCCGCCTCTATCGCGACTCCGGCTACGATTTTCTCTGCCTGTCGGATCACTTCGTGCCCAAGTACGGCTTCCCGATCGTCGATACGATGCCCTTCCGCACCAACAGCTTCACGACGATCCTTGGCGCCGAGATCCATGCGCCGGCGAACAGCCACGGCGAGGTCTGGCACATCCTCGCCGCCGGCCTGCCGGCCGATTTCGGGCACACCGCGGCGGACGAATCCGGCGTGGCGCTCGCCGCGCGCGCCCGTGCCGCCGGCGCCTTCGTCGGCATCGCGCATCCGGCGTGGTCCGGCCTCACCATCGAGGACGGCCGCGCCATGGCCGGAGCCGCGCATGCGGTGGAAATTTTCAACAACACCTGCCTGCTCGAATCTGGCCGCGGTGACGGCGCCTATCTGCTCGACCAGTTGCTCGACGAGGGCCGCCGCCTGACCGCCTATGCCGCCGACGACGCGCATTTCAAATACGACGACGGCTTCGGCGGCTGGATGATGGTCAAGGCCGAGGCGAACGAGCCCGAGGCCCTGCTCGACGCGATGAAGGCCGGCCTGTTCTATTCGAGCCAGGGCCCCGAGATCCGCGACTTCGCCATCGAGGGCGGCGAGGCGCACATCGCCTGCTCGCCCGCCGCCAACGTCGCGCTGGTCGGCCGCGGCACGCGCGTCGCCCACAAGATCGGCCGCCAGCAGACCGGCGCGGTCTTGCCGATCGAAAAATTCGCCGGCGACTGGTTCCGCCTGGTGGTCACCGACGCCGCCGGCAAATCGGCGTGGTCGAATCCGGTGTGGCTGTAGGTTTGCGTCGGGACTGGCGACCAAACTCCGTCATGCCCGGGCGTGTCCCGGGCATCCACGACCTATCTTGACGCGACGGTAGACGTGGATGGCCGGGACAAGCCGGCCATGACGGAAATAGAGAAGCCGGAAAATCGCCTTGCGCCGCCATGCGGGAGCGCTATTTCTGCCGCCATGCCCGAGATCGACACCAAGCTCCGCACCAAGGTCGAGATCAAGGTGGAGCGCCCGAAGCTCCACAAGGTCATCCTGATCAACGACGACTACACGCCGCGCGAGTTCGTGGTCGTCGTGCTGAAGGCAGTGTTCCGCACAAGCGAGGACCAGGCCCACCGCATCATGATCACCGCCCACCAAAAGGGCGCTTGCGTCGTCGCCGTCTTTACCAAGGATGTCGCCGAGACCAAGGCAACGGAGGCGATCGACCTCGCCAAGGAAGCCGGCTTCCCGCTCATGTTCACGACCGAGCCGGAGGAGTAGCCGAGGCTACGGCGCCACCCCGTACCGGCGCAGGTCCGACATCAGCGTATCGGTCGAAACATAAACCTCCGCCTGCCAGCCGCGCGCCCGCGCGCCATCGACGTTCAGCGGATTGTCGTCGAAGAACAGCGTCGCGCCCGGCGTCAGCCCGAAGGTGCGCGCATGCAGGTCGTAGATCTCCGCATCCGGCTTGATCAGCCCGACGCGCCCCGAGACCGTGATGCCGCGAAACCGCTGCAGGATGGGAAACTTCGCCTCGGCCTCGGCGAACGTGTCCGGCGCCCAGTTGGTCAGCGCCGTGACGTCGAGCCCGCGCTCGATCAGGTCCTCGACGATCGCGATATTGGCGTCGAGCGGCCCGGGGATCATCTCCCACCAGTTGGCGCGGAAGGCTCGGATGAGATCGGCGTGGTGCGGATGTTTCGCGATCAGCGCCGCCTCCGCATCGCCCCACGTGCGGCCGCGGTCCTGCTCGAGGTTCCAGTTGTGGATGGCGGTGTCGGCGAAAAATTTCCGCCGCGATTCCTCGTCGGGCACCAGCCGCCGGTACGGCGCCTCCATGTCGTAGGCGATCAGCACCTGCCCAAGATCGAAAACGATATGCTTGATGTCGCTCACTCACGCCGCCCGCTTTGCCTTCTTCGTGGCGCCGGGAAGCGCCGCCTCGATCGCCTTCTTCATGACGCTCGGCAGCGCCTCGCCGGGAAGCGAGGCGGGCGCCGACCACCAGAAGCCTGGGGGCACTTTCGCCACGCCGACATGACGCGCGCAATACACGGATAATTCCAGCCGGAAATGCGTGAAGACGTGCACGACCGGGCCTGCCGTCCGCCAGTCGGCAGGGAAGGGCGCGTCCGCCACCGACCCTGCCTCCTCGCCCCACGCCGATCCGGGCACCTCGGTCATCCCGCCGAGCAATCCGGCGTCGGCGCGTGTCCTCAGCAACACCGCGCCATCCTCGCGCACCGCGACAAACGCCGCCCCGCGCCGGAGGGGGCGCTCCGCCTTCTCGCCGCGCACCGGATAGTCTTCCTGCCGCCCCTCCGCGAATGCCGCGCAATCTGCGTTGATCGGGCAGAGCACGCACGCCGGCTTCTTCGGCGTGCAGATCGCGGAGCCGAGATCCATCATCGCCTGCGCATAGTCGCCGGCCCGCACCTTGGGCGTCAGTTCCGCCTGCCGCGCCCGGATCGTCTTCTTCGCCGCCGGTAGCGGCTCGCGTATCGCATAGAGCCGCGCCACCACCCGTTCGACATTAGCGTCAACAACGGCCGCCGGAATGTCGAACGCGATCGCGCCGATCGCCGCGGCCGTGTACTCGCCAATCCCCGGGAGCGCGCGCAGTCCCTCGATGGTGTCCGGGAAGACGCCGCCGTGCTCCCGCGCCACGACCTCGGCGCACGCCTTGAGGTTCCGCGCCCGCGCGTAGTACCCAAGCCCCGCCCACGCCTTCAGCACATCGTCGCGCGAGGCCGCGGCAAGGTTGCCAACCGTCGGCCAGCGCGAAACGAAATCGTCGAAATACGGCTTCACCGTCGTGACGCCGGTCTGCTGCAGCATCACTTCGGACAGCCACACGCGATACGGATCGGGCTTGATCCCGCGCGCCCGCGCCTTCGGTGAGATGCGCCACGGCAACGTGCGCGCGTGCCGGTCGTACCAAGCGAGGAGTCGCCCAGCCACACCGCTGTCGTCCTCGCGAAGGCGGGGACCCAGTACACGCGGAGAGTTCAATGCTGCGCCGTCGGTAGTTACTGGATTCCCGCCTGCGCGGGAATGACGGCGAGGGAGGGGCGAGGCCGCCGGATCACCGCGCGCCACCCTATCCCGCTTCGCGGAAGCGCTCGGCCGTTTCAAGGTCCACCGAGACCAACTGCGACACCCCGCGCTCCGCCATCGTCACGCCGAACAGGCGGTTCATCCGCGCCATGGTGATCGGGTTGTGCGTGATCGTGATGAAGCGCGTGTCGGTCGTGCGCGCCATCTCCTCGAGCAGGTTGCAGAAGCGCACGACGTTGGCGTCGTCGAGCGGCGCGTCGACTTCGTCGAGCACGCAGATCGGCGCCGGGTTGGTAAGGAACACCGCGAAGATCAGCGACAGCGCCGTCAGCGCCTGCTCGCCGCCCGAAAGCAGCGTCATGATCTGCGGCTTCTTGCCCGGCGGTCGCGCCACGATCTCCAGCCCGGCCTCGAGCGGATCGTCGCTGTCGGTGAGCTGCAGCTCCGCCTGCCCGCCGCCGAAGAGATGCGTGAACAGCCGCTTGAAGTGCGCGTTCACCGTCTCGAACGCCGCGATCAGCCGCTCGCGGCCCTCGCGGTTGAGCGAGCCGATGCCCTGCCTGAGCCGCGCGATCGCCTCGACCAGATCGTTGCGCTCGCCGACCAGCGCATCGCGCCGTGCCGCGATCTCGCGCGCTTCCTCGTCGGCACGAAGATTGACTGCGCCGAGCCGCTCGCGC